>NZ_JBYLHY010000009.1:0-307204 GCF_057749925.1 Paenibacillus sp. sgz302191
AGCTGTCTGCCTGGGAGCAAGGTCGCAACTCGAGTCAAAAGGGAGTCGATTGGCAGTTTACTACCTCTGACGCCCGGATCAAATTAAAACGTCTTTATCCACAATTTAAAGACTGATGATGTACTAGACCATTTGATTTCTTTTGAATTATGGAATAAAAACATGAGAGATAAAATAGCCGTTCGATATGATGATGTGTATACGAACTTTTTATACGTAAATCATGAATTCAGACGAGATCGCCCAGTCGGTACAGTAGGCTCAACAAGAGCAACCTATGTCGATGTTAGTCAGATTAAAAACTACCCATACTTGCTGACAGGTGATGCGCGTAAGTGCGCAGTATGGCGTTGGTTTGAAAAACAGAATTTAATAGACACATGGGGGGATTACTCTCCATTTACTGTCCAGGAAATGCTTACATTATCTTCAGAACGACAAGAGTTTTTGGAAATATGCAGAAGATCTGAGCACTGTGGCTCACTGTTGAGAAAATTTGAAACAAATACGTATCGAGAAGATGTACCCGATTATGATCAAATTCAGCTGGCGAATTGTAATGGGGAACTCGTAGCAGAAGAAGGAAAGCATCGAACCTGCATTGTCAAAAGATTTAAAATTCCTAGTGTATACGCGTTAGTGTATGATGTTTCGGAAAAAGAGACTGGAAAGTTAGAAGATCCATTTAGTTTTGCATGGAGGGCACATAAGGAAACATCACAAATTATAAAAGGATACTATAAATCGTTTCAAGAAGCAGGATTGAACAAAGATCAGATAACATTTGTTTTAGAAAACGGACTTAGAGGATCAGAATTGTTCGATTATATCCAACATTGCACAAGGAAGAAAATCAGCTCGTGAGATTACCTTCAGTATAGACGTTGAGACAGATAGAGTGCGAATTCAGCTCAGATGCACACTTTATTTGTCTTTTGTTTTTTTATTACAAAGTCGGGGCTTCACTTCTTCAGTCAACATTTTTGAAAATGAGAGGAGAGTGGGAGATGCTAACCGTAGAGCAGTACATCACAAAAATGAAGAAGAAAGACAAGCTGAATGAATTTAATTTTAAAAACCATGCTGAGAATATGACAAACGTAATCAAGTACGTGATGGATTATTTTAATACTTATCTTGACCCGGAAGCCGTAGACTATGAGAAGATCAAAGTTGAACAGTCAGTATCAAAAATTGAACAGGAGATCGGCAATATTTTCCCCAAAAGTAAGGACTTTATTGTAGATTACTACAGACAAACAAAAAGCCGTATTGATAAGATGTATAGATCATGGTTTAACGAACTCAAATATGTCGATCTTTTTTACTGCAAAGAGGATTTAAATTATGCTGTAGATGAATTTTGCGATAGCAGAAAAATGAGGGAAACCGGCATTGAACAATATAAGGACAGACTCACAATCTTATGTGAAGAAATTAAAGAACAAGAAATTGTAAAGCCTTCAATCACTGGATTCAAATATTTGGATCATTCATTAATTGCTTGGGTTAAAGAAGTTTACCGTGAATATGGAGTTAATTTATTTCAGTTTGCTCAAAGTTACATTAGATCCTACTACGAGGAATATGTTGAACTTATTTACAATAGAGAACGGGAACAATTTTATTATATTAATCGATATAATCACAGATATAACAACAACCCTTTTGATATCGATGAAATGTATGAAGAGAATCGCCATAGACCATTCATTAATGGTCGAAAAGGCGAATTGGAAATGCTGGTTATGCATGTTTGGATTTTTGAGAATGTACACGATACCGAATACTGGCCTGAGTATATGAATTTATGTGTATCTACAGGTAGAGTTAGTATCGTTGGACCTGTCAACATTTTGATTCCCGCGAAAATTAAAGGCATGGAATATCCGAATGAAATACAAAGTTCTATTTCATTTATTGAAACGATGACAGGTTCGATTAAGGAACAACCGGAGGGAACATATATTTTACGTTTGCATTATGACAAGGATAATGATGCGTTCTGGAAGGACACGGCGAAGTTGAATCAGATTATTCAAAATCTTAGTGATACATTTGCAAAATACGGTGAACCGTTTGCTTTGGAACTGCTGCCTCCGCTGCGTGCACCAGAATATAATGAAGAAGAGTTTTTTACCCAATACCGTCTTATAGAAAAATCTATGAAAAAATATAGAGATATGAAAATTGTACTGGTAAACGGGCCTCACAGACATAGCTCCAAGCCCAAATACCTTATGCAAACTACAGAGGATATTGTTAAATTAAGAGGCATTGTCAAAGAGATGAAGTTTAAAATGAAGTTTGCAATCGACATTTCGAAGTTAATGAAAAATAAGACCTATCTAAATCAATTTGAAGATGACTTTAACCAGCTTGCCGAAATGCGGAATGCAATTGTTGGAATACATCTGTCTAAGTTATCGACCAGGTACACTTTTGCGAATTACCTATATAAAGGCGACAAAGTTTATTTGAATCAACACGATTATCCCCGGATTTCTGAGTTCATGGGCTGTATTTCTGCTTTATTAAACGATAACTTAAGTCGTTACTTTATACCTGATGGAATGAGCAGTACCCATGAACTTGAAGAACTAACGGATGACCTTCTTAGAGCTGGGTTCACGTTCTCTGCACAAGGGGGGTGAAGAGCTGTGTTTGGGGGAAGGCGACTAGAATTTGTTGATTATAACCATATATCAATTGAGCAATTGAAAGCGCTTAATGGAATGAATGTACTTACACCCGGATCTGAGAAAATTTTCTTAAAGTGGTGTGATGAAATTCGAGTGAATAAAAGGGTTTCTCAGTATCATCCACTTATTATCGATTATCAAGAAGAAATTACTTATAGAATGAAAAGGGACGAGGAACACAAGTTTAGAGATATACTTGAGCGTTCCATGATCAGTAAAACTGAATATCGCCGTAATAAAGCCGTTCTTCCGATAGCTGTATCCAATCAACAAGTTAATCGAGTATCCAGAATTATGAATATATTGATTCAGTCCATTCAGGAACTGGGCGGGGCAATTTCAGTTGATTCGAGAGAAGACGATAATGCAGCAATAAGATTATTCGATCAAAAGTTTTCATTACAAGTAAGGGAACTTATGGTGAAAAGGCGTTCGTTGTTGTCTGATGAATCGATCAGTGAAAGGTCATTAACAACATTCGGGCCAATGTACGAGAAACTTCCAAGTGGAAGACTTGAGTTTCAATTTCATGAAATGTTAGATTACAGAATGAAAAATAGAGTTTCAGAAACAAATACGTTCTCAGATTCTGTTGACGTGCCAATAGAGGAACAGATTGGGGAAATATTTAGGACATTATTAAAAATAAGTGGCGAGGCTCTAATAGCCAAATTCATTGCAGGTCAAGAAGATGAAATAAAGAGACAAGAACAACTGCGACTTCGTGAGGTCGAGACAGAAAAGAGAAAGAAACTTGAGAAGTTAGAAGAACAAGAACACCGAAAAAAACATCTGATGGGAAATATCGATACTCAAATGAGAAACTGGTATAGGTCACAAGAACTTCGAAAGTTTGCAGGTGAGTTGGAAGCATTCACCTCTACGCTAGATGATCCAATTAAGAAGGGGCAATTAACCACATATATTCAGCTAGTACGCCAACTTGCCCAAGAAAGCGATCCAGTTTTGGACATTCTTAATGAAATCAGGCTTATAGGAATGGAAAAACTCACATGAATGTAGCTTTGTGTCGCCGCGGCGCTTTTTCGTCAGGAAGTTAGCGAAAGTAAATGACAATGTCGACAATATTTCTTATCTAGGAGGATTAATAAAATGGAGTATGTACTTCGTGATACCGATATTTTCGATCCAACACTTGCTGAGAAATTCGATACAATCATCTTGAATGAAACACACCCATTCGAAGCGGAAAAAGTGTATAAGTTCATTGCGAGCTTTCATGTTGATCTTTTAAAGGATCTATCTGGTTTTGATAGATTTATTTTACCGCCTTCGGATAAAATAAATAAGCGCAAAAAGACCGACGAAAAGGATAAGATGTATGATGTATTAGGTTTTCAGTTAAAACAACTTGAAAGCATTTTACTGAAAAACAACATTGAATTTTACTCGTCAACTATTCAAGGAGATCAATTAGAGTTTACACATATTATAAAGATTGAAATGGTTGGGGATGAGTCAGAGGCTGTAACTACAACCAAAGGGAAGAAGCATCGACGGGGGAAAGTAAGTTCAGTCGTTCCAAGTAAGCCGTACACAGTAAATCTTGTGTCTAAATTAGCTTCAGAGCGGTTAAATGAACTATACAATAAGATCTTTAATGTTATAAGAAATAAAAGGATTATGTCCGAGATATTAGAGATTAATGAAACAGATGACGATAACTTATTATTTCAGGCATTTGTCAAAGAATACGGTGATTTGTGGCTGACTACGAAAGAAAGAGAGAAAGAATTATTTGATAAGCTTATAAGCAAAACCACTGAGGTTTTAGAAAAATATAAGGAAGAATGATTTTAGCAGCGGTAGGTTGGTGTTATTACAAAAGTGTAATGTCCGAAAGCTGACGTTGTTGACCGAAACGGATAAACTGTCCAACCAGAGCTGAGGAATAAGTCTCATGCCCCATTGAATAAAATAATTAGTACAAACAAACGTTCTCTGGCAACTTGTTGTCAGAGAACGTTTGTTATAATAGAGTTACACAATAACAGCTGCATAAAAACTGCTGAGGAAGATACGGAGATATTATCGGAGAGGACGGAAACCAATGAAAATTTTCCACACAGCTGATTGGCATCTTGGCAAGTTGGTTCAGGGTGTTTACATGACGGAGGATCAGCAATTTGTTCTTGAACAATTTATAAAGGATATTGAAGCGGATAGACCAGACGTCATCGTTATCGCAGGTGATTTATATGATCGTGCAGTTCCACCGACGGAAGCCGTTCAATTACTTGATAGCGTGCTAGAAACGATTATCCTCCAATTGAAAATCCCCGTATTAGCAGTTGCGGGTAATCACGATAGCCCCAGCCGGCTTGACTTTGGAAGCAGCATTATGAAAGCCTCAGGGTTACATATCGCGGGTGAACTTACATATCCTTTCGAACCTGTAGTGCTTTGCGACCAAGATGGGGAGGTTCATTTTCATCTCATCCCATACGCCGAGCCTGGAAAAGTTCGTTATTTGCTTGGGGATGAAGACATCAAAACTCATGATGATGCTATGAAGAAGATCGTTGAAACCATCAAAGCTAAAATGGACCTGAGTGCTCGTCACGTGTTCGTTGGCCACGCTTTTGTCACACCTAGTGGTGAAGCACAGAATAATACAAGCGACTCGGAACGGCCGTTGTCCATCGGTGGGGCCGAACATGTGAGTGCAAAGCATTTTGATGGCTTCAACTATACGGCACTAGGCCATCTTCATCAGGCGCATCACGTTGGGAACGAAACTATCCGATATGCCGGTTCGCCTCTGAAATATTCCATTTCGGAAGAACATCATAACAAAGGATATTTTATAGTTGAACTAGATCAACATGGAAACGTGACAATTGAGAAAAGATACCTCGCTCCACGACGTGATATGAGAACTGTAGAAGGCCTAATTGCAGATATTGAGAAGCACTCGATTAATTATGATTATGTTTTTGTTCGCTTGCTTGACGAGACTTTAGTACTATCTGCGATGGAACGGGTTAGATCCGTGTATCCAAATGCTATGCATGTAGAACGGAAAATGGCTATCCCTGGGCTCACAGGGGAAGTTTTAGCGATTGATGGAAGAGCAAAGATGGACGGACTTTCGCTGTTCAAAGCATTCTACAAAGAAGTGAGAGGAACAGAGCTCTCTCCAGAAACAGAACATTTGTTTATAGAAACGCTGCAGGAGATCTATAAGAAAGAGGGTGAGCGCAATGAAACCGTTGAAACTTACGATGACGGCGTTCGGGCCGTATAAGGATAAAGAAGTTATTGATTTTTCAGAGCTGAAAGGACATCGATTGTTTGTCGTATCGGGAAATACGGGGGCTGGGAAAACATCCATTTTTGACGCGATCTGTTTTGCTTTATATGGGGATGCGAGTGGAGAGGACAGAAATGACAATAAAATGCTCCGTAGTCATTTCGCTGATGACCAGGCGCACACTTCCGTTGATTTTGAATTTGAACTGAAAGACCGGACGTACCGCGTATTCCGGCAGCTGGCTCATGTTAAAGTAGGCAATAAAGGGGCAACGGGAGACCGATACGAATTGTACGAGATCGTTCGTGGGAAAGAGGTTCCGCTTACTGACCGCCTTATTGTATCACAGGTGGATGAGAAGATTCGTGAAATTATAGGACTCACGAAGGAACAATTCAGTCAAATCGTTATGCTGCCGCAGGGGGAGTTCCGTAAGCTGTTAACCTCGGAGACGGAGAACAAAGAGGAGATTTTGCGCCGTATCTTTAAGACCGGTTTGTACAAATATGTTGCCGATCATTTAAATGAGAAGCGGAAGGAAATGCAACTGCTCTGTACGGAACTGGGAAACATGCGTGAGTATCATATCAGCAATGTTAAGGGCTCTTTAGCAGTACGTGAGGGATCGGATCTGTATAACGTATTTTTTCAACAGCAGCATTATAATACATATCAAGTACTTGAAGCCTTAGATAAAGAGATCGAATATTACGCTGAACAAATGAAAGTTATGAAGCAGAAGCTGAAAGATGAAACAGCTAAGTACCAAGAACATACATCGGCATATCATCAAGCCCAAAACCTGAATGAACAATTCAATATTTTGGATCAAAAGCTCGCGGCAAAACAAAACCTTGTAGAGCAAGAACAAGATATTCAGGAAAAAACGGTGTTGCTTTCACTTGCCGAGCAAGCCGTCCATCTGCAAGTGTACGAAAAGCATAATTCAGAGTTCTCGGAAGAACTCGTCCGCAAAAGTAAGCTTCTCGAAGAAGCTTTGTCTGAAAACGTACACGCGGAGGCTACTTTTCAACTGGCCGCGTTGCAGTATAAGGAGGAAGAAGGCAAGGAAGAGGTAAGAGAGCAGGTTTTTCATGAGCTGGATCGACTTCAGGGATACCTGCCAACGGTAAAGGAAATCGATCAGAAGCAACAACGGGAAGTGCAGCTTGCGGCTGAAGTCGAAAAGTTGTCGAAACAATTGACGGATGCACAGAATCAATTGGATTCCTTACAATCCGAACGGTTAACGAATTTAGCTCAAATAAAGGAACTGGAAGAGAAAGTTGTTCTCTTGCCGGTTAAGACAGAGAAGCTTACTATTTTGAGACAGCAAGCTACAATCATACAAGAATACAATAACCTCGTTCAAAAATCTGAAAAGGAACAACAAGAGGAGCGAGAGAATCGAGCAGCATTTGAAAAAGCGGATCATGCTTATTCTATAGTAGAGGATCGCTGGACTGAAGGTCAGGCAGGATTACTTGCAAGTCATCTTCATGACGGTGAGTCTTGCCCGGTTTGTGGAAGCCTTGACCATCCTAAGAAGGCAGCTGTGGCCGGAGATATCCCGACCAAAGAAGAGTTGGAGCGGCTTCGCAAGGAGAAATCCGCAACTGAAAAAAAGCATCTCGAAGCGATAGCGAAACTCGCAGCCACTGGGCAGCTGATTCAAGAGAAACAGCAACAATTGCTTGAACAGGGTTTTAGCTTAGAAGGGATTCAGGGTGTTTTTAAAGAGCTGGTGAAAGAAGGAAAAGCACTGGCTGAAGAGGAGAAGTGGTTGAAGGAAGATCATGCGAAGCTTGCCCTGCTGAGACTTGGGTTGGAAACACTGGAGAACAGGTTGGATGAATTGCGCAAGCATAAGGAGCATATTCTGAATTTGTGCAATGAGAAGAAGACTGCATATGCCACGGAGAAGGCACTATATGATCAATCGTTAGCTGCTTTACCTGAAGATGTGCGAAGTCTTGAGCAGCTAGAACTGCGTATCCGGGAAACGGAAGATATTAAGAAACAGCTGGAGTCCGCATGGAAGGCAGCACAACTGCGATATCAAGAGGCGAACGATCGGAACATCAAGGCGGCAGCAAACCGCAGTAATGCAGAGAGTTTAAATAACGAGGCTATTGCTAATAAAGATAAAGCTCATCAAAGCTACATGAATGCTTTGGAGCAAGCAGGATTCGAGACGGAAGAAGCTTACAAAGCGGCGAAAATGACAGATGTGGCTCGTGAAGAATTGAAGCAACAGATTGAAACATATAAGACAGCAATGCTATCTTTAACAAAGCAAATCGAGGAACTGTCCTCATCGTTAGCAGGCAAAGAACGTCATGATCTTGATGCATTACAACAGTGGCTGCAGGAGTTGGAAAAATATATTGATTCTATTCGCAGCGGGTATATACATACCGAGAACAACTACGACAAGGGTAGAGACTACAAGGCCAATATCATAGAGGCTGAGAGCAATTGGCAAGATGCTGAACGCGAACACCAACTTGTCAAAGATTTGTATGATGTTGTTCGCGGAGAAAATGGGAAGAAGATATCCTTTGAACGGTATCTACAGATTGAATTTTTGGAAAAGATTATTCAAAATGCAAACCAGAGATTACAACGGATGTCAGGTGGTCAATTCTATCTGGTTCGCAGCGACCGTATGGAGAAACGTGGCAAGCAGAGCGGCCTAGGATTTGATGTGTATGATAATTACACAGGCCAAATGAGAGATGTGAAAACATTATCTGGCGGGGAAAAATTTAATGCCTCATTATGTTTAGCGCTTGGGATGGCCGATGTTATTCAGTCCTATGAAGGCGGCATATCTCTGGAAACCATGTTTATAGACGAGGGCTTCGGCTCTCTCGATGAAGAGTCATTAAACAAAGCAATTGATACCTTGATCGATTTACAGCAATCCGGGCGTATGATCGGCGTCATTTCCCATGTTCAGGAGCTAAAACAAGCCATACCTGCCATCCTGGAAGTGAAGAAAACGAGAGAGGGATATAGTTACACCAACTTTTGTGTAAGCTAGTATTATCAATCTTGTCCTAAATTGGCTTCCTCAGCATAAATATGTTGTAAAGAGGAGCGTGAACAATATGGACAAGAAAGTAAAACAATATTATCAACTGAAGCAAAAACAAAAAGAAATAGAGCAAGAGTTATCGGAATTACGCAGCGACATCATGAATCATTGTACAGAACAAGGCGTGTCTGAGCTTGAGGTAGGAAGTTACAAGGTAAAGATCGTACTTCAAGAGCGGAAGGAGTACGACGATAACAAGCTATACGAAGCACTGCCTGACCCCGGAGTTTGGCGTATGCTCTCGAAAGCGGATTCCTCCAAGATTGCAAGCCTGATCAAGCTAAATGTTATTACTGAAGAGAAGATTAAAGATACGTATTCGATTAAGAACGTAACGTTACTACAAGTGGATAAGAAATGAAGCTAGTTCTCACACCTCGCCCTTTACGGCGGGGTTATTTTTATTTAGAGCAGGATATTTGCCATAATACGGATAGGAGTTTCCATTAATTTGTCGAAATATTATTCATGCGAACAAACGTTCAGTGGCAGGGTGCTGACATGTTGGTGTGATTTAATAAACATATAATGCAATTTCTAGGTACGATGAAACGTTCGGTGCAAAAATCGTTTATGTGATTTGGTTTCGTTACTATAACTCTAGCAAAAGGATGATACTTTTTGAAAGACCTTATAGAATTATTTATCGAAAATAATAGAAATAAAACTATCTCGACAGATGATATTGAATCTTATTTGGTACGAAATCATAAATTGCGTTATGAAAGAGACGGCGGATTTTCATCCTTTGTGAAATCGATTGAGGCTCTCTGCAATGATGGAGTGATATCACCGGTTACCTCTAGAGGGAAAATCGGCACGAAACTGTACAATGCCTATCGAAAAATTGAAAAAGCTACTGATCCAGTAGATGAAGCATATATTCGAAAGTTGCTCAATGGGTATCATCCTAAAATAGCATTATTATCTTATGTAAGAGATTACGAAGGATTCATTAAAGATAAACCGTATCTGGATGAAATAAATAATTTCCTACAGATAGGTGATACGGAAGTAATTTCAATTAACGAACGATCTTTCGAACTTTTTTATGATGAAAAGTGGTTAGACCAAAACAGGGGAGTTCTCCAGAGAATTAGCATAACTTTAGATGATTTATATTGTTATCCTACTTATGAGCCGTTTTTTGAATACCGTCGCTCTAGCCGCGGCGAATCATCTTACCACATTTTGATTATAGAAAATAAAGACACATATTATACGCTCAAACGACTTTTTATTGAAGGAGCCTATATTTTTGGCGAGGTACCATTCTCCATGCTCATTTATGGGGAGGGTGATAAGATCCTGAGCAGTTTCTCTTATATTAACGAGATAGAAGAGCTTAGAGATATTGATTATCGAGTCTATTACTTCGGGGATATTGATCCTAAGGGGATGAGTATTTTTTCATCTTTAAAGAAAGCCATAGACGTTCAACCTTTCTTGCCATTCTACATTGCTTTGTTAAGTAAATATGAGTTTAGGGAGCCACCGCGGCGTAAAAAGGAACAGGTCAAAACTAAACCATCATCTTATGCGACCTTTCTTGAATGTTTTGACGAATCCACGAGAGAAAGTTTTATCTCGATCATTGAACAAAAGAACGGATATCTTCCTCAAGAAGGGTTGAATCGTAAAGATTTCATAAGGCTAAGTCATTCCCAAGGAGACGTATAAATGGATAGTTACGACAATATATTTCTTGGTTTCCGGGAACGTATGAAGAATCTAGGTGTGTTTTCACCAATTCTCTATATGAGAGATAAGAATCGTTTCCGTGAATTGCCTCTAGTGTCGTTGTCAATTGCGATTATGCTATTCACTTTAGAAAATATGCTGATGAACCGACCTACGACTACCGAAGGTTTGCACCGATTTCTGAAAAGTACTCTGTCAGAACGCTGCGGCATTCAAATGAATAATGAAGAGATCGAAGAGCTGCGGGAAGTGCTCGTTGATGAATTTCTCCGAAATTTTGGTCGTAATCATGAATTTGAATATTTCGATTTGGAACAGAAGAGCAAGGAAATTATATCATTCCGGTTATTTGAGTACGATGAGGACATGGATATAGACATGCTTAAAGAGCGAAAAATCAGTCTGCGTTTATCTACCGAGGGTATTGAAATGCTCTTTAAAACAAAAGAAATGTATGGTGAGCTCCAAATTTCTATTGCTCAGTTGTATTTCAAACAACAAATGCAAAAGGGACTTTTTCATGAGGCACTAAATGCAATTAATGACATTACAATAGCAATTAAAAAAGAACGCTCTGCTTTACGAGATTTACAGGGTGAAATTGTGAAGGATGCCATTTCGGTTTCAAAAAAGGAATTACTCAAAAAACAACTTGAGAGTGTTCATGATAAACTTACGCGGGAACGAGAAGTTTTTAATAGTTTGAAAAATTTAGTGGATGAAAAAATTAATAGCTATCATATGGGTGAGCTTACAGCAAAAGAAATTAAGGGTATCGAGCTTGTCATGCAAATCCAGCGAAAACTGGCAAGTGTGATCGCCGTCCATGAGTCTTTATTTACAGATAAGCAGAAGCTACAGATGGTCATGACTCATTCCATGGAATCTCTAATCCTCAACGCTTTTTCAGTAAAGTTGAATTTTGAACGTGAAATATTGAGTGAGATTAACACAAGGCCTGTAAGTCTGGATACATTGAAAATCATATTAAATCCCTTATTACCACTTCGTAGAAAATCAATTTTCAATCCTCTTGAAGCATTTCAACCGCAGCGGCGAATTATTCGCAAGCAAGAACAAGATGTAGAAGTTCATGAAGTCAGTGATGAGGAGATGCTAATAATTGAAAAAGCAGAAGAAATGCAGCGGATTCAAAAAGAAGCAAAGACGGTTGAATACCTTCGAATTTTGGGAAAGCCGATTCTTACGGAAAGTAGCGTTACAATTTCTGAAATCCTTACAAATGTTAAAATTGAGAACGTAGACTTGTACGATGAACTAACAAACTCGATGCATTTTTACTCCTTCCTTGTTGACCTGCATCAAAGCGACTATACGTCATTCCAACGAATTGAACATGAGATTATTCCTCATTTACCAGAGATCCCTAGATGCTTGGCGCGTGCTGTTGAGGTATATCCGGAGCTTGAAACAATAGGTTATTTTTCTTTCGAGCCGAATGGGAAAATCATTAGTCTCCAGAACGGCTTTGTTCTATCCGATTTTGCAATACGAAAGGGGAATTTATATGGGAACACCCAAGGATGACTTTGCAGATGCATTCTCTGTCTTTATTGCACTCCAAAAAGAAGGACGCATAACCAAAGACAATGAGGAAATCTATAGTACCTTTAGGCGCTTTGAGGTGCAAGAAATGATCCGTGATGTTATTGAGCCGAATGCACAAGTGAAAATTTTTGAATATGAAGATAACGGTGTTATATATATGGTTCCTACCCTGGAAAATCGAGTGCTTTCTTACACGAATGAAGAACTTCGTAAGGAAATGGGGCTGAAAAATAATGAGCACCTCTACTTGGCTTATTTCTGTATGCTGGTTTTGTTGTCTAAATTTTTCAATAGTATGGATCAGACAGTATCGACGCGGCAATACGTGCGAATTGAGGAAATACTAGAGACGGTAGATAAGAGTATGGAGTATTTCAAGTCACTGGATGAAGATGACTTAACGTCCATTGCAGAGGATCTAGAACTGGACCTAAAAGGTATTATGAATTCATGGGATTCTGTGCCTGAATTTAATGAAACGGTAAAAAACCTAAAAAAATCAAAGTATGATAAGCATCATTTTGGATTTTTAAATAAAGTGTTGGTGTTTTTAGAGAAGGAAGAGCTTGCCGTAGTCATGGAAGGTAAAGAAGTCAGGATTACAGAAAAACTGAATCACGTTGTTATTAAATATTATTTTAATACTGGCCGAAAAGAAAGAATCATGCGTTTTATTACAAATGCTCAGAAGGGGAGAAGTTAATATGCCTGTCATAACTCGAATACGTACGGTCGGCCTTAAGTTTGATGAAGGGAAGAAGATTATTCCTGATAATATATGGGAACCTCGAGGTAAGAATACAATTTTTTTGCTTGAGAATGGCGGCGGCAAGACAAGCATTATCCAGACATTAATGCAAACTGTGTTACCTAACTCAGGTCTCGCTGGGCGAAATATTAAAGATACCTATGCAAAAAAGTCATATGGGCATATCGCGGTAGAGTGGTTACTTGACGGGGAGAAAGAAAAGTATTTATTAACTGGTTTTTGCTTTAAGAATGCAGAGACGGATAAAGACAAGTTGGATTATTTCAATTATCTTTTTACTTACGAAAAGGATTCTGAAGTTAATATTGCTACGTTACCTTTTACTACGGATAAGATGGTGACGAGATTTACTGATTTCAGAAAGTACTTAAACAACTTAGAGTATCCCTACGTTGAAATCCCAGATTCCAACAAAAAGTATAAGGAAAATTTGTTGTTATACGGCATACTCCCGGAAGAATGGGAAAGTATCCGGAAAATTAACGGTGATGAGGGGGGAGTAGAAGGCTTTTTTCAAAAAGCGAAGACGACAGAAACATTGATTACGAAGTTACTGGTACCTACAATGGAAAATACTATTTTTCAAACCGAAGAGGACAAAAAAGAAATAATTGAGGCATTCAAAGGATATAAAGAAAACCTTCTAATCATTCCTGAATATCAAAAAGATATTGAAGACTTTAAAATGATAAAATCGTTGGCTGAAATGGTCGTCACGAGTGTACAGGAGCTTGAAAGTAAGAAACAAATACATCATTCAGAACTGGTTAAGATTGAACGTCTTCGTTCTACTTTACAGATGCATCAGGTACAATCCGCAGAAGCCTTGCAAAGGCTAGAGGATGAGAAAAAGAGACTTTATCAAGAACTTCAGGATTGGAATTGGAAGAAGGATAGTATTTATATTCAAACAAAGCGACATGAGATGCAGGAGCTTCAGCAAGAAGCAGTTCAATATGAAGAGGAATTTAAATCTCACAGTCAACATTTGATTTCACTTGAGAGAAAAGATAAAGAACTTCAATCGTTCACACAGTATGCATTATATGAAAGTGAGAACCAAGCAGTAATTTCCTACACTCAAGAGCTTGAAATGATGAAAAAAACTCAACCGGAGTTAGAGGAGACCGTTCGAAATAAGACTGAGGAACTGCAAGATGCGTGGTCTGCAATTCTCCATTTGAAGGCAAGGGCTAGAGATGAAGTCTCCGGAAAAATAGATGACATAAAAATTAAATATGATAAAACAATAGACGAGCTTAATAGATGCCAGGATGACAAGGGTGGGTATCAAAATGAAATAGGTACTCTTAATGAGTACTTGCGAAACTATGAGAGTGATCTGGAACGAATGAAGAAAATATGCGAATTGGGCGTTCTTGATAGCCCCCCAATTTTGCAAAAAAGCTTTGTTCAGAGACTTGGAGATCTCCAGGCTCAAATTCAAGAATGCACAGGTCATCTTCAGACTTATGATGAGGAACTTTCCGCTTGTCATACTAAGGAAAAAGACCTTAGCTTAGAGGATTCAAAAATCCGCACTGAGCGCAATGATAATCAAACAGCAATACAGAAATATGAGACTAGAAATGCCATACTCACAGATACCCTGACCAAGCAGGGGAGAATGGTCTTTGATTTGTTTGCCGAAAAGGACGAAAATCTAGCTTGGTTAGATAAAGAGATTAGCACAAGGAGTTACCACCGCGATGAGCTTAAAGTTGGGATTGAGGAGCTTCGCAGAAAGATTAGACATCTCACGGAGAATGAATATTTTGTTCCACATCATACTCTTCTTGAAATTAAGAGCCGACTACATCGAGGAGGTACACTTGTTACACTCGGAAGCGAGTGGTTAGCAGACCAAAACGTTGATGAGGTAACTAAGGAACAATATTTGCAAAATCACCCACTGCTACCATATTCATTTTTAATAGAGGAAGCTCAAACGGCAACGATCGTTCGTGAAATGCAACGAATTAAGATCAATCGAGAAATGTTTGAAATTCCTTTAATATTTCAACTAAAACAATCATGGTTTTTCACAGCAACCCCGAGCATGAAAGCTGCGGGGTATGTTTCATTCCAGGGCTAACTTCCCATACTGGATAATAACTGTCAGTCGGGCTCAGTACGTAGCTTTTTTTGGTGGTTCGACCCTGTAACTAAAACTGTAAGGCTTTCGATTTGTGCACAACCCCCTGTAGGCCCATTTTGAATAGATGGTGACCACGAACAGAAAAATGCTCACTTTCAATCGATCGCCTCCGACGACGGTCACTATTAATCGGGAGTTGGTTGGAATGGAAACGTTAATTTGTCGGTGTGCAGGTATGGATGTACACCAAAAAACAATTGTGGTTTGCGCACTGGTGAGCGATTCGTCTGAATCTGAGATTCAGACAGAAATTAAGACATTTGGCACAACGACCAAACAGTTATTTGAGCTGCTCACGTGGCTGGAATCCAAACAGATCACCCATATTGCTATGGAGAGCACAGGCATTTACTGGCGTCCGGTCTATAACATTTTGGAGGGGTACTTCGACATCACGATAGCCAATGCCTATCGAATCAAAAATGTTCCCGGTCGCAAAACAGATGTGTCGGACTCGGAATGGATTGCGAAGCTATTACGCCATGGCCTCATCGAACGCAGCTTCGTTCCTTCACAAGATTTGAGGGAACTGCGTGACATGGTACGTCTGCGCAAAAAATGGGTAAGCAATCTGACGGCAGAAAAAAATCGTATCCAAAAATATTTGGAAAGTTCCAACGTAAAGCTTGGTAGCGTTATTTCGGATGTGTTCGGTGTCTCGGGCCGTAACTTACTAGAACAGTTACTCGAACAAGGATATGTTGATGCAAACGACATCGAACATCGTGTGCATGGCAACATCAAGAAAAATGTATCCGATGTAGCTGATTCGTTATTTGGTACGATGACGGAGCATCAGATGTTCATGATTCGCGCTGCCTGGGGCCATATCGAATACTTGGAGAAATCGCTGGAAACGCTGGAACAGCGAATCGAGAAATACTTGGACCCCTATCAAGAAGCAGTAGAACGGCTCGACACGATCCCAGGCATTAATCGTACTGTAGCTGCGACCATCGTTGCGGAAATTGGTGTAAATATGGATCAGTTTCCCACGGCTGATCACCTCGCTTCATGGGTTGGTGTAGCCCCAGGCAACCATGAGAGTGCTGGTAAAAAAAAAAGTACACGTACCGTGAAGGGTAATTCTCATGCCAAGACCGCTCTATGCGAGGCCGCATGGGCTGCTGCCAAGACGAGAAACACATCTCTTTCCATTAAGTTTTGGAAACTCGCTTCACGTAGGGGAAAGAAAAAGGCTGTTATAGCGATCGCTCACAAAATTCTTACAATCGTCTACCACATGATAAAAAACAAACAAAACTACATCGAAGGCGGTCCGCCAAAGGTAGCTTGTTAACTTAATCATTTTGCCCCAATGATAACTATTTTAAACCTTGTAGGCGAAATTCGCCCTACCGGGCATCCTTTTGCCGTTTTTCGCAACTTTTAGAGATTGCTTTCACAGAAAAAACAAACTGTTAGTAAATGCATCTCAAGAAGATGTGATCCTTGCATCTTCCCAAGACGGCCTCATGGTCTTTCAGTCATTAGATGGAAAGCTGTTTACATCCAGAGAGAAAATCGAATCCATGATTAGGGAATTAAAACAGGAGCTTGACCGTAAGGAAGAGAGACTTAAGCAAGATCAGCAAGAATTGTTTTTCTTTGACGATACGTTTCGAACTGCAAAAGATTTTTATGAAACGTATGATGCTTTCTCGGCCAAGAGATTTGCACAGCGTGAAACTGAGCTAGCACACAGAATGGCTTCCATCGCGTATGAACTTTCAGCTAATACAGATAGGATGGTTGCTCTAAAGAGTGCACAGATTTCTACCCAAAACAAGAGGGAAGATTACAAGCAAGAACAACAAAAGTTAAATTATAAAACAGAACATTTAGCAATTTTTATTGATAAATATCCAGAGCCGGATGTTGAATTGAAAAGATCGACCCTTAAGGCAACGAAGTTTGCACTTGAAGCCCTCACGACAAAAATAAATGAAATTGAAGATGAGTTAGATGAATTGCGTACGCATAAAGAGACGCAATTGGTATTATTGCAAGAGAAGGAACGAACTCTTGATGAGCACTATAAGATCGGGAAGGAATACCAGCTAGATCAAGATTGTGGTTTCGAAAGCGAATATTCAGAAGAGGAATTCAAAGAAATTCGAATTACTTTGGATAAAGCCCGAAAAGAGCTGAACGTAAAAAATGCTGGATACGAGGCTAAGCAAGAGCTTCTATTAAAGTGTATTGAAAACAGGGATAAGGCTAGATTTGCAATAGTAGATACAGGGCTTGAGTTTACTTGGGTTCAACTGAACTATCGTGCAGTTTATCAGGGCGAAAGATCGGAGCTTAAAAAGAAAATAGATAATAAAAGAGATGTTGTTAGTTCCCTTGAAAAATCTTTTAATGATAAAAAGATTGAAGTTGCTAAAGTAGAAGGAACCATTATCAATATGATTTCCACACTCAGTAATGAATATGGTAAGGCTCCTTATGGAGATGGAGAAGGAGAGTTTCCTTCGACTATCCATGAAGTTCAAGAAGGAATAAAGAAAAATCGAGAAAACAATAAGTTGAACGAAGAATACTTAGATGCGCAAAACAATGTTATGAAGGATATTCATTTTGCACTCGAGCGCTACCAAGCACAGCGAGAACTGCCAACAGGTAATATTTCGCGACCAATATTTAATGAACAAGAATGGAAGACATTTGGAGATTCTCGTGTTCAAGCGGTGACTGTTGTCTCTAGTGCATACATGGAATCGAAGAATAGCTTGGAATCACAGCGAAATGCTGTCAAAAAGGCATGCGAATCCTACGTGAAAACACTGCAACAGACTAATAATACTAAGGTAAGCCGGTTTGCGACAGAGTTTAATACTGTTGTCATATTGCAAGAGAAGCTATTTGATTATCACTACATTATCGAAGCTTTTGTGAAAGTATTTGATGCTCTTGATGCGATGGAAAGTGACTTACAGAGCAAGTTAACTGAGCTTAGAAAAGATAAGGAAAATCTTGTGGATATTGCTCACCGACGTGCCATTATTATTCACGAGAATATATGTGAAGTGTCAAAACACTCGAAAGTCGAACTGTTTGGTAATACGATACAGATGGTCAAAATAAAGTGGGATGCGAATCCAAGAGAAGTCTCACTTCACAATACTAATTTGTTTGTGGAGAAAATTATTTACGAACTCAAAAGATTGAAAGAAGAGGGGAAACCCGATGATGAGGTGAATTTATACCTTGAACAACAAATGAACAGCTTAAATCTCCTCAAAAATGTATCGCCTTTGGAGAATTGTTACATTGAAATATTTAAACCGAGAAAGAAATCACTGCTTGAATTAGGTGTTGAATATTTCTCTTGGGACGAAGCTGCCTCTTGGTCAGGCGGGGAACGATACACCTCCTACATGATTATGTTTATGATAATTGTGACGCATATCCGAAAGAAAATACACGGTAAAGAAAGTGTCTGGAAATCAATTGTTGCTGACAATCCATTCGGAGCCGCATCATCCGAGCATGTAGTACGACCGATTATCGAGCTTGCTCTAAAAAATAAGATACAATTATTCTGCCTAACGGCAATCCGTGAAGAAGAAATCCGAAGTCACTTTGAGGCAGTTATTAGCAATCGTTATTACAATCGCGGTGGAGTCGAAATTCTAAAATCAGAATCGGAATACATGGAGCTCAATAACATCTATGCAATTAAGAGCAACTAATGTAGATAGAAGAGGAGATACTGAAATGAGGCTTAGCAAATTAAAGATAAGCAACTTTCGTTGTTATGGACCAACAGAGACGGTTATTGATTTTGAGGATATTACAACATTCATTGGCGCAAATAGCAGCGGAAAAAGCGCCTCGCTGCAGGCATTAACTAAATTATTCGGGGAAACAAGTTCGGAAAGAACATTAGAGAAATCGGATTTTTATGTATCACATGACGAAGTAGTAGAGGATATGCAGAGAAGAGAACTATATATTGAGGCAAATTTTTCGTTTCCGGAGATTGAGGACGATAGCGGAGAAACACAGTATGCGGTACCTACTTATTTTGATAATTTTGTTGTTGGGAACACGGGTGAACCTCCGTACTTGAGAATAAGATTACAGGCTTCTTGGGAGCAAAGTAATACGCCAGATGGAATCGTAGAAAGTAAAATATGCTACATGTCTATGTCTGAAGATGCAGAAGAAGTAGCTACGAAAGTGCCGCCAAGTGAGCTTTCTCAAATCAAGATCATTTATGTCCCGGCCATTCGTAACCCATCCACATTATTAAAGAATGCGACTGGAACATTGTTATGGCGTGTATTAAAAAGTATTAATTGGTCATCTGAAACAAAAGAAAATATTAAAGAGCAATTAAAACAGGCAGAAGAGTCTTTGTTTGAAGAAGCTGGTCTGGAAAAGGTCAGGGATTCACTTAAGGAGCATTGGAAAAAGTATCACAAGGATACCCGGTATTCGGAAGCAAATATCAGATTTAATAGTACTGACCTGGAACAACTAATCAAAAAGTTTGAAGTTGATTTCATGCCATCAATAACGCAAAAGGCATATTCAATTGACTCACTGGGGGATGGACTTCGTTCCTTATTCTATTTGTCACTCGTAGATTCATTTTTGGAGATTGAGCAGCAGGCTATGGCGAGCAGTGACGGCGGAAATGCTCCTCTTTTTAATATGCAGATTCCCGCATTAACTATTCTTGCTATTGAGGAACCTGAAAATCACGTATCTCCTCATCTATTGGGGAACATTATCGTAAACTTGAAAGGAATTGCTTCGAAGAATAATTCTCAGGTCATTATCACATCACATACGCCTGCTATTGTGAAGAGGGTTTCACCTGAATCGATTCGGTATTTTAATATTTCGATTGATGAATTAGTTACAAAAGTGAAAAAAATCGTATTACCTCGTAGGCAAGGGTCTGTAGAGAACGAAGAAGCGTACAAATATGTAAAAGAAGCTGTGAGAGCATATCCTGAAATTTATTTCTCAAAGCTAGTCATTTTGGGAGAAGGGGATAGTGAAGAAATTGTTATCCCTAAAGCAATTGAATTGGATACCGAGGATCATTTAGATAGCATTGCGATATATGTTGTGCCACTTGGAGGTAGACATGTCAATCATTTTTGGAAGCTTTTATCCGAACTAAACATTCCATATGTAACCTTATTGGACTTCGATAAAGAACGTTTCGGAGGAGGATGGGGTAGGATTAAATATGCTGTCGAACAACTCATTCAAATTGGAGTGGATAAAAGTTTACTACTGACTGTTACTGGTGGCCGTATTCTAAGTGATAAAGAATTAAGTAATATGCATGATTGGGACGAAGCAAGTATTGATACCCAGGGTACTTGGATTAATATGTTGGAAAACTATGATGTTTATTTCTCATTTCCCTTGGATCTGGACTTCATGATGTTAGAGGCATTTCCTGAAGCATATAAAGGTGTTCTAAAGGGCAATGAAGGCCCGCGAATTGATCGTGTAGGTAAGATTTCCGAAATCGAGGATAATGATCCTGCGGCAGATGGATATTTAGAACGTGTGGACTTAGCAACCAAACATTCTTTAAAAGAAGGTGGAGGTACTGGCGAAACTTACACTTTCGAACAGAGAAAAATGATGGTGTGGTATGATTACTTTTTCTTACAACGAGGGAAACCTGTTACACACCGATTAGCATCACTTAACATTAATGATGAGACGTTTAAAAATAGTTTGCCTGCTCCATTAAAGCGGCTACTTACTAAAGCGAAACAAAAACTTAATGGCGTATAAGGAAAGGTTAATAAATGAAAATCATTGATAAACATATATGGGAACCTGCTGATGGACTGACTCTTGAACCCGCTGCACTTCAAGTTGTAAAGAGTGAAAATAATGCTCTTGTTATTGCTGGTCCTGGAGCAGGTAAAACGGAATTACTTGCTCAAAGAGCTTGCTTCTTACTTGAAACTAGCACTTGTAATGCCCCAAGGAAAATACTCGCAATTAGCTTCAAGAGAGACGCTGCTAAAAATCTTGCAGAACGGGTAGAGAAACGCTGTGGTACAGAGCTTTCAAAGAGATTTCAATCTATGACGTATGATGCATTTGCTAAGAGTCTTGTGGATCGTTTCTATTTGGGTATTCCTAAGGAATATCGCCCTAACTCAGTTTATGATATTGCAGTGGCGGACCGAACCCAGAATGACATCAGAACAGCATATGAACACGCTGGATTTGTACCTCCTGTTGGGATGCGTCCCCGAGATATAAACGATTTTTTAGAAAAAGAAATTGTTCGATATGCTTTACCATTACTTCAAGAAAGCGACTATCCAACAAAGGCTGCTTGGGAGCTCTTGTTAAAAGGTGACGTAACCGATACAGCAAGGTTGTCATTTACTATGATCACCCGCTTAGCGACATATTTACTACAATGTAATCAGCAGTTGATAAAGTCTCTGCAAATGACTTACAGCCATGTATTCCTTGATGAATTTCAGGATACTACACGCATTCAATATGAACTTGTTAAAACCTGTTTCTACAATTCTAATTCAGTATTAACAGCAGTTGGGGATGGTAAACAGCGTATAATGGTTTGGGCCGGGGCAATGAGAGACGTATTCCCAACCTTCACCTCTGACTTTGGATCAACTGCTTATCAACTAGTTATGAATCATCGGTCAGCACCTAGGCTCATTGAAATTCAAAAGATGTTTTTCTCAAGATTTAATGAGCAACCTATTTCAATACAAACAAATCCCAAATGGCAAGCTACGGATGGACAAGCCTATTTACACATGTTTGATGATCATGTACAAGAAGCTAAGACTATAGTAAATCTTGTCCAAGGATATATTAATGATGGAAGTCACAAACCCAATGATATTTGCATTCTTGTGAAGCAACGAGTTGATGCATATTCTAGCGAATTGATAACGGAATTTAATCTGTGCGGAATTCAGGCTCGAAACGAAGGTGTATATCAGGACTTCCTGAAGGAAGATTACATATCGCTATGCATAAATACGTTGATTATAGCAGTCAGAAGGGATGCTAGCTCATGGACCTACTGTCGGAATATATTGTTGGATTTGAAGAGTGTGGATGAATCTTCTTCTGAGATTCATGCATCACAGAGAGAATTAAGCGACTTTATAACTGAGCTTAAATCTGATTTAAGGGCAATTGATAATGAGAATAATCTGAAAATGATTATCAAAAAAATTACTGATTTTTATTCTACAGATGCACTTAAAGCCTTCTTTCCTCAGTATTTAAGATCAAACTACATTGAAAGATTAAGTTCACAACTGGCAAAATATCTGTGGGAAGAATACGATAAGTCAGGTACTGTAGGAGCGGCGATTAATAATTTGCTCGGTAAAAATACGGTCCCGATAATGACAATCCATAAAAGCAAGGGTCTTGAGTTTAAAACGATTATTTTTTTGGGATTAGAGGATGCAGCCTTTTTTAGATTTAATGACCAAAGGGAAGAAGATACGGCAGCTTTTTTCGTAGCTCTTTCAAGGGCAAAAAACACGCTTCATTTTACTTTTAGTAAGGTAAGACCATTTGGGCAATTTAGTAATCAACACAGGAGAGTTATAGCTGATTTCTATCAAGCATTGCACGATTCGGGAGTTGTAGAACCTGTGTACCATACAACGGGCGCAGAGGTGATAATGTGACTAAACCAATAAAAGAATTTTGTGATGGTGATGATTTTGTTGGCTACTATTTGATCAAAGAAATAGAAGCGAAACAAACAAGTAGTTCGACTCCAAAAGATTACTTAGACCTTGTGCTCGCCGACTCTAGTGGTAATATTTCTGCAAAGTATTGGGATGCCAGCAAGACTGATATTGAAACATTCTTTCCGATGTGTCTTGTTAAGGTGCAGGGAGTGGTACAAGTATACCGTGAAAGACTGCAAGTCAAAGTAGTACGAATCCGAAAAACAACGGAACAAGACGGGGTAACGATAACAGATTTTATCCGTTCTGCCCCTGTAGGATCAGATGAGCTCATCCCTATAATTGAGAAGACAATCAACAGATTAAGTAACAATGATATTAGAGCAATTGTTACTTTTTGTTTTGGGAAAGTCAAAGATAAAATGCATTCTTCACCCGCGGCGAAATCTCATCATCATGCTTATTATGGCGGTTTGGCATACCATATCGTTCGGATGCTTGAATTGAGTGATTTTATTTGTCAGCAACGGCATTTTCTCAATTCGGATTTGCTAAAAGCGGGCGTAATTTTACATGATATTGCTAAACCAGTAGAAATGGTTTCGGAGTATGGTATGGTAACTGATTACAGTAACCAAGGCAAACTGATTGGACATATTAGTATGGCTTCGAATTGGATTATAGAAGCTGCAATTAAACTTGGGATTGATCTGGAATCGAATACCATCCTTGCATTACAGCACTTGGTATTATCCCATCATAATCTAGGTGAATGGGGAAGCCCGGTGCAGCCTCAATTACCGGAAGCGGTAGCTCTTCATTATATAGATGCAATGGATGCAAAACTGCAAATGGTTGAAGACATGCTTCAGACAATCCCTGAGAGCGAGGAGTGGACACCGGCAATTCGAGGTTTGGAGAACAAACCAATTTTCAAATTAAAGTTATAATACAAAAAATACAATTAGTTCTACTGGGGAACAAATGCCTGGCAGCAAAAGAAGATCAAGTAGCTATCCTTTTTAAAGGATAGTTTTTTATTTTCAGGAATATCCGATAAACAATAATATTTAATAAATTTGTATTTTTTGATTAAATTACGGATATAAAAGTAAAAGAGCCTATAATATCTGGAGGTAAAAGTATGTATGCAAAATCAGAATTACATAGTGATATTGCAAGAGTAACGTGGAAGGGGATTTTGTTTCGTGGGTTATATTACTCTTGCGCCACAGCTATCAGTCAACAATGGTTCGAGAATGCGAGAGTTTATGGTGGTTGGAAAATTCGTGTTCATTTTATTCCAGGAAATTCAGAAATAATTTATTTGGAAAGACAGAATCAGGTTGAACCAGAAAAATGCTACCGCATTATAAGACAAAATATTAGTCCAACTAAATTGGATAAATATTTCGAATCTATTCAGAAATTGAAACGAGAAAGAAATAACGTCCGAAAATGATATCAAATAAGTGGCTGATACATACTAACTTTTCTGCTGGACCTCCTGGAATCTACCGAAAATTGTACTTACTAATTCAGCCACCATTTGTCTGTCTTTCATTGATAAAGGGTTGCCACCTAAATGAAGTTTAGCATTAGGGGTTAATAATAGTCCGTTCAGATCGAATGATGATGTCTCAACAAGCCCTGTATCCAATGGAAATATTGAGAGTTCTCCATTAGAGGATAAGTAAAATGGGGACGGGAAATCCGTTCTTGTAAGCAAATAATCAACAGATACATTAAATAGATCCGCTATATGGCAGAGTTGCTTATAGTCAGGGCTAGCAACGTTTCTTTCCCAGCCTGAGATTGCTTGTTTTGTCACACCAAGCATTTGCGATAGACCTTCTTGAGTCAGGTTTTTGGAATTTCTGAGTAGTTTTATGCGATCGCCAAGTGTATTCATACTAGCTTCCCCTTTAAAAAACTGAATACTTATGTGTTCAATCGATGGAACACTTAACTTAATATTACTATCGGACAGTCAAAAAGTAAATTTATTGTTGACAAATAAACCAAAGATTTACTAAGATTGTGGTAAATATTACATTTACGAAGTAAATGAAACATTTACTTGTTGGAGGGGACGAGGGGAGATGATCTCAGTTTATGGGATAGATGAAAAAAAAGTGATTCCCTTTTATAAACGGAAAGAAGCTATTTAACTTAAGTGAGAAGGGTGATTATTTTGGCTAAGCGCAAACGTGCTACAACTCGCAGCACAATTGAGAGAAGAATAAAAGAAAAGAGAGGACAGGGTCACGGAGCCCAATATAAACCTTGGCTTACGATTCATGATGTTCCTTCACTAGGTTTGGTGAGTCGGATTAAAGGGTGGAAGACGGGAAGAATACACCACTTGTTCTCGGAACACCTTGAAATGGCCTACTTCTATGTGTGTGAGTGGTCGGACTGTATTGTAGACATCCGAGAACAGTTTGCGTGTTTGCCTCTAGAAAAGACAATGCATATTGCAGAAGCGCTTAATATTAGACATCCTCGTGATCCCAAAACAAGAGTTCCTGTGGTGATTACCACTGATTTTATGCTTACGGTTCGGACTGATAGTGGCCTAGAATATTGGGCGCATACAGCCAAACCGAAAAGCAAGCTGACAAGAAGAGTTTTAGAAAAATTTGAGATAGAGAGGCGGTTTTTTGCGGATGAGGGGGTACGCTGGAGATTAATCACAGATGAAGACATTTCGTATAATTTGGTCAAAAACGTAGCTTGGGTCCACTCTGCTCGAACACTAACAGGAATGGGTCATCTAAATGAATCTATCATTGCAGCTTTAGAGCCAGAATTGTTTGAAGCACTTCGAAACCGGACACGGCCATGCTCCAAATCGGCGACGGTATGTGATGTGAAATTTGGATTGCCTGTAGGAACATGTCTGTTTATTGTACGTCATCTTATTGCAAACAAGCTCTGGCTGGTGGACATGAACCGTTTAATTCAACCGGCACTAGAACCACTAGTTGTGAGTCGATCGTGTGAGGTAATGCAAAATGGAGTTACAGGTTAACGTTATCCTGCAGCATGGGAAGAATGCCGACAGGGTCTTATACATAGCCCCGAACAGAAGCTATTTGTATACGATTTCACTTAAAAAAGATGAAAAACCATTGCCCGTAAGAAAAAATTATTTTGAGATCGAAGAAGGTTTGCGTAATGGATTATATATCATCGCCGAGATAGATCCCTATGCAATGCTTATGGACCCGAACTCAGAATATCAAAAAATGCATGGTACAGGAATTGAGGAAAAATGGGGACTCATAAAAGATATTGTAGATATTGAGCCCGCCATCTATGATCGTGTTTTACGAGGGGAACTTATAAAAGAAGTATCACTTAAGACCAAGAAAAGTAAGACATTGATTTATAGATATCTACGATATTATTGGACCGGTGGAAAAATAAAGAATGCCCTTGTTTCACACTATTTTAACTGCGGTAGACCGTTAAAACCAGAAGAAAAGAAAAAAAATACGCAGAAAGTGGGAAGACGAAGCCTTCTGGCCAAAATACATCCGGAATTTGTTGGGGTAGTTGTAGATGATGAAATTAGAGCAAAAATGACCACAGCATTAGCAGAATGGTATAAAACAACCGACAAAAACAGCTTGCAATTCGTTCATGAGCAAATGTGGCATAATCTTTTTCGTAAAAAATCCGTTATGAATGGCGAAGTTATAGAGCTTCCAATGCCGAGTTATCAGGTCCCTACTATAGACCAATTACGGTATCATTATGAACAGACGGAAGACTACAAACAGGTCATCATGGCTAGAGAAGGGCTTCGGAATTACAATCTTAAATTTAGACCTGTTCTAGGCAATTCTACAAGAAGGGCGGTTGGCCCCGGAAGTATTTACGAAATTGACGCGACCGTTGGGGACATTTATCTCGTGAGTCAGGCAGATCGGACTAAAATTATTGGAAGGCCTGTTATCTATCTCGTCATAGATGTATTCAGCAGGATGAT
This sequence comes from Paenibacillus sp. sgz302191, assembly GCF_057749925.1. Lineage (NCBI taxonomy): Bacteria > Bacillati > Bacillota > Bacilli > Caryophanales > Paenibacillaceae > Paenibacillus > Paenibacillus sp. sgz302191. Next base: position 26,956 of record NZ_JBYLHY010000009.1, read on the forward strand.
TGTCGGATTCTATGTGGGATTAGAAGGTCCCTCCTGGCAGGGAGCGATGATGGCGTTAGAAAATGCTACAACTAACAAGGTAGAGTTTTGTGCCGAGCATGACATTACCATCAATGAGCAACAATGGCCGTGTCATCATGTTCCTGAGGTACTTATAGGGGATCGGGGTGAAATTGAGAGCAAGAAGGCTAATTCACTTACTGAATATTTGGGAGTTACCGTAAAAAATGAGCCTCCCTATCGTGCAGACTGGAAAGGGATTGTTGAGTCCAATTTTAAAACTCTGAGCATAACGATTAAAAGGTGGTCTCCGGGCGCAGTACTACCAGACTTTAAGCAACGTGGTGGAAAAGATTATATTCTCGATGCGAAACTTTCTTTACGAGGTTTTATCAGGATGATGATTCAATTTATATTGTTTCACAATAACAGTAAAGCAATTAATGATTATCCGGTTGATATCAGCATGATACCTGACTCTGTTCTTCCTGTTCCTATTCACTTATGGAATTGGGGAATACAAAATCGGGCGGGTCATCTGAAGACGTTTACAAAAGACATCATCCGTCTAAACCTCCTCCCTAGCAAGTCGGTAACAGCTACGAGATCTGGCATCACCTTTGAGGGAATTCATTACAAAAGTGATGAACTGGTAGAAGCAGGATGGTTTGTTAAGGGAGACTCTCGGTCGGTCATAATGGCTTTCGATAGAAGATGTATGAATGCAATTTACATTAAGACCCCTGATGGTCTCAAATACCACACATGCACATTACAAGAAAGATCGGATCGATTTAAGAATCTTAGTCTGGAAGAGATCCAGATGATGCAACAAGAGGAGAAACTAGCACTCGCATTTCACAAAGACACGCAAAATCTTGCAAAATACAAATTGAACGAAAGCATCAAAAAAATAAATCAAGAAGAAATCGCGTTTACTGAGCAAGCGCTGAGTAAAGTTAACCTGACCAATACGGAGTTTAAATCAAACATCCAGGAGAATAGAGCCGTTGAGCGTAAAGAAGTGCAAGCTTATGAGGCATTCCGTTTAGGTGAACAAAATGAGCAGCCAGTTATTATTTCCAATACAGATCTAGAGGAAGAAGAAATTGAAGATGAAGTCAAAGGGCTGTCACTACTCGATAAATTAAAACGAAGGAAGAGTGAAGAAGATGAGTACGAATAGTATCAAATTAGACCCAACAGATAATGTATGGGAACAACGTGATCTTGGTTTGCATGCAATATCAATAGATGTAGAGGAAGTAATCGTCAGAGTCCAATTACACATTTGTATTAATAAATGTTCAAGAATGATTGTGGATTCTTACGCAACCATTCAAAAATAATTAGTATACCGATGATGGTACAAAATAGGAGATGAATTTATATGATAAAAGCCATTGAACAGTACACACTTAAACCTGTTTTAAAGGGTAAGGTTATTGAAGCGCAGTATGATAATGAGCAAGTGGTAAATGGATATACTGGGAACCCATTGATTGAAGCACTTTCCAAGATCATGGATGAAGATGAACTAGGATTATTAAGAACTATTAGACATGGCTATGTTGCACGAAATCCCCTTCAAGGAGAATTCGCTCAAAAATATCATGTCAGATTTGAGAATAGGTTTTGTGTAAACAAGAAATGGGACCATGTAGAAGTAATTCAGTCAACTGCAGCGGGTTATTACATTATTGATGTCAGTGGTCAAGGAAAATCACCAGATGTAGATCTAAACTTGCTTTTATACCCCCAGGTAATACATCACACATGCTATAATAAACAACCTTTAATAATGGCTCAGTTGGTATGGCTGAAATTGAATTGTCCGGTTGACGGTTCTATAAAAGGACTATGTATTAATTTCTTTCAAGCAGTAGATGCGTTATTGGGGACCACTTATTTTAAGAAGCTTGTAACCAGAGGCTCGATTGTTGATGCTTTAATCCACCAAATGGCTCGTGTTGCTAAAACTCATTGCTTAGGGGCATTAGTCATAGATGATATTCGAAACTTGAGCCAAGCTAAAAGCAGCAGTTCAGAAAAAATGTTGATTTTCTTTAAGCAACTTAACAAAACAATTGGGGTTCCCATAGTTCTCGTGGACCCTAATGGTGAGAATTAGGAGATGAATTCAAACAATGAAACCCATTGAACAGTATACACATACTCCTGTTTTAAAGGGTAAGCTTATCAAAGCACAGTACGATAACGAACAAGTAATAAAAGGATATGCCGGGAATCCATTGATTGAATCACTTCCTAAGATCATGGATGAAGATGAATTAATGGATGATATACCCAACTACCCTGATTATCATCAGTCACAGCGCAGTTTGAGCAGGAGATTGAGGCTGCATTGTGTTCAACAATTAAGTGACTATGTAGAAGTCTTGCCGATTCATTTTTACATTGAGCAAAGATTTTCAAGAATGATTCGACATGGCTATGTTGCACGAAACCCCCTTCAAAGGGAATATGCTCGACAATTTCATGTCGGGTTTGAAAACATTCTAGAGGCCGGTGTCAACGAGGAAGGGGAAAATGCAGCAGGCATTCGGTCGACTGCAGCGGGTTTTAACATTATTGGTGTTAGCGGACAAGGAAAGTCAACTGCCGTAGATCTAAACTTGCTACTATACCCACAAGTTATACAGCATATAAGCTTTAATAAGCAACCTCTCATTTTAGATCAGTTGGTTTGGCTGAAATTGAATTGCCCGTTTGACGGTTCCATAAAAGGGCTATGCATCAATTTCTTTCAAGCTGTAGATGCGGTATTGGGAACCACTTATTTTAAGAAGTTTGTAACCAGAGGCTCGACTACTGATGCTTTAATCCCCTTAATGGCACATATAGCTTCACTTCATTGTTTGGGGACATTAGTCATTGATGAGATTCAAAATTTGAGTCAAGCTAAGAGTGGCGGTTCAGAGAAAATGTTAAATTTCTTTACGCAACTTATCAATACAATTGGAGTTCCTGTAGTTCTCGTGGGTACCTTTAAAGCAATTCGATTGTTCGGAGGCTCGTTTAGTCAGGCTAGAAGGGGCTGTGGCCAAGGCGATATGATCATTGATCGCATGACTGAGGGAAAGGACTGGGATTATTTTGTTTCGAGTATGTGGAAATATCAGTGGACGGCCAGTAAATCATCGTTAACAGAACCCCTTAAGAAAACAATTTATGAGCTATCACAAGGAATCGTTGATATCGCGGTTAAATTGTATATGCTCGCTCAATGGGATGCCATTGCTCTCGGAGAGTCCGAAGGTGGAAATGAACGCATTACTGTAAAAAGACTTAAAAAGGTTGCTTCTGAGCATCTCCAGTTGGTTCAACCTATGATTAAGGCACTGAAAACTCATAACAAATCGGCAATTTATGATATTGATGATTTGTATCCGAAGTGGAATGACTTTAGTGCCTATCTCTCCAAATCAGAAGAAAAAGTAAGTGTTCATGGGAAACTACGAGAACAAACGATGCACGAAGCTAATGTCGATCACGACCGAACGAAGATCTTGGAAATGGTTAAATTGGCCGTGAGTTTAGGGTCGACTGCTGAGAAAGCTGAAGAAATTGCCTTACATATTATCAAGAATAATGAACCTCACGTCGACATCACTTCCTTGCGGATGGAAGTAGCCAGGCTGATCATGAAGGGATTTAGTGAACCCGATCCGAATGATGTCCGCAATTATATTCCGAACAACGGCAAAGCATCACCAGAAGTCTTATATAAAGCGTTATCTCAAGCCGGCTACACTGGGTCAAATGATGTATTGTTTCCTGAAGGAAGTGTTTCATAGCCCCAATAAGCTGGGGTTTTAAACTCTATTAATGGGGGAAAACTAAAAGTATAAACCATGTTAGGATGTGGGTATACTGAGTAGTTTCTTCCCTCCCCTATTTCCGGACGAATTGCTTTACAGTACATTAGCTAGATATCATCTGTACGTCGGAAACCATAGCAGGAAAGCTACAATGGCTGACCTTTATAATGGATCAGTTTTCAGTGCTGTTACTTTATTACCAGCACACTTAGGTCAGATAAGTCATCTTATGAGAGAGAACATGACCCCTCTTGAGCTCATGCAATCTCATACATTGTTTCCTTATTTCTCAACTTTTCTATCCGAAGAACGATCTCAGCTCGTGGCGTCGGCAATGACGGGAGACTTAGGAAGGGCAATAAATGCACGATTAGGACTGCTTGCTTCTTCGATTAAAATGCCTCAATATCTTAGATTTTGTATGCAATGTTTGTTTGAGGATGAGATGACTTATGGGCTGCCATATTGGCATAGATCTCATCAATTACCCGGAGTGTTCATTTGTTATAAACATGGTTGCGGGTTAAAGAATTCGGAAATTTCTACTTTCCTGAGACGTAATAAACAGGAATACGTATGTCTGAATCGGAAACTTGCATGTAATGAAGTGATTGGACTGTCAATGAACGAGGGTTTAAAGGTTCACTTAACTTCTTTGGCTGTACAATCACATACATTGCTGAATACTCCATGCAATTCTTTAAACTACCGACTCATCGAAGAATTTTACAATGCGAAATTATTTGAGAAAGGGTTTATCACCCTATCTGGAAATATCCGCTTTCAAAGTCTTCGTTCAAAGATGATTGAGTCCTTGGGTCAAGAATTACTAAGTCTTTGCGATTCAGAGATAAGTAAACACTCACATGATACATGGCTTCATAAATTAGTGCGTGGCGGAGAGCATACCCATACATTACGACATCTGCTCCTGATACTCTTTTTAAATGAAACGACGGATATCGTTTTTCAAAAGAAGGTAGACATATATCATCCGTTTGGAACAGGACCTTGGCCATGTTTAAATAAAGCTGCCGATCACTACAAGAAGGAGATCGTTACTCAATGCAAAGTTACAAGGTGTTCCGATACGAAACGTCCAGTAGGTGCATTCATCTGTGATTGCGGATTTATTTACTCAAGAAGAGGCCCTGATACAAATGTAAGTGATCGATTTCATATTGGGAGAATTAAACAGTTTGGTGAAGTTTGGGAAAAACGTTTTGATGAACTGCAACTTAGAACCGATCTTACAATTCGGAAAAAAGCGGAACTATTGGGAGTTCATTACTCGACCGTCTATGCAAAGATAAAATCGAACCCCAAAATAGCTTTAGGTTTTTCAAACAGTGATATCGTCTCAAAAGAAAGGGCGGCTTGCAGAACAATAAGTAAAACGAGGTTTAAAGTGCCTAGTAGGAACGCAATTCGATCCAGAGTAAATTGGGAAGAGAGAGACCGGAAGCTATTACCAGCGATTTTACAAGCAGTAAGTGATATTAAATCAGCTACGGACAAGCCGATTCGTGTAACTTTACCCGAAATTGGAAGACGAATTAGCAATCTCTCATTACTTGAAAAAAAGTTGGTTGCTTTGCCTCGTTGTAAAGCATTGATCAAAAGTGAAGTCGAAACGTTACAACAGTTTCAATTAAGACGGGTTAATATAGCTGCACGAAAATTATTTGAAGAGGGACTGAGCGTTGTGAGATGGAAAGTCATTCGGAAGGCAGGTTTACGCAAAGAGATTGCATATCAACTTAACAATGAGATCGATAAAGTCATCGAGTACTACCTTTAATCACGAGCACGTTTATTTAACTTTCTTATGGCAGGTGACTCTATTGAATTTTCCCACTCCATATCCTGACGAGGAGTTGAGAAGCCTTATTTACCGATACGTTCTTCGTAAAGGGTGCTCATTCTCAGATGGGATTCAAGATTTGTTGGAGATCAATTCGCGTAGGATTCCTTTTCTGCCTCATAATTTGGCTGTTATGCAAAGTAAGCTGCCGGCTTCTTTGTTTGGTAAGGATTCTTTGATTGCTAAACATACTTTTTTTCCGTTGTTCGCTACTTTCCTTTCTGATGAAAATCGTAAAGAATTATTAGCACGAATGACAAACCACAGGCTGACTGATAAATATGCATCCCTCACAGTACCACCGATTATCTCGAAAAATGTGCGATATTGTGTTCAATGTATGCATGAAGATGAAAATCATTTTGGTGAAATTTACATTCATCGCTCCCATCAGGTCGGATATATAGATGTGTGTCATAGACACGGTAATCCATTAATTAGTATGTGTCCTCAGTGTGAGGTATCTCTGGGTCAGTTATATGGAAAGAAATTTATAGGTTCCGCAGTATGTCCTAATGGGCATGAGCTTTTACCAGTCATAGAAGCTACTGATACTGCTGAGATGAATGTGCTTAAATTGCGAATTTCAAAAGACATTCACCTGCTTTTGAATGGCGGGATAAGAGAAACCAATATTTTTGAATCCTACAGCTTGTTAGCAAAGGAAAAAGGATATCAACATAGAGATGGTAGGTACATAAACCGAAAATTCCTCGAAGACTTTTTTAAACATTATTCACATTCAACGTTAAATCTGCTAGGAATTATTCCTGAATTGCTGGAAAAACGAATTGCATTACAAATTTTCAGTGAAAAGAATGCGACAAGAAATCCTGTTATTCATCTGTTAGTCATTCAGTGGTTGCTGGGAGGCTGTCAGAATATTAATGACTATGTAGAAACTATTCAACCAGCTTCCCAATTTTTTGGCGAGGGGCCCTGGCCATGTTTCAATAAGATTTGTAAAATGTATGCGCAGAAAGTTATCTATTCTTACGAACAACATTATTGCAGTAAATCCAAAAGAGTTATAGGCAAATTTACTTGTGCTCATTGTCAAATGAAATATCAAGCGAGCTGCCCAGATGGGGATTCTGGATTTGATATCGATACTGTAAAAGTGATCGAGTTTGGATCACTATGGCACGATAGACTTATTAAAGAGTACCACATGAAGAAGAGTATTAAGGAAATTGCTAGAATAGTGGGAGCTAATCGAAGTACAGTCAAGAAATACATTCTTCTTTATATTGAATCCAATGCAGAACACTCGGTTGAAATTGTCAAAGGAAGTGTAGATTGGGTTAACAAGCTGTACCAAACTTACGACCAACTGGGGAGCATTTATGATACTAGCATTCTACTCCATACAAGTAAAAGAGTAGTGTCCAAATACATTAAGAATAAAGAACTTTACGAGCGAGAAATAATTCCGGCAAGGAATGAAGCTGCCGCGGCAACAGAGGTTGAGTTAGAACCAAAAACGAGGTTGATTAAACTACTGGAAGATAACCCTGACTTGAGTAGGTCGGATATTCGGAAAGCTATAGGGAGTAAAGTCTTTTCTCGACTTACGAAGGAAGATAGTGAGTGGTCAAAAAGTATATTGCCCCGAGCAGATCCTCCATTTAAAAGCCTAAAATGGGAGGACGAAGATAAGCAGTTAGCGCTTGTAGTCAATAGGATTTGTCAGGAATTATATGAAAGTCCCCCAAATAAACAAATTAAAAGATATACGATTCTTAACAAATTATCGATTAGGGATAAAGCTCGACTGTTAAATCACAGCGACAAGCTACCGAAGACTGTTGAGATAATAGAACGATACTTGGAACCAAATGAAAATTATCAGCTAAGGCAGATTCCACATATCGTTGCGCTATATAGAAAGCATTACGCGAATGCAACGTTGCCTATGGTTCTAAAAAACAGGATATATGAGAACTGTTCCCAGCAAGTAATAGTTCGTATCCAAGAGTATCTGCAGTCACTGTAACGAAAAATTATAAAGGAACTCATAGGTTTCTGAAGTAGAGCAAAAATGATACCACTAAGCAAAGTGAGGAGAATGAAGGATGAAGATTGTTTTAGGGAATGATAAGGGGATTTTTGTGGATCAATGTATTCTTGATCACTATATTGTATCAAATTATGATCGAAACGTTATTCTTGGCAGACCCACATTATATCTTGCAGTTGATAAAGAAACTAGAAAAGTTAAAGCATTTCATGTATCAATTAATGATGATATAAAAGAAGCGATTAATGTAATGCTGGAGAACATGATTTTGATTTCGAATAATGATGAGCCATTTCCTGATCGTATTGAGATTCAAGGTGGTTTGAAAATACCAGATATGAGCGATGTAGTTCAAAAGTTTAGCATTGCGCTTCCATTTTTACCTCCAAGTAATGCGATTAACTTAGAAAGAAAGATAAAATATGTACAACCAGTTATTGCTGCAAGTAGCAGTAGCACATTCTTTGCAGAGAATTCACAACATTCGGCTCTCCAATCAAATGCTGTGGTGCCACAAGACAGATTGTCAAACTCAAGTCAGGCATCCTTAACACTTGAAGAACTGCGAACAATTATCCATAACTGGGTTCAGAATATAAATTCAGGAGAAAACAATGTTATTTGAAATTACTGAAGAAATGGAAAAGAAAATCAGGGAATGGGATTCATGTAAATCGGTAGATGTAGCAGGAGCCAAGTTTTCCTATACATTTATTCCAACAAGTCTTGGCACTGTCATCTATGTTTATTGTGATATCTGTAATAGAAAATTGGATCTAACAGAAGACTGAAGTTAGATTAAAGGGTTAAATTACAGCAAAATTTAAATAGTCAATTCCTTTAAAGGTGGACGGGTAATAGGGATATCTGAAGGGACAAAAGGCTAGAAAGTAAGTCAAACAAAGATGGGGGGATTATTTTATAATTCCACCTAATATTGCGTTAGAGGTTGAGGGGATAGCCATGTTTAGAAAAGGCGACATAAATCTTTCATTGGTATACAGGCAAGCCACTTATCTTATAAGACAAAAGGCAGTAATTGCAAAAACATCAATTTACTATATCCAGAATGGTGTTTTGAAGGAAGAGGGTTGGGAAAGCTGCAAACTTTATTTGCAAAAGAACATTTATTTAAAAAATGGTGTCCACAATTTTCTGTCCAGTTCAATGAGAAAGCCTGAAATGACTATTTTTGCAGGTTGTAACGGGGCAGGTAAATCGACACTTATTGAAAGTTTTTTAGATAATATAGATTCCGTAATAAATCCTGATTTATTCGCGGCGCAGTTGAATCCGCTAAACCCAAGAAGTGTAGACTTTCAAGCGGGCAGACATGCCATTGAGAAATTAAAAAGATTAATCAGTTGTAAGCAGAGTTTTCAAGTCGAAACAACACTTACAGGACATTATATGCTTAATCAAATGAAGTTGGCTAAAGAAGCAGGTTACTCAGTAATTTTATATTATATTGGTTTACAAGACGTTAGGCTCCATAAAGCTCGTGTCAAAACTCGTGTTGCAGAAGGGGGCCATTGGATTTCTAATGAAGACATAAATAGAAGATATCACACATCTTTATTAAACCTTCCTAATGCAATCGCTTGTTCAGACAAAGTTGCTATTATTGATAACTCAGGCCCTACATACGAAACAATTGTGGAGATAAAAGAGGGTAGTATTAAATATAAAAGTGAATGCTTACCCAAATGGCTTCAAAATCCGTTTCAATCGTGGTTAGAGAGTAACGAACAGTTTTAAAGAAATATCGGAGGCAAGAGAAAGAGGAAACAGGTAAATGAATTGTGATTGATCAAAATCATTAGTGTTTCCGCTCAATTCCTGTGTCGTGGAGAGAGCGGTTTTTTCTTGCCAAAGAGTGGTGGGGATAAGAGACAATGATAGGCGTTTGTAACCGGAGTCTGCACCGGCAATCATTGAGCATGGAGCAGTAAAGCTGACAAAATAAGGGGAGAGGTATAAACTGGGGGCTCTGTATTCTCTATTCCAATGGTTCAAAATAATATCTCCACTGCGCCACAAAGGCAGAGAAAATTAGTGCAATGCAAACAGCTTGTTCGAGTTTTATTACGCATTTCATGGGGAAGGATGGTATTAATGAGGCTTAAAAATTACCCGATATTGAATCAGAAGTCAGATTGATCGGAGGAGTTTCATTATGAGGTGGCGGCTGGACGATTTTGAAAATTTAATCATTAAAGTTATTATAGTTATGTTGTTAGGATTTGGAGTAGGTTTTTTAATGAATCATATTTGGATAAAAGCCATTGAGGCACTAAGTATAGGAGTATTATTGTTATTAATATACCTGATGGGTAACAAAATAGATGATTTTATGAAGGATGATGAAGTTCAATAACCGTTGATCGCATTCAATGCCTATAAAGTTGAGCGGGTCTAAAAAAATAATTGAAATTACTAAAAAAGGAGTTCATTGGTGATGGATTAGCGATATGAAAGTTGCGAAAGAGCCTAAACGGTCAACTCCGATAAGCGAAATGATGGCGAGTTCCTCGTTCTTTGATTCTAATATCAGGAGATTGAAATGTTTTATCCTTAGTACACAACATTATGATATAAAATAGAACGGACTTAAAATATATCAGTAAAATCAACACTTTCAGTACACAACTTTAATACCAAATAACATGAAAATTGTCCCGTTATAAAAAACTCGGAAAGTAGTAAAGAAACTCAAAAAAGTCCCGATGATAAATACCTTCATCGGGACTTTTTTCTTTATGAAAAGGAGATGGGGATGGCATCTACATTAAGCGATGTTCTTCAGCGGATCGTTGGTTATAATTAGTACGTATGATCAATTTGAAATTTTGAGAATATTATTTAAACCACGCTATCTGCTTGCTTCACTTGTTTCATTTGATTCAACAAGCCCGATTTCTGTCTTTTATGATAATAAACGTAGGAGCCTGCGATTATAATATAGCCGATAATGAAACCCAATCCGCTTGAAAGGCCGTCCACAGCGATGGTTGAATACATAGCGCCCGTCAAATCGAAGACCAATCCGGCATACGCCCATTCCTTGATTCGTGGAAAGCCTGGGACAAGAAGCGCTACGACCCCTAATAATTTGGCAATTCCAAGAAATGGAAGGAGATAAGCAGGGTAACCTAAATGCTTGAAGAGTTCAACCGCATCAGTTGAAGATATAGTATCGGCAATCGCGCCCATACCCATAAATACCACTACCAGCCCGGTAAAAATCCAGTAGGGAATCATAATTTTTTTCATTGAATTTCAGCCTCCTTAGTTTACATTAATCATTTCTCAGAGACGGTCAAGCGTCGATTCGGCCTCCTCGATTGCGCCGTACTCCTTAACCACTTTTTACAGTTCCTCTTGGACTAAACACTTGGCAGGATTACTGCTTAACGGCATCGTTCACTTCCTTTCTTTGTAATCCCGCGATAAGCTTCCAATCGGTCGAATCTCTTCTCTCAGAGGGGGCGATAGGACTCAACCCAGCTCGGCTACTTCCCCTGCAGAAAAGGAGTCTTGACGCAGCAGTTCAACAATACGCAGCCGATTTGGCTCAGCCAGAGCACTCCATGTCGTATTCATGTGTCGAATATACTATTAAAGGAATATTCCTGTCAAGGAATATTTGAATTATAATTTTTGCTCCCTTCATTGCTCACCCAAGAAGCAGGTTGTATTACGGCTCTTCGATGAAACGCTTGGCGCTGAATCATGAGCCGGATACAATGTCACCTTTAAATTTTTAAGAGGAGTTCATTTTGAATATTCCTTGACAGGTATATTCCTTATTGGCTATATTTGAATTGCAGGATGAAAGTTACCCTGAATAACTGAGAAGATTAAACAAGAAACTGTTAACTACAGAGGTGAGCAGCATGTCATGAATAAGTCCGCAATGGACATCACGACACTGAGTGCTTTAGCTGAACCGAATCGTATGAATATCGTTCAATTGTTGCGCGGCGGTCCTCTGACCGTTGGCGAAATCACCGATCGGCTGGGGCTTCACCAACCACAAGCGTCGAAGCATTTAAAAGTGCTTAGCGATAGCGGGATTGTGGAAGTACGAATCGATGCGAACCGCCGGATCTACAAGCTCCGGTCTGAGCCCTTCCAAGCGATGGATTGTTGGCTGCAGTCCTTCTGGCCCATTATGGAAGATCGATTTGATAACTTGGACAATTACTTGCATGAACTGCAGAATAAGGAAAAACCATAACATCATTTGATTAGGAGGAGCAGTACCATGTCAAAAAACGAAATGGTCTCGAGCGTAGAGAACGATCGCGTCCTGGTGTTGGAGCTCGTATTCGATGCGCCGCGCGATCTCGTATTCCGGATGTTTAAGGAAGCTTGGGCGAGCTGTTAGAGTCGCTTAAATAAAGTTTAGTTAGAAAGAAAATGTGGGCTTGACCCGTAAATTATTCCATAAGAGGAGTGTTTAAATTATGATTAACAAAATTGGCCAAGTTATGTTGTATGTGAATAACCAAGACGCATCCAGAGATTTTTGGACAGAAAAACTTGGTTTCGAGGTCATCGCGGAAGTAACCAATGGTCCGATGAGATGGATCGAAATCGCACCTAAGGGTGCAGCAACGAGCATTGTTCTTCATAGTAAAGAGTTCGTTGCCAAAATGAACCCTGAAATGAATCTCGGAACACCATCTATCATGTATTACACGGACAATTTCGATGAGCTGTATAGCGATCTGAAGAACAAAAATATCAAAGTTGGAGAAATTGTGGAACTTCCCTCCGGCAGAGTCTTTAACTTCGCAGATAATGAAGAAAATTACTTTGCTGTATCGGAAAAGAAATAAAATAGTTGAATAAGTTACGACAGCAGCTAATCAAAATGATCAGCTGCTTTTTTCATTGCCGTATCAGGCAAAATGGGTGTTTTAAGAATGGAAATTTACCGCTGGAATAAGTTTTATGGCGCTTCTTGACCATTACGTAACGTAATGGTTTATAGTGAAGATACCGGTGATAAGCTAGCAACCAGGAAAGGGGATGATCATGCAGCGACATTGGAAAGTCGGAGAACTTGCGAAAATGGCGGGAGTAACGATTCGAACTTTGCGTTTTTACGATCAGATCGGCTTGTTTTCACCATCCGGCTATTCGCAATCCGGATACAGGCTCTACACCGAAAAGGACATTTCGCGCCTGCAGCAAATCTTGTCCTTGAAAGAGATGGGGTTGTCGCTGGAGCAGATTAAAGCCGCTATGACCGGAGATCAACTTAGTTTTTTAGACATTGTCACTCTTCAAATGGACCGCCTGAAAGAAAATATCCGCTCGCAGCAGAAGCTCTTGCACGAGCTTGAGAACGTATCGAGCCGGATACAGCGGAACGAACCGTTTACCATCGATCATTTCACTGCCATCATGCGGACGATGCGAATAAATCATGAGAAGTTTTTCGCCGAGAGGAAGTCGAACATGAATCATCACCTCGACCGGCTTAGCGAATATTTAGACAAACATCCGGAAGAACCCGGATAAGGAGGATATGACTATGAACGAGCGATCTGCCAAGCATTCCACTTTCGTTATCGAAAAGAACTACAAACATTCCCCATCCCGAGTATTCGCCGCATGGGCCGGCCAGGCCGCCAAAGAATCGTGGTTTCCGCCGGCTAACGAGTTCGACTTCCGCGTCGGAGGACGCGAATTCAACCGCGGAGGTCCGCCCGGGGGCCCGGTTTACACATTCGACGCCTGCTATCAGGAGATCGTTCCGGACAGACGCATTGTCTACTCGTACACTCTCGACATGGAAGACAGGCGAATGTCCGTCTCCGTGACGACGGTAGAATTTGAGTTCACGGACGGCGGCACACGATTGATCTATACCGAACAGGGCGTATTCCTGGACGGTCTCGATACACCTGAACAGCGCGAGCACGGAACGAAGGAGTTGTTGGATCGTCTTGGTCAGGCGCTAGACAGCCAATGAACAATGCTGCGATCGAATCGAATAGTAAGGCCGGACTGAAGGAATGGATCGGACTTGCCGTGCTGTCGTTGCCCGCCTTGCTCGTCTCGATTGACGTGTCCGTGAACGAAAAGCATGCATTGAAAAATAAGATTTTGAATCTGGTTAACAGCCAGTGACAGAGAAACCGGTAGTGCGAATTATTGCATTACCGGTTTTTTGCAAGGAAATTGCTTAAATTGTATCACCTTCTGGTATTCGCGATTGGGGAGGAAAATGCAGTGCGCCTACCCCACAACGTACTTGCTGGATACCAGCGGCAGGATCCGGGGAAAATATGTCGGTGCCATTTACTGTTGTATGATTTAGGGAATACCTATCGGGAATACTTGAATTTTAATACATAGCATCTTATAATTCAAATGTTCAGTTGAATAAGGAAGGATGGTGGGTTTTATGGAAGACGCTCAATTGGCCGAATTATATAAAGAACAATTATTTTTACAGTACGCCAGAATCGGGAAATGCTTGTCCAGTGAGAGAAGACTTGAAGTGTTGAGTTTGCTGTCAAACGGTCCTAAAGCTGTAGAAACTATAGCCCTTCAGACTGGGATGAGTGTTGCCAACGTGTCGCGTCATCTTCAAATATTATTGGATGCTAATCTGGTGAGATTCACAAAAAAGGGAACCTACGTCATTTACTCATTAGCAAATCCGGTGGTCGCAGAGTTTTTGAAATCCTTATGGAAAGTCTCTGAACATCAGCTTTCTGATGTACCGCGTATCAAGCAAGATATGTTGCAACACTACAAAAATGTTCGTACCATATCCAAGAAGGAAGTATTGGATCGGATGAAAACGGGCACGATTCTTGTATTGGATATTCGGCCTAAAGACGAATACGAGACGGAGCATATTGATGGAGCGTTATCTGTTCCAATGGAAGAACTTGATGACTATCTTCAAGATTTGCCGCAGGATACCGAAATTGCAGCTTACTGCCGTGGACCATACTGCGTGTTCACCACGCAAGCCGTTGAAAAGATGCAGAAAAAAGGTTTCAAAGCCTATCGCATCGAAGAAGGCATCCAGGAATGGCGGACCAGTTAAGGCGGTTCTTCTTAATCAAAAAACGCAGCCAAGATGCTGCGGTTTTAACACAATACGTACAGGTCAGCGCTGCACAATCAGTTGAATAATACGAACGCCGTTTTATTTCTGTCTTAGGAAATAGCGGCGTTTTTAGTTGTTAATCTTTAGATCCTTGTTAGCAGAAATCGTCTAGAGAAGCGGCGGATCTGTTCGCAGGCGGAGGAAGGATATTGACGAAAATAAGGAATATTGTCATTCAACTATACAATTATATAATTGAATATACTTTGATTTTGTCATATACTAAAATCGTTCCACAACCGAACTGTAGGAGGTAAGATACAATGAAAATGATGAAAGCTATACAAATTCCGTCCAAGGGCGAAAAAATGAAGCTGGTCGAAATCCCGGTGCCTCAACCTGGAGAAGGGCAAGTGCTTCTTCGTGTAGAAGCATGCGGGGTATGTAACGGGGACTCGGTGGCCATTGGAGGGAATGCCCCTGAGTATCCGCGGATTCCGGGTCATGAAGTAGTCGGTATCGTGGAGGAGCTTGGGGCAGGTTCGACGAAATGGAAAATTGGGCAGCGGGTAGGCATTGGATGGCATGGGGGCCACAACCATGTGACGGGTCTAACCATGGACGGCGGCTACGCGGAATACATGGTTGCTTTTGAAGATGGGCTGACTAGCATTCCAAATGAAGTATCCTCCAAAGAAGCAGCTCCGCTGATGTGTGCAGGCGAAACTACGTTTAGCGCACTGCGAAACAGCAAGGCTCGGCCAGGTGATCTTGTAGCCATTTCCGGTATTGGAGGACTCGGGCACCTTGCGGTACAGTACGCAAAGAAAGCAGGATTTCAAACCGTTGCCATCTCTCGTGGCGGGGATAAAGAGAAGTTGGCACGAGAGCTTGGAGCGCATTTTTACATTGATTCCGAAAAAGAAGATCCGGCCCAAGCGCTAAAAGCCTTAGGCGGAGCCAAAGTCATTCTCGCTACTGCGCCAAATGCTAAAGTTATTTCTTCCTTAATCAATGGGCTTGGTACAGATGGCGAACTCATTATTGTAGCGGGTTCTGGGGAACCTTTGGAATTGTCTGCCATGGACTTTTTAAAAGGTCCTAATACAGTGCGAGGTTCGTTTACCGGACAGGCTAAAGAAGTTGAAGCGGCGGTTCGCTTCAGTGTGCTGACTGATGTACGGCCTATGATTGAAGTCTTCCCCTTGGAACGCGCTAGCGAAGCGTATGATAAAATGATGTCGGCAAAGACACGATTTCGAGCCGTGCTGAGCATTTCTGAATGATTCTAAACGAAGGGAATGTGACTTTAGAAACGCGAGAGCTACTGGATATATGGGGTGCTGTCGACCTGATGTACAACTTCGTGGACAAACGAGTCTACTATCCGCGCAATAGCGCATCACTGCGTAATGATTTCGCACGTCCGGGTGTGAAAATTATCTGCCACAGCATGTAGAACTTGCAGCTTATTGTAGAGGACCCTTTTGTGTGAATACAACGGAGGCCGTGGAACATATGCAGAATAAGGGATTTACTGCCTATCGAATCGATGAAGGGGTGCAGGAATGGAATTGGAAATGAATGTGAATGACCCGGTGATCATTATCGGCGCAGGTTTAAGCGGCCTACGTACGGCATCATTGCTCACAGCACAAGGCATCAAGTGCAGCGTGCTAGAAGCACGAGGACGTATCGGTGGAAGAGTCTTAAGCAAAGAGGTTGCAGACAGGCCTGACCTTGGCAGGTTCGATCTAGGCCCGACATGGTTCTGGCCACAGTATGAGCGAACGATTACCAAGCTCGTTAAAGAACTCGGTTTAGGGACATTTGAGCAGTACAATGAAGGATTCATGCTTTCTGAGCGATCTCGAAATGAACCCGCACAGCAATATGTGTTGCCGGAAGGAGCTGTTGAAAGATCGGTTCGGTTCATTGGAGGTGTTCAGTCCCTCATCGACGCCGTAGCAGCCACACTTCCTCCAGGGACGATCCAGCTTAACACGCGAGTGACTTCGATCCATCAGGAAGGAAACGGAACCATCACACTTGAAGCAGATGGCAAGAGGGAGAATATCCGTGCAAGTGCGGTCATTATCACCTTACCGCCCCGGATCGTAGCACGAACCATCGCCTTTTGGCCTGGGCTCTCTCCCGAACTAATGGCTAGCTTGGTCAACAAACCCACGTGGATGGCAGCACAGGCTAAAGCAGTTGCGATTTACGATCGTCCATTTTGGCGCGAAAAAGGGCTTTCTGGTCTCGTATCCAGTTGGGTAGGACCTTTGCAGGAAATCCATGATGCATCGCCTGATACAGGCGCAGGTGCACTTTTTGGTTTTTTTGGGATGCCGGCGAAGTCGCGGCAAGAGCTAGGGGAGGAAAGAGTCCTCAAACTCGTCGTGGAACAGTTGACCCGGCTCTTCGGGCCGTCCGCTGAAAACATGAGTGCCCTTCTTTATAAGGATTGGTCCATTGACCCGGAGACGGCGGTTGATGAAGACGCCGAACCACTTCGCGACTACCCAAGCTATGGTCCGCCTGTAGGCACGCAGAGTTGGGGAAAGAAGATCATTTTTGCGGGCACAGAAACTGCTTATGAACAGGGCGGACACCTTGAAGGCGCGCTTCAATCAGCCGAGCGAGCGGTATCTGAACTCATTGAGCTATACAAAACGAATCAATGACATGCTCGTCCAACGAATTCAAGGTGGAAAGTTTACGCTTGACGAAAGGGATGTTTGATACTATAATTCAATCAATCAATTGAATAGTGGATAATTTCAACGACGAATGGAGGAATGAAGCATGTATAGATCGGTTATCGTAGGAACAGGCCCTGCAGGATTGACAGCAGCCATTTACCTGGCTCGTGCCAATATGAACCCACTTGTCATTGAAGGGCCAGAACCTGGCGGGCAATTAACCACAACGACGGAAATTGAAAATTACCCCGGATTTTCGGAGGGGATTCTGGGTCCTGAATTGATGGACAACATGCGAAAACAGGCCGAACGATTTGGGGCCCAATTTTATACAGGTTGGGTAAATAAAGCGGATCTGTCCGAACGTCCGTTTAAATTGCAAGTGGAAGGAAAAGGTGAGATTGTAACCGAAACGCTCATTATTTCTACCGGTGCGAGTGCCAAGTACCTTGGAATTCCAAATGAACAAGAGAATGTCGGTCGTGGTGTCAGCACATGTGCCACATGTGACGGGTTCTTTTTTCGGAACAAAGAATTGATTGTTGTCGGTGGTGGTGACACCGCGCTGGAAGAAGCGAACTTCTTGACGCGCTTCGCTTCTAAAGTCATTTTGATTCATCGGCGTGACGAATTGAGAGCTTCTAAGATCATGCAAGACCGTGCGCATGCCAACGAAAAAATCGAATGGGCACTTAACAAGACGCCAGTTGAAGTCATCGCCGGCGACCGTGGGGTAACCGGATTGAAAGTCCGAAATAACGCAACGGGTGAAGAAGAAGTCATTCATGCCAACGGGGTGTTTGTGGCTATTGGGCATCATCCGAATACCGGCTTTCTGGATGGGCAGATTACAACGGATGCGAATGGCTACATTATCACTGCTCCAGGTACGACGGAGACCAATATACCCGGCGTATTCGCTTGTGGGGACGTGCAGGATAGCCGCTATCGTCAAGCCATCACTGCGGCCGGCAGCGGCGCTATGGCAGCCATCGACAGCGAAAAATTTGTTGAATCCCACGGACACTAAGAGCAGTGAATATTATGGTCACTCTATATATTCTGCTTGCGGTTGTTCTCATGTGGATTATTCGTCAAGTTGGGCCGGTTCATTACCTGTCGTGTCTAAAAACGAATCTAAGGGATAGCTTAAACAAATTACCCTCCTCAATTAAGCTGCTTGATGTAAGGGATGTTACGGATTTCGATAAGGCGCATATTCCGAACTCAATCAATATTTCATTAGGCCGGCTGCCCTTTGTATGGCAAAAAGAATTATCCCTTGAGGATGAGGTTATGATCTTGGCAGATGGTTGTTTCAAAAGCAAGAAGGCCGCCCGGCTTCTTCAACGAAAAGGATTCCGCAAATTATATACGGTGCATGGGCCGGTTTTGAATCAGCTTAAGTTGTTTCAACTTGAAGATTAGTATACGCGCTTGGTTGAAGCTCCAATTCGGGGGTGGACGAACATGGGGGTGACAACATGAAAGAGCTTCATGAATTAACTTCGCTGGATATGGTAGAAGCGTTTCTGGAGCAGCATAAGTTGAGTTTCCTATACGTATCCAGGCCGGAGTGTAATGTGTGTCACGCCATTTTGCCTAAGCTAAGGGAGCTGCTCGAGCATTATCCGCAGATACACCTGGGCCATATTAACGCCAATCAGGTCGAGGAGGTAGCGGCAAGATTTTTGATTTTTGCAGTCCCTGCAATGCTTTTGATGATCGAACAAAAAGAATATGCAAGAGCGGATCGGTTTGTTCGCTTTGACCATTTAAATGAACAAATTGAACAAATTTATGAAATAGTTACTCAAGATGATAAAGTGAAGTAATTTTCAAGCAACAGCAGCAACCTTGGAATTAAAACTTTGGCTGCTGCTGTTTTTTTACTCGTACCCGCTAAATGAGTGTTTTGGTCATTATAAAATCTATTTGTTCTTCATCACCCATATAGAAAGAGTGGGCTCCTGTTTGAACAAACTCCATTTTTTTATAAAAGGCAATCGCGCTCTCATTTTTTTCCCAAACCCCTAGCCAGATCTTCTCTTTATTCTGTTCTATCGCTACTTCTATAGCTTTATTTATTAGATATTTCCCAAGCCCCTGTTTATGGAATTTTCCCCTTATATAAATCCTCTCGATTTCAAGCGAATCATTGCCCATTATTTCGGATTGAGCCTCATTGGCGTTTATCTTTAAATACCCGGCAATTTCCTCATTAGAATAAATAAAATAGAATTCCGAAGAAATATTTGATAATTCTTTTTCTAATTGGTTTAAGTTAAATGCTCTTTCCAAGTAGGCTTTCATATTTTCTGGTGAATTTTGATTCTTGAATGTCTCATCAAATGTTTCTACACTAATTTCTTGAAGTAAGCCCAGATCTTTAAACGTGCACTTTTTTATAGTTACAGTCATTTTATTGGTCCTCCTTTTAAAAAATCAATAATTTCTCTTGTTTCCCTTTTTTACAAACTCCCAGTCTTTTTCTACATTTTTTCTGACTCTTTGCAGCAGGTTAAAAATGGTTTCTACTTCACTTTCGGAGAATCCGGATAGTGCGACTGTATTGGAATAATCGTTTTCCCTTTTTATTGCAGGGTAAACAGCCTTCCCTTTCTCCGTAGGAAACAGGTTTTTAATTTTTTGGTTATAGGGATCATCATTCTTTTCAATAAATCCATGAATCTCAAGTTTCTTTATAGCACGAGCGGCTGTCGTTCGATCTACCTTTATCATTTCGGCTAACTTTTCTTGAATAATTCCCGGATTTTCACATATTCGCACGAGGTACAAGTACTGTCCTTTTGTAAGGTCATATTGTTTAAATTCAATATTACTTATAGAATCCAATGACCTAGCAATCATTCCAACCTCACGTAGAATTTCCTTCATATTTGCAACTCCACTACAATTGTATTTTTCAAATGACGTAAGAAAATAGTACATCATTTTTGTTGTATTTACAACAAAAAAATAGTCGCAGAGTACCGGCGTCATGCCGATGCCCTGCGACTTTTCGGTGTGTCTTAGTTCAGTTGGCTGCCTCGTCGGCCGAGGGACCGTAGAGGCCCGGCACCGGAATATCGAGAAGCCGCAAATAAACCCCGAGCTGCGCCCGGTGGTGGACCATGTGGCTTAATCCGAAGGTGCGAAGCGCGATCGCCCGCGGTTGGCGCAGGATGATATGATCGCCGTTCCGCAAGGTCCATTCCTCGCCGAGCGTTTTTTCGTCGCATTCGGCTAACAGCTTTTCAAGCTTGACGACGTTCGCGTCGAATTCCTCCAGCACGTCTTCGCGTCTTTCCAAAGGTTCCCGCCGAAGCGGCACGGTCGAAAGATCGAATTCCGGGTACTGAAAAATCGCGACTTGCCAGTTCAGCAGGTTGATCAGGTGCGTAGTCAGCCCACCCAACGTCATCGATTTCACGTGCGGCTTCCACGTCATATGCTCCTCGGGCAAGCGTTCCAGAATGCGGCGCGTAATGGCCAGCTCATGCATAGCATCTCCGATGATTAGTTGTTTCACCATAGATTCCCTCTCCTCCCTTATATGACTAGCTTACTATAAACCCGGTCGAGTGGAAAGGCTTGTCTCGGTCGAGTGGAAAGGCTTGTCTCGGTCGAGCCGAAATGCATGTTACATTCGTTCGTCCCGTGTATCCGTTTATTTGCTGAATTCATCTTCATTGGTGCCGGCTGCCCTATCGGGTCTTTTCATTTCGGCGGGCGGGGCCATAGGAACGTTTTTACAAACAGACGTTTTGTTTCGGATATCATATCTTTTTTCCAGGTATAGAAAAAGTAAATAGGGGGAAAAGCCTTTGAAGAGTTTAGGAGGATATCCATAGTATTCCTCGAATAATTAAATCATTGACCTATGGGTTGTTGAGAATCAGCCATTATAAGTATTTTCGGGAGGTGCTAGGGAAATGAGCCAATTACAGCGATTGACTCCGCTGCTTAAGAGCTTCATGGAGAAAGGCGGACCGGCCGGGTGTGCCTGCACCATCGTACGACGCGGGGAAGTTTTATATCAGGAGAGGTTCGGATATGCTGATTTGGAGAAGAACATAAGGATACAGCCGGATACAATTTACCGGATCTATTCGATGACCAAAGTGGTTACTTGTGTCGCTGCTCTCATGCTATATGAGAAGGGACTGTACTTGCTGAACGATCCGCTGGATGAATATCTGCCAGAATTCAAAAATCCACAAGTGTACCGGTATAATGAACTCGGTACTGTGTCCGTCTCTCCCGCAGCGGCCCCGATACGGGTCAAGGATTTGTTCACTATGTCGTCCGGGCTTACTTATGGCGGCGACGGTACGGAAACTGAAAGGCAGACCCGAAAAATCTTTGAGAACAATGTAGCGACTTTGGACCCCCGGGCGCTGTCCAAAGCACTGGCGGCCATTCCATTGGCTTTCGATCCCGGCACGAGCTGGAAATACGGTACAAGCCACGATGTCTTGGCTGCATTGATTGAAGTGCTGTCCGGTCAAACGTTCGGAGAGTTTCTGCAGAAGGAAATTTTCGAGCCACTGGGAATGGCAGACACCTCATTCAGGATACAGGAAGAGAAGCGGGAACGCTTATGTGTGATGTACGATCGTTCCGAAGATGGGACGCTGACTCCAAATACCCGCATGGACACTCCTTATCAGCCAGGCTGCCGCCATGAAAGCGGTGGAAGCGGGCTGTTGTCAACGATCGGCGACTATAGCAGGTTTGCGCAAGCGTTGGCAAGAGGGGGCGAACTGGACGGGATTCGGATTGTTAGCCCGAATACGGTTCGATTGATGGGGACCAATCATTTAAGTCCGCGGCAGCTTACAGATTTCAATTGGTCGCATATGAGCGGTTACGGCTATGGTTTAGGGGTCCGTGTCATGATCGATCGGGCAGCCGGCGGCAGCAACGGCTCGATCGGCGAATACGGCTGGGCCGGTTTGGCTGGTTCGTGGCTATTGATCGATCCGGCAGAGGAGTTGTCCGTCGTGTACATGCAGCAGATGCTGCCGAGCCTCGAACCCTACATTGCTAACCGGCTGCGGGCCGTTGTTT
This sequence comes from Paenibacillus sp. sgz302191, assembly GCF_057749925.1. Classification (NCBI taxonomy): domain Bacteria; kingdom Bacillati; phylum Bacillota; class Bacilli; order Caryophanales; family Paenibacillaceae; genus Paenibacillus; species Paenibacillus sp. sgz302191. The sequence goes on from NZ_JBYLHY010000009.1 coordinate 49,538, forward strand.
ACGGGGCTCTGGAGTAGAGTTTCTAAACATTGTTGACTTTTAATCGAATAAACGTTTATCATAAATTCATGAGACATAAAGATATGAATAAGAGCGAAGCGATATTTCAAGCAACGATACAACTTCTGAATGAGATTGGCTTTTCCGATATATCCATGTCAAAGATCGCGAAGCGAGCCAACGTATCCCCGTCGACTATTTATGTTTATTTCGAAAACAAGGAGGACATGCTCGCTAAGCTGTATTTGAATGTTAAACAAAGAATGAGCTCGTGTATGTTTGCGGGAATAGATGCATCTATGCCTGTCAAAGCTGGATTCGAACTAGTGATTCGGAATTATATTAAGTTTATTACTGATCGTACAGAAGATTTTCTATTCCTCGAGCAGTTTAGCAATTCACCGCTTGTTGAGAATTTGAACCTTGAAGATACCAGTCAGATGTTTCAGCCTTACGATAAATTAGTTGAGAAAGGCAGGGAACAGCAGCTGCTCAAAGACTGCGATAACAAGCTGTTGTACGTACATCTTCAACATCCGATAGCAGCATTGGCGAAGCAGCATTTCAAGGGAGAATTTGAATTTACTGAGAAAAATATGAAGGACTTGGTTCAAATGAGTTGGGATGCGATTAAATCTTAAGCGCGTCCCATTTTATTTTGCCTCATAATGAACGAACATTCTATTATTTTCATAAAAATTGAAAAAGAAGAAATGCTACTGACATACAGTTGTCATTATCGTGTTTGTATAGTTAGATTAAAAAAACGAAGGCGGATAAGAGCAAAGGGGAGAGGGGGAGCAGCGCTTGAAAAAAACAGAACGTTTGTTAGCGATTGTGTTGGAACTGCAGCGGAGCAATGTGCGGAGAGCGGAGGATTTGGCTGAAACATTTGAGACCAGTGTTAGAACGATCTATCGTGATATTCAGGCGCTTTGTGAGGCCGGCGTACCTATCGTAGGGTCACCCGGAATAGGCTATTCCTTAATCGAGGGCTACTTTCTACCGCCTGTCAGTTTTACTTTGGATGAAGCAGTCACCTTGTTGATCGGCGTTGATTTTATCGAACAGCGCTTTGATCATCATTACATCAGAAATGCTCGGTCTTCGCGGAGGAAAATTGAAGCGATTTTGCCTGGGCCAATCAAGGAGGAAACTGAACGGGTCCGCAGCGGTATCCGCCTTCTCAATACGAAGGAACGGAATGTGGGGCGTGAGAAATTAAACATTGAAACGATCCGCTCCGCCATACTAGATGGCAAAAAAATCCATTTCGGATACCATAAAAGATTGACTGATGCCGATGGGAGCCGTGAAACTGCTCGAACAGTTGCGCCTTATGGTTTGATACTCGTTGACGGGTCTTGGATGTTAATAGCTCATTGTGACTTGCGCCAGGACCTACGTCATTTCCGAGTCTCGCGGATAAAAGATCCTGTCATCACGGATGAAAGGTTTCAGCTCCCAAGCAGCTTTAATTTGCACGATTATCGGCAAACGGATGACCGCAACGTCAAGATTCGTGTGCTCTTTGATGCAAGCATCGCGGATAAAGTGCAGAACACGGACAACTACTATATGGAGGATGGCGAGCTTCATGCGGATGGATACTATGTGAATTATCGCGTACGTCACCCCGAGGAACTGCTGCATTGGATACTCGGATGGGGGGCAGGTGTCGTAGTTATTGAGCCGGAATCGTTTAAAAATCGAGTGAGAGAAGAAATTGAAAAAATGACAAAACGCTACTGACATGATGTTGTCAGTAGCGTTGTTGTATGCTTGGATATATCAAAACGAAAGGAGGTTGCAAGAAAATGATCGATAGAGCAACTGATTTTGTGTTTGATGAGGGCGACATGACTTGTTCCAAGCGGAGTCGTTATTGGATCGGTATAGTCTCTGCATCGCATGTCAACCATGGGGTAGAAGAAGGGATCGCGCAGACTTGCAACGGGAAGGCTGGTTCGCTCGGAAGAATGCGGTCGGGGGATTGGCTCATCTACTACTCCCCGCGAACGGATATGAAGGGAGGAGAATTCCTGCAGGCATTTACGGCTATTGGCTGGGTCGCTGACGATATCGTATATCAATTTAAAATGAGCGACGACTTTATTCCATATCGCCGGAATATGCGTTATTTGCCTTGCCGCACCGTTAAAATCGCCGGTCTGTTGGATAAGCTGACATTCACCAGAGGGAGACGCAACTGGGGGTACTCATTTCGCTTCGGGCAATTTGAAATTAATCGGGAAGATTTCATGACCATAGCGAATGAGATGCTGGGGGCCGGCTGGGAAGAAACAACTTCGGATGAATCAACGAACTTATTACTTGGAGGGAAACCATAATGAAAACCGTATTGTATATTACTGCTCACCCGCTCGATCAACATGCTTCGTACAGCCTGGCTATCGGTAAGGAGTTTATCGATACTTATCGTGAAGCGCACCCCGAGGACGAAGTCATCCATCTCGACTTATTTCAAATGGACATCCCGCCTTTGGACGCCGATATCCTAAATGCAAAAGCGAAATTATTTGAATGGAGAAAGTCCGGCTCCGGCACCCCGTTCGATCAGTTGCTGTCTGATGCTGAACGAACAAAGCTCGCCCGGCTTGATGAACTCTGTGATCAATTCATCGCAGCGGATAAATACGTCTTCGTCTCGCCGATGTGGAACCTTACAATCCCGTATGTGCTGAACCATTATATCAATTGTTTTGTTATTCCCGGAAAGACATACCGTTACACCGAGACCGGCCCTGTCGGACTTATAACCGGCAAGAAGGCGATTCACATCCAGGCCAGCGGCGGAGTCTACTCGGAAGGCCCTGCCACATTCATGGAGTTTGGACATAGTTACTTGCGAACAATCTTGCAGTTCGTCGGAGTCACTGATACTCAAAGCATTTTTGTCGAGGGAATGGCAGAAATGCCGGATCGAGCCGGAGTCATCAAGGAAGAGGCTATCGTGAAAGCCCGGGAAGCTGCGAAGAGCTTCTAATACGTTGCAAGAAGCACCATAAAAATAGCTGCAATCCCGGGTTTCTGGGGATATGCAGCTTTTTTTATTCTAAGCCGCTGTCAGCATTTAAATCCCGAGACTTTCTTTCAAGATCTCCAAGCCTTTTTTCAATTCCTCCAAAGAATTTGTAGACGAAAGCGCTATTCTCAAATAATGATCATGCGTACCGGCCCCACTTAAAAAGCGATCGGATTGAAAAACCTGAATTCCTTTGTTCATAAAGTAGCTCTCCGTGTGTGTTGCACGAATATGGTTCGATAAGGGGAGCCACCTATAGAAGCTTAATGGATGGCCAGTGTAAAGAGGCTGTGGGAAAAACTCTGTAAATAAACCGTTAGCACACTGCGCCAGCTCCTTCTTTTTCGCGACAATTGCATTTGCTTTTCCGGATAAAATAAGTTCGGTAATGATCTCGGCATCCAACGAAGAGGTTTTGACATTAATGTTAAAAATCGCCTTCATTATCTTCTCTTTGTATGCATCGCTAAACACCATATATGCCACTCGGAGGCCGGAACAGATGGACTTGGAGGTACTACAAATATAAACGGTTTGTTCTGGGAGAAGTTGAAACATAGGCTGACCATAATCATCTATAACACCAACTGACAGGAAGGCATGAATATCGTCTTCAATCAAAATCAAATTATGCTTTCGTATTATGGCAGCTAATTCTTTTTTGCGCTTTTCCGGGATCACTACAGTCGTTGGGTTAGAACAAGAAGGCATCAAAAATATGCCGTGTACATCCAATTGAAGGCACTGATTTTCAAGCTCGTTAGGGAGCATTCCGTGCTCGTCACCGGGAACCGGAACTAGCTTAATACGAAACATTTTCGAAATCTCAATAAAGTTTGAATAGGTATAAATATCGACCGCAATCCGGTTTCCCGGTTCAAATAGAGCTAACAACGTAATTGCCAGCGCATTCTGTGCTCCGGAAACGATGGCCATATTTTCTGTGTCCGCATGGATGCCAAAAGCCTTCATCCAATTTTGAGCCGCTGCTTTTTGATGCGGAATTCCTGTAGGATCATTGTAATTTAAGAGCTGCTCCAAATAACGTTTCTCCATCACTTTTTTTGCAGCTTCAGCGACAGTCGTATTCGTTTGCTCAAATGATTCGACAAAGCCAAGATCAATACATTCATTTGAAATTTTACCTTTTGAAATTGTGATGGAGCGTGCCGCGTTGGGCGAAACAAATGTACCGCTCCCTGTAACAGCGTAAATTAAGCCTTTAAGCTCGCATAATTTGTAAGCGCGTGTAATGGTCGTAAAATTTACATCTAAAAAATCGGCCAACTCCCTTTGCGGCGGTAATTTTGTACCGGGAGCTAAAAATCCGTTTGTAATGTCATGTTCCAGTAATAAGGCCAGCGAAAGATAGATCGGACGGTTCAATGCGCCTTTGTCGGGTTTCCACGACATTGGGTAATCAGTAAAGGAGTTTATCGGCATACTGTACCTCGCAAAATTGTAATCCATACAATTATACTATTGATTGTGAGCCTGCTTATTTTTGCCGGTTCGATGGAATTCGTTGCTGTCAATCTGCTGCTTGGGGCCTTTCATCCGTTAGGTGCACTGTTCCTCACTTTAGCGGTAAACGCGCGCCATCTTTTTTATGGGATATCCATGCTTGAAAAGTACAGGGGGACCGGGCTGAAAAAGCTCTATCTGATTTTTGGTTTATGCGATGAAACGTTCTCCATCAATTACACAGCAAATATACCGCAAGAAGTGAATAAAGGATGGTATATGTTCTTCGTCACCGTGCTTAATCATAGCTATTGGGTCCTTGGGGCTACAATTGGCGGGCTGTTTGGGTCGCTAGTGCAAGTAAATATGGAAGGGCTTGAGTTTGTTATGACGGCTCTATTTGTTGTCATCTTTATCGAACAATGGATGAAAGAGACAGCGCATCGCAGCGCTTTATTGGGTCTAGGATTATCGCTTTTATGCCTTTTTATTTTTAACAGCGGCAGCTTTGTCATTCCTTCCATGATCATCATTCTCTTCGTACTTACTTTGATGAGGAAGCAAGTGGAGAAGAAACCAGGTGGACGTACATGTCAATGACTTTATTAGAGCAAATGATTACGATTGGAATGGTTGTTTTGGGAACGATGATGACGAGATTTATTCCGTTTATTATTTTTCCTTCAGGTAGGCCCACTCCAAGCTATGTGCAGTATCTCGGCAAAGTATTGCCCTCGGTAGCTTTGGGGCTGCTGATTGTCTATAGCATTAAAGATGTCAAATTTTTATCCGGCAATTATGGAGTGCCCGAATTGATTTCAATTGCAGTCGTTGTTTTTCTCCATATTTGGAAAAAGAATATGTTTTTATCCATTGCAAGCGGCACTCTATTCTATATGTTTTTGGTTCAATTTTTATTTTAGCTGGCTGCTATAGTTAAAAGAGACAAGGAGCAGTTTGCCGCGGCAAGCTGCTTTTTATTTTGTATGCGAAAAATCAGACGGAATTGTGCAAAGGGACTGTAATAGGTCGTCTCATGCCAATTGAATTCATAAAATGTACACATTTTGTTCATCATTTGGAATAATATGTTTGAAATAAGTGATTTTATTTTTTTGAAACGTGTCTACATATAGGAGGGGGGAATTTATGAAGGAGAGTGTTTTATGAAAGACGAGGAAGAAATATTTAAAACAATCCAACCTTTTTTCGTCGAGAGATCCATATTCCCGAACCTGTCGAAAAGAGAAAAAGAAATTTTGCTTTACTGGATTTCCGACTATAACTACAAACAAATTAGCAAAATGCTTTATATCAGCGAAAGTACGGTACGCACTCATATTCAAAATATCAATAACAAGCTAAATGCAAACTCCAAGGCTTCAATTACGATCAGTATACTCCTGGAAATAATAAACAATTTCCTTTAGCGATAGTGCCGCAGCTCGATAATACTGCATGTGTAGTATACCGAATTGGCTTTGAAACAGTTATTCTTTAGATAGTCCTTTTCAAATAGACGAAGTTAGGATCGGATACAGAGAGGAATTGATTCCCTGGTTGCCCAGGCGCTTAATTCCTATTTTTCTTATGCACTTTTAAGAGTATTTTCGTCCATCTCTTGATTGATAACAGTATATTTTATGTTAAAAAACATTACATATAATTCATTCGGGAGCATGGATTCAAAAGCGTTCATGGCAGGATTTCTCGAAAAAATCCAGGGGAATTGCTCTAAAAAACGAATATTAAAAGCTGGATATCATTGAAATATCCGCTTATTTAACGGATTTTGTTGTAAACACCAACGAGATCGTTATTTTTTTGTTGAAAAATACAGCCCTATGAGTTACATTATTTATATGTTAGATTAATTTACGTAATTTCGAGATCGGAAGTGTTTTTGCTAAATATAAAGAAAAACATAACATCATAAGTGATGTTATAGTCGGAACAGGAGCGTGAATTTCAATGAAGAAGAAAATTGTCTTGGTAGGAAACGGGATGGCTGGAGTCAGCTGTATCGAGCAATTGCTGAAGCTGGCGCCCAGTCAATATCAAATTACTGTTTTTGGGAAAGAGCCGTATCCGAACTATAACCGCATCCTGCTCTCTTCTGTGCTGGCCGGCGATGCAGGTATGAAAGATATCGTCATCAACGACTGGTCCTGGTACGAAGAAAATAACATTACGCTGCATACAGGCCATACCGTTAGTCATATCGATGCGAACCGCAAGCTCGTCAGCACGGACGGCGGAATCACGGTTCCCTACGATGAACTGATTCTTGCGACCGGATCGCTGCCTTTCATGCTTCCGCTCCCCGGCGCGGATAAAGAAGGCGTTATTGCTTTCCGGGATATTAAAGATTGCGAAGCGATGATTGCAGCCGCCAAGCAATACAAGAAAGCGGTCGTCATCGGTGGCGGTTTGCTCGGTCTGGAGGCGGCTCGCGGTTTGCTGAACCTGGGCATGGAAGTGTCGGTCGTTCATATTAATGAATACCTGATGAATCTCCAGCTTGACCGGACCGCTTCACTCTTGCTGCAGCAGGAGCTGGAACGCCAGGGTATGAAGTTTCTGCTTAAGAAAAACAGCGAATCGATCCTTGGGAAAAAGCGCGCGACAGGCCTTCGTTTTACCGACGGGTCGGAAATCGAAACCGATCTGATCGTGATGGCGGTAGGCATTCGTCCGAATACTGCGCTGGCGAAAAACAGCGGCATCGAGATTAACCGGGGCATCGTCGTCAACGATTTCATGGAGACGAACGTCCCTCATATTTACTCCGTCGGCGAATGCGCTGAACATCGCGGGGTCGCTTACGGGCTGGTCGCTCCGCTTTACGAGCAGGGCGCTGTGCTGGCCAAGCGGCTTGCAGGCGTTGAGACAGCCGGCTATCAAGGCTCCGTCGTATCGACGAAGCTGAAAGTGTCGGGCGTGGACGTATTTTCGGCCGGAGAATATGCCGACAAACCGGGTACGCGCGCCGTTCGCGTTCAGGACGATTTCGAAGGGATATATAAGAAAGCCGTCATTCGGGACGGCAAAGTAATCGGCGCCGTCCTGTTCGGCGACATCAGCGACAGCTCCCGCCTGTTTGCCATGATCCGCAACGGCGAGGATGTAACCGGCAAGGAAAAGACGGTGCTTCTTGGCGAAGGAGGCGGCAAGGCGAAATCCGGCGCGGATTTGATTGCGGGGATGAATGACGACGAGATCGTATGCGGCTGCAACGGCGTATCCAAAGGCGCCATCGTGAAGGCGATCCGGGAGAAGGGCTGTTCCAGCGTCAATGAGATCAAAGCGTGCACCAAAGCGTCCGCTTCCTGCGGCGGCTGCAAACCGCTTGTGGCCGATGTGCTCACCTATGTGCTCGGAGCGGACGGCGTAAAGACGGTAAAGGAAGGCATTTGCGGCTGTACGCCGCTGGGGCGCGACGAGGTCGTGGAGGCGATTCGCAGCATGAGATTGACAACCTCGAAAGAAGTCATGAACGTGCTGGAATGGTCGAACGCGGAGGGGTGCTCCAAATGCCGTCCGGCGCTTAACTATTACCTCGGCATGGTATGGCCGGAAGAGCATGAGGATGAAAGAGAGTCCCGGTTCGTGAATGAACGCAATCATGCGAATATTCAGAAGGACGGCACGTACTCGGTTGTGCCGAGAATGTATGGCGGCGTAACGACGCCGAAGGATTTGAAGAAAATCGCGGAAATCGCGGAAAAATACGAAGTGCCGCTCGTTAAAATGACAGGCGGACAGCGAATCGACTTGCTTGGCGTGAAGAAGGAAGACTTGCCCGCCATGTGGGCCGAGCTGGATATGCCTTCAGGCTACGCTTACGGCAAATCGCTTCGCACTGTGAAAACGTGCGTAGGCTCGACATTTTGCCGTTTCGGCACGCAGGATGCCATCGGCATGGGCATACAGCTTGAGAAAAAATACGAGCGGCTGTACACGCCGGCCAAAGTGAAAATGGCTGTCTCGGGTTGCCCGCGCAACTGTGCGGAAGCGACGATCAAGGACTTCGGCGTTGTCGCGATCGACGGCGGTTGGGAACTGCATGTCGGTGGAAATGGCGGGACGAAGCTTCGCGGAACCGACCTGCTGTGCAAAGTCAAGACCGAAGAGGAAGTGCTGGAATGGTCGGGTGCTTACCTGCAGTACTACCGTGAAACCGGGAAGTACAACGAACGGACTTCCGAGTGGGTGGAACGCGTAGGCCTGGATACGATCAAGGCGGCGTTGGAAACGAAAGAAGACCGCGCCAAGCTTGTGGAGCGAATCGAGAAGACGCTGAAATTGATGAAAGATCCATGGAAAGAAATCATTGAGGAGCAATCGCTGCACAAGACGTTCGTACCGCTGGAGGAGCAATCGGCAGAGTCGATTTTGAAATAGAGGAGATGATGGGGATGAAGCGGATCCATATTGGAAATATATCGGAAATCGTTGAAAAAAGGTCGAGAATTGTCCGCATCGGGACGTTGGAAATCGCCGTGTTCAAGCTTTCGGACGGCACTGTCAAGGCTATTGAAAACCGTTGTCCGCACAAAGCGGGCAAGCTGTCCGAAGGCATAGTGTGCGATCACCACGTATTTTGTCCGCTCCATGACTGGAAAATCGATCTGCACGACGGGCTCGTTCAAGCACCCGACGAAGGCTGCGTAACGACCTTCCGGGTGGAGATCGACGCTGCCGGCGGCGAGTTGTATCTTCACATTGCGGAAGAAAGTATCCTGGCCTCCTAGCCTGGAAAAAGGTGCCGAATCATGCGACGAAACGAATCTGCCCTTGCTCTGGGACTTTCGACGATGGCGATGATGGCCTCGTTCGTCATCTGGAGCGTATTTTCTCCGATTGCCGGACAAATTCAAGAAATGTTTCATCTTAGTACGGTTCAAAAAAGCGTATTGATCGCTGCACCGGTGCTGCTCGGGTCGATTCTGCGAATTCCGATGGGGGTTTATACGGATCGTTTTGGAGGCAAACGGGTATTTGCGGCAACGATGATGTTTCTTGTTATTCCGCTGCTGGCAGCCGGATGGGCGCACTCCTACCTGCTGCTGCTGATCTGCGCGCTGTTTATCGGGATGGCCGGAACGACGTTCGCCATTTCGCTGACTTATGTTTCGAGGTGGTTTCCCGCCGAGAGGCAAGGTCTAGTGCTCGGATTGGCCGGGCTCGGCAACCTGGGCGGAGCGGCGGCAAGTTATGCGCTGCCTTTCGTGTTGAACAGCTTTGGCTTGCCCTGGGTATTTTGGAGCCTGGCGATCATGATTGTAATCGTAACCGCGGTCTTTTGGACCGGGACGAAGGACTTGCCGGCTCCGGCCCGCGCAAAGACGTTCAAACAATCGATGGCGGTGCTTAAGGAACCATCGACATGGTATTTATCCGTATTTTATTTTCTGACATTCGGCGGTTTTGTAGCTTTCGGGGCGTACTTACCCACGCTGCTTCAAGATTTGTTTCAATTGTCGGCAACAAGCGCCGGTATGAAAACAGCGGGATTCGTCGTCATTGCCACGCTGATCCGCCCGTTGGGCGGATATGCGGCGGACCGCGTCGGGTCGCGTAAAGTTCTGGCGGTTGTGTTTGCGGGAATTATGCTAACCTCGCTTGCTATGGCGGCGACCTTGCAGCAATTTGCCGGGTTCAGCGCCAGCTGCCTGATTGCAGCCGCTTTGCTTGGTATAGGGAATGGTGCCGTGTTTAAAATGGTGCCGGAGGCAGCGCCTTTCAATACGGGGGCGGTAACCGGAATCGTCGGCGCAGCGGGAGGTATAGGCGGATTTTTCCCGCCGATCGCCCTCGGTTTCATTAAAGATTGGTCCGGCTCCTACACGCTGGGGTTTGTGCTGCTTATGCTCTTTGCCTTAGGTTGCCTTTGGATGAACCGTGCGACGATTCGCATGAATACGGCCAAACCGGGTGCGGCGGCTTGAGCGGGGCGAAAAGCGGCGATGGGAATGAGTCGTCTTCAGTCTGGGATGTGGAGGTCAAGCAGACATGGGGAAACAAAAGCTTGTTGTAATAGGCAATGGCATGGCCGGCGTGCGCTGCGTGGAAGAAATTCTGGGGCTCGCTCCGGAGCGGTTCGAGATCGTCATCTTCGGCGGCGAGCCGCATCCGAATTATAACCGGATTATGCTGTCCAAGGTGCTTCAAGGCGACACGACCGTGAAGGACATTACCATCAATGACTGGCAGTGGTACCTGGATAACGGCATAACGCTTTATGCGGGCGACCCCGTTGTTAGCATCGATAAAGCGAAACGCGTCGTGATCAGCCGGGAAGGGCGTACGGTTCCGTACGATCAATTGATTCTGGCTACGGGCTCTTCGCCGTTCATGCTTCCGCTGCCTGGAGCCGACAAACCGGGTGTTACCGCTTTTCGGGATATTAACGATTGCAACACGATGATGGAAACCGCCAAGTCGTATAAAAAGGCTGTCGTCATCGGCGGCGGTTTGCTCGGCCTGGAAGCGGCCCGCGGGTTGTTGAACCTGGGCATGGACGTTCACGTCGTACACCTTAACGGTTTTTTGATGGAACGGCAGCTGGACGCTGCGGCGGCGAACATGTTAAAAAAAGATCTGGAAAAGCAGGGGATGCGGTTTCTGCTTGAAAAACAGACGGAGAGAATTATCGGAAAAAAACGGGTGGAAGGTCTCCAATTCAAGGACGGAAGCAAAGTAGAAGCGGATCTGGTCGTTATCGCGGTCGGCGTGCGCCCGAACATCAGGCTGGCGGCAGACAGCGGAATAGAGACGAACCGTGCGATCGTCGTCAACGATTATATGGAAACGAATGTGCCGGGTATTTATGCGGTCGGAGAATGCGCGGAGCATCGCGGGACGGTCTACGGTCTCGTAGCGCCGTTATACGAGCAGGGCAAAGTTCTGGCCGGAACAATCTGCGGCACCGGCGGCGAAGGCTACCACGGTTCGATCCTGTATTCGCAGTTGAAAGTATCCGGCGTAGAGGTATTTTCCGCGGGAGATATCCGTGATTCGGACATCGATACTTCCCTGAAAGTGTATGACGGCATTCGGCATACGTACAAAAAGGTTTCAGTCCGCAACAACAAAATTGTCGGCGCCGTATTGTACGGCGACGCCAGCGAGGGCAACAAGCTGCTAGGCTATATCAAGCGGCAGGCGGATGTGTCCGTGCTGGACGAAGAAGAAGCGAAGGGAAGCGGCGCGGATGAGGCATATGCAGCTTCGCTGGCGCTGAACGCGACCGTGTGCTCCTGCAACGGCGTATCGAAGGGCGCGATTCTGGAGGCGGTCCGCGAGCAAGGCTGCGAAAGTGTCGAAGACGTTCGCGCTTGTACACGGGCATCGAGCACATGTGGCGGCTGCAAGCCGCTTGTGTCCGCGATGCTCGGGCTTGCGCTGCAGAGCAAGGCAGCGCCGAAGGAAACGGTGTGCGGCTGCACCGGCTGCACCCATGACGAACTGCGCGAGGCTATACGCGCAGGCGGGTTTGCGACAGCGCGGGAAGCGATGTCCGCGCTGGGCTGGAGCAAGCCGGACGGCTGCGAAGTTTGCCGGCCGGCCTTGCGGTATTATGTCGGCCAGGCGCTGGCGGCCGACATCGAAGCCGGAGCGGCCGCGGCGGCTCCGGGAGCGGGCTTGCTCGCCGACGGCACGTACGGCGTGACGCCGCGCATGTACGGCGGCGTCACGACCGCCGAACAGCTAAGGCGGATTGCGGATGTGATCGACAAGTACAACATCCCGTTAGTGAAGCTGAGCGGCGGCGCGCATCTGGACCTGCTGGGCATCGACGCCGGGCATATCGGTTCGGTCGGCATGGAGCTCGGTCAGCCGCTTGAGGCAGCCCCTGCCTACGGCAAAACGATCGCCTCTGTAGCCACATGCGCCGGTATCGGCTACGATCCCGGCGCGCTGCAGGACTCCGTCCGGCTGGGGGCCCGTCTCGAACGCCGGTTGGAGCATCTGCAAATGCCGGCGCAAGCAGCTGTGGCCGTCTCGGCAAGCCCATTGCACCGGGCGGGGACGCTTGGCAAAGATCTGGGTATTGTCGGCGTGCCGGGAGGCTGGGAGATCTACGTTGGCGGCAGTTCCGGCGCGAAGTTCCGTAAGGGAGAGCTGCTGACGGTGGAATCTTCGGAGGATACGGTGCTGGAAATATCGGCCGCATTTTTGCAGTGGTACCGCGAAGAGGCGAAGTACGGCGAAACGACAGGACAATGGGTGGAACGCCTCGGCATAACGAAGCTGCGGGAAGGTTTGTTTCACCTGCTATTCCGGGCGGAATTGATAGCGAGAATGAACGCAGAGCGGCAACGGACGGAGCAACGGCAAGTAAATCCGCAGCCGACGGCTGCTTTGATAAGGTGAGCTGAGAGCATATGAGTCAGTTGGCAGAGCAAGAACAAGCCGGGAACGGTTTTCTCCATGTGATGGATACACAATGCCCTTTTTGCAGCGTTCAATGCAAGATGCAGGTGATCGAGGAAAGGGGCCGGGCGGAGGGCCGTCCGACCTATATAGTCGTTCCGAAGCCGAATCTCGCTTCGGAAGGACGGCTCTGCATCAAAGGCATGAACGCGTATCAGCACGTGCTGACCGGCGAACGCATCCTGCATCCGCTGATGAAGAAGGATGGCCGGTTCGTCCGCGTATCGTGGGAAGAAGCTTATGAACGGATAGCGACAACGTTCGAGGAGCTTCGCGGACAATACGGGAACCATGCTGTCGGCCTTTACGGCGGTGGCTCGTTAACGAATGAAACCGCCTATTTGCTGGGCAAGTTCGCACGCGTGGCTCTGCAGACGAAGTACATCGACTATAACGGCAGATTTTGCATGTCGTCGGCTGCTTCTGCGGGCGTCAAGGTGTTTGGGATTGATCGCGGCTTAACGAACCAACTGTCGGATATCGAGCTTGCCGATTGCATCATCCTGGCCGGGACGAATATCGCGGAGTGCCAGCCGACGCTCATGCCCTATTTTACAAGAGCTAAAGAGAAGAAAGCCTACATCATTGCGATCGATCCAAGGGAAACCGGCACGACCCGTATCGCCGATCTGCATTTGCGGGTGAAGCCGGGGATGGATGCGGCATTGGCTAACGGTATGCTGAAGGTTGTAATGGAAGAGGGGCTGGTCGATTCGGCATTCGTCCGGCAGCGCACGAAAGGATTTGCCGAGCTGCAAGCGCATCTGGATTCGCTCGATATGGCGGAGATTGCCGGGTTAACCGGAGTTCCGGCCGAACTGATCCGCAAAGCGGCGCTGGCTTACGGCAAGGCGGCGACAGGCATGGTTTTCACGGCAAGAGGGGTGGAACAGCAGACGGACGGGCATATGGCGGTTCGCAACTTTCTTAATCTCGTGCTGTTGACCGGCAAAATCGGCAAGCCGGGCTGCGGCTACGGCGCCGTCACCGGCCAAGGGAACGGGCAGGGCGGCAGGGAGCACGGGCAAAAGGCCGACCAGCTTCCGGGCTACCGGCTGATCGAAAACACCGAAGATCGCGCCTATGTCGCGGGCGTATGGGGGATTGACCCGGACGAACTTCCAGGCAAGGGTGTCTCCGCTTACGAAATGATGGAGAAGGTGTACGAGCAGGAGATTCGCGCTTTGTTCGTGATGGGCTCCAATCCGATCGTATCCAGCCCAAATGCCAATTTCGTAGAAGAAGGACTGAAGAAACTCGATTTCCTTGTCGTTGCCGACTTCCTCATGTCCGAGACGGCACAGTTGGCCGATCTGGTCTTGCCGGTATCCGCGTATTTGGAAAATGCGGGAACGTTGACCAACCTCGAAGGACGCGTACTGCTCAGGGAAGCCGGCCGTGAGACGCCGGGCGAAGTCAAGCATGACTGGCAGGTCCTTTGCGATTTGGCGGAAAGGTTCGGGCGAGGCCGGTATTTCGGCTATGCCGGGGTTGAGGATATTTTTAACGAGCTTCGTTTGGCCAGCCGTGGCGGTACGGCGGACTACTACGGCATCACGTACGAACGTTTGCGGAAGGAAGAGGGTGTGTACTGGCCTTGTCCGGAGCCGGGGCATCCGGGGGCAAGGCGGTTGTTTGAAGCGTCATTCCCGCTGCCGGACGGCAGGGCGCTGCTGACTGTTGTGGACAATCATTTGCCGAAGGAGCAGGTCAGCGAAGATTTTCCGCTGTATTTGACGACCGGCCGCGTCGTTGCTCACTATTTGACCGGCGTGCAAACGAGAAGAAGCCATTCTCTGGCTGCGCAGGATGTGGAATCTTTCGTGGAAATTCATCCGAAAACCGCGAAGAAACACCGGATCGAAGACGCATCGCTTGTGAAGCTGGAGTCCAAACGCGGAGCTATCTATGTGCGAAGCCGGTACAGCAGCGATATCCGCGAAGACACGGTATTCGTGCCGATGCATTGGGGCGGCACGCAGAACGTCAACAAAATTACGCATGATGAGCTCGACCCGACCTGCAAAATGCCGGGATTTAAGGTATGTGCGGTAAAGGTGAGCCCGTTGGTTGCGGAATACGGGTAATCATATTGAAACCTGCGGCCTCTCTCAAGGATTGGTAATCAGTCAAGTTATCTTGACGATTTCCGATCCTTTTTTGCATGGACGGCAAGTATCGGTTTACAGGAAGGCCATGATAGTTTATTTTTGGGCATATACGCGAAAGAATCTCATTTGCTACGATAATTATGATAAGTGAAGCAGAATGAGAGAGAGGGGAAGTATATGAAGAGACACAAGTTGGCTTCGATGATGACGAGTCTTATCCTGGCAAGCGCGGTTGCAGCGGGCTGCGGCTCAAATACGGGAAGTCAGCCATCACCGACTCCGCAAGGACAAGAAACTGCCCCAAGAGCGGCGAACGGCAAGTTTGAACCGCCCGTTACAATCACAACGGCCCGTGTCGTTGGATCGGACTACGTATTTATCAATGGCGAGACAATCGCGAATAATGTTCATAACAAGTGGGCTAAAGAGAAATTAGGCATTGAGATCAAGGACCTGTGGGATACGCCGGATAATGCGGCTTACCATACGAAAATCAGGCTTTCGCTGACTTCGCAAAATCAGCTTCCCGACGTGTTCATCGTGCAGGATCCGAATCTGATTGCCGATCTTATGCAATCCGGAAAAGTGATGGATATCCAGCAGGCTTTTGATCAATATGCATCGGAGCGGGTTAAGAAGCTTTATTCGGATAACAAAACTGCGCTAAATCAGGTGAAAGAAAAAGGCAAGCTGCTCGGATTGCCGATTTTCTCCGCAGGCGACGGAACGAATCCCGTGATGTGGGTCCGGCAGGATTGGCTGGATCGCCTGAATTTGAAAGCGCCTACGACGATCGAAGAGTTTGAAAAGGTGATGGACGCTTTTACGAACCAGGACCCTGACGGTAACGGCAAGAAGGATACCTTCGGGTTCAGTTTTTCGTCCAAGAACGCATTCGCGAACTGGATGTCGGATGCCAGCTTCGTTTTCGGCGCCTACACGGGGAAATTCCTTCCTGGAGCCTGGCAGAAAGCGAGCGACGGGACGCTCAAATACGGCTCGGTTCAACCGGGCATCAAAGACGCTTTGGGGAAACTGCGTTCGTGGTATGAAAAAGGATATCTCGATCCGGAATTAGCTGCTCTTGATGAAATGAAAGCGACCGAAAGCTTTATTCAAGGTAAATCGGGGATCATCGCAGCGCCGTTTTGGGCGAATGGCTGGCCGCTCGGCGATGTCGCCAAGAGCAATCCGGGCGCGGTTGTCAGAGCTTATCCTCTGCCTGTCGGACCGAACGGCCTGACGGCGCGCTTCACCGGTGCGATCAACGAAAATAAAGTCATGATGTTCAACAAAGACTTTAAGCACATGGACGCCTTTTTCCTGTATATGGACAAAATTTATGACAGCCAATTTGGAACCGGCGACTTTAAAAACGGTTTCTTTGAGGGATACGACTATGCGATCGTAAACGGGGAACCTGTGTATGATCCGAAAAAGTTTCCAAAGCCGCTCGAAAAAGCCGCAACTTCAAGCAAGTATAACTTGTTCTGGAACGTGCCGAGGATTCCTTTCATGGAATCGAAGGATTGGGACTATATGTTCCAGGGGAACAAGCCGGAGACCGCAGCGCAAAAGGGAATTGCCGTGGCGGACAAGGAGCAGATTCGCGCCGGATCGCTCAACTACCAGATGAGAAACAGCAATGCGCCGGGAGAATTCCTGGGAGCTCCGACGGAAACGCAGCGAAGCAAAGGCGAGAACTTGAAAACGATGGAGCTGGAGACTTTCGCCAAAATCATTTACGGCAAAGAGCCGCTGGATAAATTCGATACGTTCGTCGCGGATTGGAAAAGTAAAGGCGGGACGCAAATTGAAAAAGAAGTCAACGATTGGTACAAAAGCGTGAATCAATGAGAACGAGGGGCCTCGGGTATGAGGCTCTCTTCTTTTTTAGCGAATATGTTACTGATTCCGATATCCTTGCGGGGTGTGATGGTAGTATTCTTTAAACAAGCGGATAAAGTACTGCGTTTTCAGATATCCGACTTCATGGGCGATATCCGACACTTTTTTATTCGTTTGGGTCAGCAATCGGGCCGCTTTCTCCATTCTGACACGGGTAATATAGGCGGAAATGCTTTCGCCGGTTTCCTTTTTGTACAAACGAGACAAATATACCGGATGCAGATAAACGTGCTCGCCTATTTTGGTCAGGCTGACATCCTCATGCAGATACGTTTGAATAAATTCCTGAATTTGACGGATGATATGGCTTCGGCCGGTTATGGAATCGTTGAGCGTTCGTCTGAACTGTTCGATTAACGGGAGCGCCCAATCCCTGATCTGTTCGACAGAGTGAAAATAATAGGGGTTGGAAATCAAGGAGAGGCTGCCGATCATGTCGGTCAAAGGGTCCCCTTGCTTATTTGCCATGTAAGTGAAGCAGGCGTACAAGTAGTTAACGGCCTCGACGATGTGATATTGTGTCCGAAAAGGCGGTTCGTTCAGTTCTTGCAGAATGCTGTGGAACTTCTCCATCACTTCATTCCACCGGTTCGTTTCCATCCCTAGCAGGAGAGTCGGTGCTTCATAAAGCTTCGTTAACGGTTTATACTCCGGTTTGCCGCTTAACGCGCCATTATGTAAAATAACGCCTTCCTGAAATCCGATCCGCCACCCAAAATCGTTCACAGCTTGCAAATATGAACTGTTTATGTGAGTCCTAAGGGGAAACGGCTCCGTGAACAGCACGGAAATATGTCTCTTTAAAAAAGTCCGGACAGCTTGATGCAGCTCGGCGATCCGCTCCTCCCGCATGTCCCGTTCGCCCAAGGCAGCCGCGGAAAGGACAATGGAAATAAACTGATACGAGTCTTTGCACCACCAGAGGGAGGAGCCTGCTTGAATGTCCCGGAACAAAATTTCCTCCGCTATGTTCAGCAGCGCGTAAGAAAAAAGCTCGATATCCTCCCGCGATTCGTTAGGATACGTTTGCAGACGAATGAGGAGCAGCGTACAGTCATCGTTTGGATGCAAGGGCAAATCCAAAGCTTTCATTTGCTGTCTCAGCTCTTCTTCTGCATATTGTTTGCCAAGCAGCAGGTCAAGCAGTAGATGCTCCTTCATCCGGGTGTTCCCCAGTCTGATGACCGCTTCGGCTTTGTTCACCTCCTGTGTCCGCTTGTTTTCCGCCTGGATTTGCGCCATCACTTTTCGAACGGCTGCGGCAACCTCGTCGCCTGTGACCGGTTTTAGCAAATAGTCGGCGGCACCGTTTTGCAGCGCTCTTTTGGCATAATCAAACTCCGAATATCCGGACAGCAGAATGACTTTCGTATCGGGGTGCCGGTTGTGAATCGTTTCCAGCAAATCCAGGCCGCTTTTTTCGGGCATCCGGATATCGGTAACGAGCAGCGGGATCTGATATTTCATGACAATGTCGAGCGCTTCATCCGTCGAGCTTGCCCGGTATACATCCGCAATCCCGCACTGTGCCCATTCCACACTTTCCTGCAAGTAATCAAGCACATATTCCTCATCATCCACCAACAATACGTTCATAAGGGATAACCTCCTGTCTCATCGAGGGGATCTTAATGGTAACGCTGAAGCCTCCCCATGAATTGTTAGCAAAATGCAAGCCCGATTTCGGACCGAACTTGTTCGTAAGCCGATGATGAATGTTCCATAAACCGCAGCCGATCTCTTCCGAATTGCGCTGATGATATACCTGTACCGCCAGCTCGCGAATGGCTTGTTCCGACATGCCTGCACCGTCGTCTTCGACGGTAATGGTGTAGTCGTCATGACTCCAGGAGCCGCGAATGCGAATGATTCCGGATTCTCTTTTGCTCTCCAGTCCATGTACGACGGCATTCTCGACCAACGGTTGAAGCAGAAGGGTCGGAACGGATAACTCCAGCATCGACGGCAAAATGTCGATTTCGTAAGTCAGCCGCTTGTTTCTGAGCGATTGGACTTGCAGATAGCTATCGACAAGGCTTATTTCGTCTGCCAGCGTAGAATCCGTTCCGGCTTTGCGGGTAATGAAGCGATAAAACTGGGCCAGGTTTTTGGCCATGGAAGTGACGGCTTCCGGAGATTTATGCGCCATACTCACAATATAAAACATGCAGTTGTAAAGAAAATGAGGATTGATTTGCGACTGCAAATGCTTGTATTCCGCTTCGCGCGTTCGAACCCGCTCCTCATACACATTTTCGATCAGAGCTTGAATCCGCGATGCCATTTCGTTAAATTTGGCAAATAAATAATCAAATTCGTTGTTTGTTTTGACGGCCGCTCTGCTGTTATAATCGCCTGAACCAAGGCTCTCGATTTTGCGGACCATGTAGCCGAACGGAATCCGAAAGTGCCGGTAAAGCAAATAGGACATGACTACGCCGGAAACAAAGAGAAGGAGCAGGCTAGTATTCACGAGCTGCTTTACCTTCTTGAGAGGATTCAAAAATTCGTTCAACTGAATGCAGCTGACAAGCATACCGTCCAAAGAAGGAATACGGATCGTTTGCACCATGTATTCCGTACCGTCTATCTTGAGAATGGAGAACTGCGGCCTTGTGGCGGAAGCATCGTCATGGAGCGCATCTACCTGATTCAACAGCGATAAGAACTTCCCGTTAATCGTCTGATTGGCAATTGTCGTGGAATCGGACAAATAGATGAAAGACGTTCCGTTACCCGACGCATCAAGACCCTTAAGAACCGACTTCAAATAGTCGCCTGGAATGGAAGTTTCAACAATGGAGGTTACATGGCTCAAATCCGAATTTGAAGTATACGGATTCGTGAAGAGCAAATGGAACGAAGCCGTTCCTTGCTCATCTTTGCGGATGAACCACTTGTTTTTCGGCGCGGAGACCAGTTGGGCGTCATCGTAGGCAAACTTCCCTTGGGTGGAAAGCGCTTCCTTAATATGCGGCCAGTAAACGCTTATATCGTGATTGAGCGAACCCGCCTGGCTTTGGAGAATCAGCTTTTCCTCGACATATTTCCGCATCAGTAAATGGTCGACATACTCGGGGAAATCCCACGAGCTCGAATATGCCTTGATGCTGGAATCGTTCACGAGCAGCTGCGTCTGCGTTTCGAGCTGTCTTATGGACTGCTCGAGCTGAAGCATCGTGAACTCCAGCTGTTTGGCGGCTGAATTTTCAAGCGTTTCCCGGACCAAGTCCTCGCCGGCTTTGTTGGAATAATAGAAAAGCAAGGTAGCCGGAAGGAGCAGGACGACCAGCATGATCAGCATGTTGCGGAATATTTTATATTTTACCATGTGTTCACCGCCTGGAGAATAATCGTGGGCAAGAGGTTATGGCAAGGGACATAGAAGTTAAGAACGTGCCATAGGTAGCGAAAGATCGCGTTGATATAATAGTAGCAGAAGCAGTCGAAAGTGCAATGACTTGGTTGCAGGAAGGGGAAAACATATGAAAAGCACTCAGGATGCTATTGTTCTAGGCAAAATATCCTCAAGTTCAACGAAGAGCAAATGGATCCGCGGATTGAAAAAAACATGGCCGCTTCACCTGTTGATATTTCCGGCGTTAGTGATCGCTGTCATCTTTCACTACATTCCAATCGGCGGGCTTGTGATGGCATTTCAGAACTATAAGCCTTGGCTCGGTTTTTTTAAATCCGAATGGGTCGGCCTCAAGCATTTTCATTCTTTGTTTATGTTTGAAGAATCCGCTCAAGTCATATGGAATACGTTAATTATTTCCGTATTGAAAATTGGCTTCGGAACGCTCGTGCCGATCGTATTTGCTTTACTGCTGAATGAGGTGCGAAAAAGCGGGCTCAAACGGAGTATTCAAACTTTGGTCTATTTGCCCCACTTTTTGTCGTGGGTCATTCTCGGAGGGATTCTGCTCGACCTGCTGTCGGTCAAAGGCGGGCTTGTGAACCGGATGCTGTCGGCCGTATTCGGCACGAAGCCTGTTTTCTTTTTGGGTGACGGGGATTGGTTCCGCTTTGTCGTGGTTGTAAGCGATATTTGGAAAGAATTCGGGTTCGGCATGATCATTTACTTGGCTGCTATAACAGCAGTGAATCCCTCTTTGTATGAAGCTGCTGAAGTAGACGGTGCGACGAGGCTGCAGCAGACCTTGCATGTGACACTGCCTGCCATGATGCCGATTATTGTCGTTGTCGCTACGCTGCAGCTCGGGAACGTGTTGAATGCGGGGTTTGATCAAATTTTCAACTTGTACAACCCGCTCGTGTATAACAAAGGGGACGTGATCGATACCTTCGTTTACAGGTCGGCTATGCTCAAGGGGGATTTCAGTTTCGCGACGGCAGTCGGGTTGTTCAAATCGGCAACCAGTCTCGTTCTGATTGTCATCTCGTACAGGCTGGCCTATAAATTTGCCAATTATCGGATTTTTTAGTTGAAAAAAGGGGGTGTCGCGACAGATGTACCATAAAACGACAGCTTATCGATGGTTTAATGCCGTGAACCAACTGGTTCTCATCGGTATATCGCTGCTGTGCATACTGCCGCTTATACATGTACTGGCTGTTTCTTTTAGCGGCAAAGCTGCGGCAACCGCCAATATGATCAACCTATGGCCGGTCGACTTTACGCTGGAGTCCTATATGAAGACGTTGAACAACCCGAATTTTGTCCAATCGCTGCTTTATTCGGTGTACCGGGCCGTCCTGGGTACCGGGATCGGCATGGCCGTTACTGTATTGGCAGGCTACGCATTATCGAAAACGTATACGGAATTTAAAAGCCGGAATGCTTATATGTGGTTTTTCGTATTTACGATGCTGTTTTCCGGCGGGCTGGTTCCCAGCTACATTCTTATAACGAATCTTGGCTTGATCAATACGATATGGGCACTTGTCTTGCCTTCGGCGCTAAGCGTGTATAATATGATTCTGCTGATGAATTTTTTTCGAACGATACCTGCCGAACTGGAGGAAGCCGCGCTCATGGACGGGGCGGGGATCATCCGAATTTTGTTCAAGATCCATTTGCCGATCTCGACACCGGCGCTTGCGACGATTACGCTGTTCACGCTGGTGTTTCATTGGAACTCCTGGTTCGACGGGTTAATTTATATGATGGACACGGATAAATATCCGCTGGCGACCTTCCTTCAAACGATCGTCGTACAGCAGGATTTCAGCAAGATAAGCATTGATCCCAAGGATTTGGAAAATTTATCCCAGCGCACCGTGAAATCGGCGCAAATCTTTATCGGGGCGCTGCCCATACTGCTTATTTATCCGTTTTTGCAAAAGTTTTTTATAAAAGGCATCGTGGTCGGAGCTGTGAAAGAGTGACGTTAGCATAATAAAACAAGCGGCAGTCCGGGATTTGTATCTTACGTCCCTCTCTGCCGCTATTTTTTGCAACCGGGAAATATTCCGGCTATGGGGTATCGTTTCAAGCCCGCGGTCCAACCTTCTTGCGATCAAGCAGGGGGCCGGGGGCTCTGACCGAGCAGATTAAGCTCCTTGGCTTGTGCGATTGCTTTTGTGCGCCGATTAACCTTTAATTTGGCGAAAATATTTTTGACATGAACTTTCACTGTACCTATGGCAATAATCAGGTGATCGGCAATTTCCTTATTGGACAGCCCTGCCGATAATAACGCAAGCACCTCCAGCTCACGTTCGGTGAGCGGTTCCTCTATCATGCCGGGCGACGGCTGCACCTCTTCTTCCATGCCTGGTTCTGCATATGATGGTTCCGTCGAGCTTTGCAGCACGCACATCAATATGCCATGCGACGCCATAGCGAGAAGAACAGCCATGCGATCGTGCGCGAACACGCCGCTTGCAAGCTTGTTTTCAAGGTAAAGTACGCCCAGCAGAGCGCCATGGACAGTTACGGGGATGCACAGGGCCGATTGAGGCCGGTGCTTCGCTATATACGGGTTATGGATCAGCCAGCTTTCCTCTCCCCCGGTATAATGAACCTCCTCCTGTGTACGAAAGACATATCTGACAATCCCTTCCGGCAAGAGGGCGCTGTCATTCATTTCTAAAGGAGAAGGGATAGCTTGCGCCTCCGAATCCGCATATACCTGAATAAAAAGCGCGTCATTGCTGCCCGTCAGCAGAGCGCCTTTGCTTGCGCCCGCATATTTCATGATGGTATTCATGATTTCCGCAAGCATGGCATCCATGTCCATCTGATTCGATATCGCCTGAGTTGTTTTAAGGATCGCCGCGAGATCGACGCTGTCCAAGGAATTGTGCTCATTCCGAAAGCCGGATGTTCCGGCCGCTTGCTCCGCATCGTTCCGGCGTATCGGGCTCTGTGCGCTTTCAGACGTTGGACCGGTTTCCTCTTGCCGCTGCCAATGCGCCAGCAGCTCCTCCAATTGTATTACCTTCACATGCACTTCCCATTGCTTGTACCCCTTAATAGCCAATTGCAAATAAAATATAGCTGACTTTCTTTTGTCCTGCCGCCAATAGTGGCCGGCTGCGAGCTCGCCTGCAAGGCTTGTCACGTGCACATCGCCTTGCTCCCTTGCCTCGCGGATGGCTTTGTCATACAGCTCCTCAGCCATTGTGAATTCGCCGGAGACACGCGCATATTCAGCTTGAAGGAGATACTGCCTGGATTGGAAATTAGCCGGGCTGTATTCCGCCCATTTGCTGAAACGGCGAAGACTGCGAGTCAGGTTTTTTTTCAGATTGGGCCATTTCGGTGACTGTGTACAAGCCAATGCGGCCAGCGTTTCATAAAATAGACATTCCGGCAAATGAGGCAAATGAGTGGCATATGCCTCATAAGACCCCGCTTGCCGGGCCCAGCGGACGGCTTCTTCATAATTGCCCAACAAATAGTAAATCTGAGTCTTATACGTGCTGTATTGAAATAAGGTGGTGGCCGAAGTCTCCCCCTTGCGAATCAGGTTTAAAAATTCCTCTTCGTCAAAGCCGGCGCCGCTGAACGAGTCCGGCGCCGCCGTCCCGCCCTGCAGGGCGAGAATATATTGCTGATACAGGTAACAGTTTTGCTTCACGAATTCATCGTTTGTCGTATCGAGCACCGTCATATATTCCGCTATCGTTCTTGCCAATTCGCTTAACGACGCCCTTGTGTACAATGAATTGATATGCGCGCCGATGGCATAACTGGCAAATACATAGTCCCCCGAATCCATACCGAAACGAAGCGCCTTTGTCAAGTAAGCGTCCCCTTCGCGGGCATTTCCGGCAAATAGGCACAGTACTCCGCCGAATACGGTATAGGTTATACTTTTAATGGAAGTGACGTTGTAGCGCTCGGATAGCTCCAGGCCTACTTTGCAAATGGCGTAGCCCTTATCGATTTTGCCTGATGCAATCCCCAGCAGCATCCCGTATGAGGAGTAGATCGCCGCGGAAACGGGGGTGTTGCCATATTGAAGCGAAAGCTGAATGGCTCTGCATGTCAGCAGAAAAAAGACCTTTTTATTCGTGAAAAAGGTGGAAGGAATAATCGCGGCAATCAGGTTCATTGCGGCAATCCGATCTTTATCCGACATTTCCTCCAATTGAGCGAGTCTGTCATACCGATTGCGCAGCAGCGCCTCAATGCGTTTCCCTTCAATCAGCAGCGTGAAGCTTCCCGGGTTGGGCGAAATGATAATCTGATACTCTCTCAGGCTTTCGAGACCGAGGGCAGTGCCTTCCAAATATTTGCCTTGGTTGATGTATTGCATGATTCTGATCATTTGCACTCTGCTTCGCTCAACCCGGTTGCGCGCACGGCCGAGCAAGAAATCGATGTCCTGATCGGACTTCCGGTAGTGGCCGCATAAATATTCGCATTCCGCTTTTTGCGCATGCAATTCGAAGCAAAGTTCGAACTTATTGCCCCAATCCTCCGCAGGCAGCATCTCCACTCCTTTGCCAAAATAACCTAATGCGACATCGTAGGCGGAAGAGGCTTTGGCGCGGTTTCCCGCATCCAGGTTCAGCTTGATGAGCTGCAGCATGTCCTGCTCGTCCGTTATTTGTTTGGAGCCCCGATTAAGATGGTTGACAACGTCAAACGAGTTCTCTCCATGTCCGCTGTCTTCCCCATTCAGGCATCTGCCTATTCGGATATGGATGGCCTGTTTCGATTCGTCATCGATCCGACTGTAAATCAGCCTCTGGATGTTGTCGTGAGCAAAGCGGAATTCATCGGTTTCGAACGGCACAATCATTCCTTCGGCTTCAATTGCGGACCATTCTGCAAGCATGTCTTCCATCGCCCGGTTCGCAACGCAAGCTATCAAATGCGGGTGAAACGTGCTTCCTACGCAGGCCGCAATCCGAAGAAGCTCCTGAGCGTCGCTCGAAAGGCGAAGCAGCTTGTGCTCCATCAAATCATGGATGGCATAGCTTGGCTCCTGCTCGATAATTTGCCCCAAATTCCACTGCCAGCACCGCTTCCCGTGGTTGTACAGCAGAGTGCCGTCGTCCTGCAGCCGGAGTAAGATTTGATTGAAATGAAACGGATTGCCGCCTGATCTATGATACAGCAGTTCCGTCAAGGACATCGTAGTGTCCGCGGGGCTGTTAAGCGTCTCCATAACGATGCGGTTCATTTGCGAAAGGTTCAGCGGCGACAGATGAATATGGCGGACAACCGCTTGCTCTGCGACGCTTCCATCCGTTTCGTACCCCGGCAGCTTGCTTCGGTCCGTTTCCGTATGGCGATAAGCGCAGACGAACATCAAATACTGGCATTCCGGGTCGCATAGCAGCGCATGAATGAGCTGGAGGGACGATGAGTCCGCCCATTGCAAATCATCGATAAACAGGACGAGAGGATGTTCCTTAGATGCCAATGCTTGTACAAATTTGCGAAAAACATAAATGAACCGTTTTTTCGATTCATTGGCCGGAAGCTCTTCCGCAGCCGGCACAGCGCCCAATATCAGCTCGACTTCAGGAATAATCGCTGTAATGACGTTGGCGCTGGCGCCCAAAGCTGCTTGCAGCTTTTGTTTCCACAGCTCGGACTGATCCTTTCGTTCTCCCAGCAAATGACGCATTAACCCGCGAAATGCCTGAATAATCGGATGATAAGGGCTTTCTTTCGATATTTGTTCGAATTTTCCGGTAATATAGAAAAAATCTCGCGAATGCTCTTGTTTTCGAAACATTTCATTCATCAAGCTTGTTTTACCGATGCCGGCTTCGCCCGAAATATAAACCATTTCCGTTGACCCCAAGCAAGCGGAATAAAAGGCTTGCGTAAGCATGGCAAGCTCATGCTCTCTGCCGTGAAACCCCGCCTCCATGAAGAACGTATCATGAGGGCGTCCTATTTTGTCCAAATCCGCTATGAGAAACCCGGCATTTTGGTAGCGCTTATTCGGATTTTTTTCCAGCAGCTTCATGATGATAGATTCCAGACCTTCGGGCAAATCCGTTCTATGATTCGTCAGCGGCGGCGGGCTTTGCGCCAAATGCATATACACCCATTCGAGCGGATCCCCGGCAAGAAAAGGCAGGCGGCCAGCCAGCATTTCGTAGTAAATGACGCCAATCGAATACAGATCGCTGCGCTCGTCTGCGGAACGCATCATCCTGCCCGTGTTCTCGGGTGAGCAGTAGGGCAGACTTGTTTCGGATATGCCGCTGCCGGCCGGACGGACATAGCGGTCATCCGAACGCTGCACCGCATAGCCTGAATCGCTCAAATATGCCTCTTGGCCATTTGCAAGTACAGCTATCCGCTCAGGCCGCAAATCGAGATGAATGGTCTGCTGCTGGTGAAGATTCCCGACACAGGCCGCAATTGCTCTGGCAAGCGGGAGAAACACATCCGGCTTCATGCATGTTTGTTCATTCATAAAATCCCTAAGAGTCATGCCAGTTCGACTCTCGATATAATTGTTCGCATTCATTCTGGTACACCTCGGACGTCAACTTACTAGCGGTTACCTTCTATTGTAATGGAAGAAGGGCTCATATTACAGATAAAAATAGGAATCCGGCAAGCAATTCAGCGCTTATTTTCATGTAAATACTCCTTTATAGGTATAGAGAATTTGAAGGTTTTGCTTTATCTTATTATTATCTTATTAACTGCATTAACAAATCCAGAGAGGTTTTGGTGGTTAAATGTTTAACGCCTTTATTGCTTTTATCAGCATTATGCTTCTTGGAGTGGTCATCTTCATTAAGCTATGGTGGGACGGCTCGTCTACGAGCCTTGCATTTACAAAATGGTTTTTTGTCATTTTTTTCATAGCGGCGCTGATTGTCGGGGCGTGTACTTTCGCAGGAATGATTCGATTTTAGGGTTCTGCAGTAGAATGGAGGATATGGATGAAAGGCTTGAAGCAAGGAAAACGATGGATTTCCATGATGCTTATCGTCATGGTTATTTTTGGGGTGTTGCCCGGCGGGTATGCCATTGCTGCGGATCCGGTTGTCCTGGATCAAGAGCAGGCAAGTGGGAGCGGGAATAGTTGGGTCAACCATGACTATCAGCGTTATCAAACATTTACTCCGGCAATTAGCGGCAATCTCAGCAAAATCGATCTCAACACAGCCGGCTCATACGGCTCGACCGGGGCCTTTCAGTTGAGCATTTATAAAGAAGGCGATCTTGCGACTCCGCTTGCAACAGCGCAAACGGCGGCTGGATCAGGCTGGGTATCGTTCGATTTCTCCGGGGCGGCGCCATATTTGAAGAGGGAAACAATGTACAGAATGGTTGCCTCAACGGAAAACGGAGGATCTGCCGGGTTTGGATGGTACATGATCGGCGGCGATGTTTATACAAGAGGGTTCTCTCCGGCTTTTGGTTACGATTACTCCTTCAGAACGTACATGATTGCGGATAATTCGATATCCCCGGCAGAGAGCGGGATCTCAAGCGCGCAATCCAGCCTTGCAGCGGACGGGACAAGCCAGACGGCCATTACCGTGAGGCTGAAGGACGCGCAGGGCAATGCTTGGACGACCGGAGGCTCGGTGGTCGCGATTGCGACGACTCTGGGTACTGTAGGCCCAGTGACGGATAACGGCGACGGCACTTACACGGCGACGCTGACGGCTCCGACGACGACGGGCACCGCGACGGTGAGCGCGAGTGTCGGCGGAAGCGCGCTGACGTCGACGTCGAGCGTGCAGTTCGTGGCGGGAGCGGCATCGGCGGCGAAGAGCACGCTGGCAGTAGGCAGCGCGTCGATGACTGCCGATGGGACAAGTCAGACGACGGTTACCGTGAAACTGATAGACGCGCAGGGGAATGCTTTGACGACCGGTGGAGCGACGGTCGTTGTTGCGACGACACTGGGCACGGTAGGCCCAGTGACGGATAAAGGCAACGGCAGCTACACGGCGACGCTGACGGCCCCGACGACGGTCGGCGCCGCGACGGTGAGCGCGAGCGTAGGCGGAAGTGCGCTGACGGCGACGGTGAGCGTGCAGTTCGTGCCCGGAGCGGCGTCGACGGCGAAGAGCACGGTCACCGTGGGCAGCGCGACGCTGACAGCCGACGGTGCAAGCCAGACTGCGGTCAGTGTGAAGCTGAAGGACGCGCAGGGGAATGCCTTGACGACCGGCGGAGCGGCGGTCGTAGTTACGACAACACTGGGCACGGTAGGCACAGTGACGGATAACGGCGACGGCAGCTATGCGGCGACGCTGACGGCCCCGACGACGGCGGGCGCCGCGACGGTGAGCGCGAGTGTCGGCGGAAGTGCGCTGACGGCGACGGTGAGCGTGCAGTTCGTGCCCGGAGCGGCGTCGACGGCGAAGAGCACGGTCACCGTGGGCAGCGCGACGCTGACAGCCGACGGTGCAAGCCAGACTGCGGTCAGCGTTAGGCTGAAGGACGCGCAGGGCAATGCCTTGACGACCGGCGGAGCGGCGGTCGTAGTTGCGACGACATTGGGCACGGTAGGCCCAGTGACGGATAACGGAGACGGCAGCTATGCGGCGACGCTGACGGCCCCGACGACGGCGGGCACCGCGACGGTGAGCGCGAGCGCAGGCGGAAGTGCGCTGACGTCAACGGCGAGCGTGCAGTTCGTGCCTGGAGCGGCGTCGACGGCGAAGAGCACGGTCACCGTGGGCAGCGCGACGCTGACGGCTGACGGTGCAAGCCAGACTGCGGTCAGCGTGAAACTGAAGGACGCGCAGGGGAATGCATTGACGACCGGAGGAGCGACGGTTGTAGTTGCGACAACACTGGGCACGGTAGGCCCAGTGACGGATAACGGAGACGGCAGCTACGCGGCGACGCTGACGGCCCCGACGACGGCGGGCACCGCGACGGTGAGCGCGAGTGTCGGCGGAAGTGCGCTGACGGCGACGGCGAGCGTGCAGTTCGTGCCCGGAGCGGTGTCGGCGGCGACAAGCACGGTCACCGTGGGCAGCGCGACGCTGACAGCCGACGGTGCAAGCCAGACTGCGGTCAGTGTGAAGCTGAAGGACGCGCAGGGGAATGCATTGACGACCGGCGGAGCGACGGTTGTAGTTGCGACAACACTGGGCACGGTAGGCCCAGTGACGGATAACGGAGACGGCAGCTACGCGGCGACGCTGACGGCCCCGACGACGGCGGGCACCGCGACGGTGAGCGCGAGTGTCGGCGGAAGTGCGCTGACGGCGACGGCGAGCGTGCAGTTCGTGCCCGGAGCGGTGTCGGCGGCGACAAGCACGGTCACCGTGGGCAGCGCGACGCTGACAGCCGACGGTGCAAGCCAGACTGCGGTTAGCGTTAGGTTGAAGGACGCGCAGGGGAATGCATTGACGACCGGAGGAGCAACGGTCGTGATCTCATCGACACTGGGCATGGTAGGCCCAGTGACGGATAACGGAGACGGCAGCTACGCAGCGACGCTGACGGCCCCGACGACGGCGGGCACCGCGACGGTGAGCGCGAGCGTAGGCGGGAGTGCGCTGACGTCAACGGCGAGCGTGCAGTTCGTGCCTGGAGCGGCGTCGACGGCGAAGAGCACGGTCACAGCGGGCAGCGCGTCGCTGACCGCCGACGGTGCAAGCCAGACTGCGGTTAGCGTTAGGTTGAAGGACGCGCAGGGGAATGCCTTGACGACCGGCGGAGCGACGGTCGTGATCACATCAACACTGGGCACGGTAGGCCCAGTGTCGGATAACGGAGACGGCAGCTACGCGGCGACGCTGACGGCCCCGACGACGGCGGGCACCGCGACGGTGAGCGCGAGCGTAGGCGGAAGCGCGCTGACAGCGACGGCGAGCGTGCAGTTCGTGCCCGGAGCGGTGTCGGCGGCGACAAGCACGGTCACCGTGGGCAGCGCGACGCTGGCAGCCGACGGTGCAAGCCAGACTGCGGTCAGTGTGAAGCTGAAGGACGCGCAGGGCAATGCCTTGACGACCGGTGGAGCGACGATCGTGATCGCCTCGACACTGGGCACGGTAGGCCCAGTGACGGATAACGGAGACGGCAGCTACGTGGCGACGCTGACGGCCCCGACGACGACGGGCACCGCGACGGTGAGCGCGAGCGTAGGCGGAAGTGTGCTGTCGGCGACGGCGAGCGTTCAGTTTCTCCATGGAGAGGTGAGTTCATCTCGCTCAACGGTTGCCGCAAGCGATCTTGTCGTACGGGCGGATGGCAGCAGCAAAGCCTCGATCTTCGTGAAGCTGAAGGACGATTACGACCATCCGATTGCCGGAAAACGGGTACTGCTCGAAGCGAATGGCGGACGATCGGTCATCGATGTCGTTTACGGATTGACCAATGCGGATGGTCTTGCCTTATTTGCGGTAAGCAATACAACGGCAGAGAACGTGACTTATTTTGCAAAGGAAGAAGCAAGCGGTCTATCGTTGGACCAAACCGTGAATATTAGGTTTACATACGATCAGCCTCCGAATATCGTGTTGCAAGCGGCTCCTGCCGGTCCAACCTTCGGAAGCGTGACCGTTACCGTAACGGCGTCGGTTTATGGTCAATTCAATAACGTCTCTTCGATCAAATGGGCAGCAGGAAACCGTCCTGTCTCGTATTTTGGGACGCAGGGCGTAGAAATCACGGACCATTTTACCGTACAAGAGAACGGGGTTTATTCAGTCTATGTGGCCGATGCGGCGGGCAACGCGAACGTTAGCTCGATTGAAGTCCGGAACATCGTTCCTTTGAGCGGCAATGCGAGCTTGAGCAGCTGGCAGCTTATGGGATTGGGCGGGACGGTAAAGTTCGATTTTGACCCGGGGACAGTGAACTATACGGTAGACGTAAGCCATTCGGTTTATGGCTTGAAAATGGTGCTGACAGCCTCGGACGTCTATTCTGCCGTCTACGTGAACGGATTGCAGGTTGCGGGCAGCCCGATGACCGGTGAATATTCGCTTGCAACAGGCAAAAACACGTTCGAAGTCAACGTCAAAGCGCAAGACGGTTCAGTTAAAACATATACGCTGAGCGTGATTCGTTCGGCTGCAAGCTCCGGTTCCGATTCTGGTTCGACTTCAAGCTCGTCAAGCCATTCGTCGCCCGGCAATTCGATCGCGGCTTGGATCAATGATGCAAAGGTGTCCGGGATTGCCACACTTCAAACAGATGCCAATGGAGTGAAGTCCGTTGATGTTCGATTGGATAAGGATACTTTAAAGAAGGTGCTTGACTCTTTATCCTCCTCGCCTGAACGGAATCTCTCGGTATCGATTGAAGATGAGGCGGACCAAACAGCGCTGCGGCTTCCCGGTGAAGCTGTCAAGCTCCTTGCCGGGAAAGCGGATAAGATCACTTTAAAAACTCAGCATGGCCAGTATCGCTTGCCTCTGGCGGAAGTCGTAAATCAGGAGTCCGAGTGGACGAACGATGCGGAAGTTCAAATAACGATCGAGCGCGGCAAAATTGAAGCGATACCCGGACTGCAGGATGCGGCGAATAAAGGCGGTTTCCGGTTGGCGGCGGATCCGATTCATTTTAACGTATATGTGACGCATCATGGCGAGAAAAGCGAGATTTCCGGCTTCAACCGCTATGTACAAAGGGTTCTCTATTTGCCGGCGGATGCCGGAACGGCTGCAACGGCCGTGGTATGGGATCCGACATTCGGTGTACGTCCGGTGCCGACGGAATTTGCCAAAGTTGACGGACATCAGGCGGCCGTTATTCGCAGCCTCACGAACAGCGTTTATGCATTGGTGTCCAAAACGTCCCAATTTACAGATATTCAAGGACATTGGGCCGCGGCTGAAATTGGCAGGATGAATAGCAGAATGATCGTACTTGGCGTAGATGAAAACCGGTTTGCTCCCGAAGCCGTTATTACGCGGGCTGAACTCGCCGCTTTGCTTGCGAGAGCGTTGGGCTTGCCGGAGGGCGGAGATCGTGCCGGTTTCCGAGACGTGAGCGAGTCGATCTGGTACAGCCGGGCCGTGAAAGCAGTTCAAGCATACGGAATTATGGACGGTTTCGGTGACGGAACGTTTGGGCCCAACCGAGAGGTTTCGCGGCAAGAAGCGATCGTAACGATCGTTCGGGCGCTGCGCATGGCCGATGCCGCTTCGGTGACGAGCAATGCCGGGGCGCAAGTGAACTTGGCCGCCTACACCGACAGCAATCAAATCGGCGGCTGGGCGAGCGATGCGATGCGGACAGCCATTCATATAGGCTTGGTGAAGGGGTATGGCAATGAATTGCGTCCGCAGAAGCCGTTAACTCGTGCCGAGACGACCGTACTTCTTTACCGGATGCTGCAAAAAGCGGGATTAATCGATGGATAAGCTTGAATCAGGAGACGGGCCGAGGGGCTCGTCTCTTTACTTTGCGGTTCAATGTCACCGGCAAAAGCATTCCAAAGAAAATGGAACGATAATGATCGAAATTTATATTTGATTACGCTTTCACTTGGGAAAATCATCAAAAAAACAAAATAAAGCCCCGTATTCTTATTTTACATAAACGGTAATTAGGGGTACCATTTGATTCAACAACTTCACATCATAAATCAAATCGCTGAGTCCCTGAAAGGGGAGCGGGGGAACCACCAGAAACCGATCCGAACAGGGGGCGGTTTTGCGGGGTGAATCTAAAGCAGGCGTTTGCTTGCCGCAGTAGGGCACTCTCAAGCCCGAATCCGACAGCTAACCTCGTAAGCGTATTGAGAGAGACCTTCGATCGTGCTTTCAGCAGTTCGTTTCTTTACGTTGAAAAGAAGCCCGAGAGTAGAATTTCTCTGCTCTCAGGCTTCTTTTTGCTTTTTTTCCACACATTGAGGAGAGTGACTGTAAATGTATCCTGAACCCATGACAGCACTGCAAGAAGAACGCACAAAAAATTGTAAAATTGTCAGGATCGAATATTTTCGATTTAATTCCGAGCTAACGGACAAGCTGATGCCCGGACATGGAACTGACTATCATTGCGGTATCCTGGCGATTTCAACAGGCGGTGCAGTGTACGGTATCGGAGAATTCATCATGCCAAGCTGCGCTGTGAAAGGTGATCTCGTACAGTGGGTAAGTGTTTTCCAGAGGATCAAAGGTCTAACTCTCGAAGATGGACTGCATTACATTCAGCGGAATAAGGAGCAGTGGGGTCTTGCCAGAACGCAATTAATCGAATCGGCATTCAACGATTTGGATGAAAAGCTGAGACACTCATCTGCCGGCGGCAATGAATCGGGTTTCTTAGGGGATCATGCTTATTTATTTGACCGTTCAGAGGCATATGTCTCTTTTTAGGGCAGATGTGTGGGGAATTTTAATCATTTTTTACGTTTTTTTAATGCATGGACCCGGATTCTTTTACCTCCTTTTTACAGCGTTCCGTATTAAGATCTCAATGTGACCGTGGGGAAAGCCGAGAAAGGGCAGTACCACGTGTTAAAAATTGGGCTTATGATTAGCCGCAATGACATGGAGGAGTAAGAAATGAATGAATCGGAGTTTATATTGGTTGCAGCTCCTACGAAAGCCGGCGAGCAATTTATTCGTCATTTAAAGTTTAAAGGGCTGCCTTGTGCGGTTGTAACGAACAATAGACAGGACCAGCAGCGCTTTTCCAAGCTTGGTGTGAATCATATCATGATTGTGGATACGGTCGAACATGAGACTTGGGTCGCTCCCGAATATCCGATAGGTAAAATCTTTTTGTTTGAAAATAGTTTGCCTTTATGCTGCCGCTATCTTCAAATCACCCGCAAATGGACTTCAAAAGCGGTCTATGTCATTACCGAACGCGACTATGCCAGGCTTATTTACAAAGGGCTTGGCGCCGATCATGTCATTTATTCAAGGGCAGGCAACGTTTCATTTTTACTCGATTAGCACGGTAAAATTTACAATTCGTCGCCTTACTGGATGACGAACAGCGGCAGTGTGACGGGCTCGTCCTCGGGGTCCGCCGACAATTCCCTAAAGTTATTGCTGAATAGTGAACCAGCAGATACAATTTCAGGAGAGGGGGGACATTTGATGAGAATAAAGCCGCATACGTTCAACAGTGTCAAATACAAGATTTTGTTTGTCAACCTGATTTTGATGATTTCATTCAATCTGCTTATCATTTATTTCTGGAATTACCGGACTTCGGAGGATACCCGGGAGTCGGCGGGCAACTACATCAACGACATGTTGAGGGTTTCCGGCAACAATCTGGAAGTGGCTCTCAAAGATATTTATGCGCTGGTGTCGATTACATCGACAGAAAGCGATATTGTCGCCATTTTGTCGAAAAGAGAGGAATCGACAGGACTTTCCTATTTGCAAGAAAACAGGAAAATTGACGATTATTTGGTCAATTTGTTCACATACAAGCATTATTTGAACGATATTATGATTGCCAATTTAAACGGAAGGACGTTTTCGAACGGAAATACAATTTCCTGGGAATTCCTTACCAAGCAGAGCTGGTATCCCCGATTGATCAATGACGAAGGGGCGTCTGTGTTCATTCCTCCCCATTATAATTCGGATAATCCTTATATTACGCCTTACCGGGACGATAGAGTGGCTTCGATCGCCCGTCCCATTAAATATCAAGACAGCGTGATCGGGTTCGTGATCGCCGATATCAAAAGCGATTTGCTGCGCGACATGTTCGCAAGCAACCTGAACAAGGTGAACATTTTGATCGCCGACCGCAGTTCGAACGAGATCGTCTACAATTCGCAGAAGGAGAAGATGCCCGATCCGGATATCAGCGCTATGATCGGCGGCATGCAGGGAAACGAGGGCAGCTTCTACAGCCAGATCGGTCATGAGGATAATTTGATCGTATACCGTTATTCGCCTACGACGAATTGGATGCTGATCGGCATCGTTCCGAAAAAGATTTTGCTCGAGGAATTCAGTAAAACGAGAAACAGCTCGCTGCTGCTTTCCATGGCATTTTGCCTGATCGCCCTGCTGGTTTCCACGGTGGCGTCCTCCTATTTGACCAGACCGATTCTGAGATTGAACCGCGCAATCAAACAAATTGACGGCAACCATCTGGATGTGCAATTGGAGATCGATTCGAACGATGAGATCGGCCAGTTGTCCCGGCAATTCAACTCCATGGTGCATCGGATCAAAGATTTGATCCAGGATACGAAACAGCGCGAGCAGGATAAGCGCAAAGCGGAGATGCGCGCATTGCAGGCGCAAATCAACCCTCACTTTTTATATAATACGCTGAATACGATCAAATATTTGTCCATTTACCAAGGGGCCGATAACATTCACGATGTGGCCGAGTCTTTATCGAGATTGATGCACATCAACATGCAGGACAAGGTGTTCATCACGATTGAGGAAGAAATCGAGTACCTGAAGAGCTATTTAAATATTCAAGAGTACAAGTACAGCAACAAGTTCACCTACAGCTTTTCCATCAGCGAGAGTGTGAAGCCTTATTTGATCCCCAAATTGCTGCTGCAGCCGTTCATAGAAAATTGCCTGATCCATGGCATTGGACCCAAGAAGGACATGGGAGCCATTCTCATCAAAGGATACGCGGAAGGCAAGAAGCTTGTTTTTAAAATTCAGGATAACGGCGCAGGCATCGGGGAGAACACGATAGAAGACATCGTTGCGAACGGCAATTCCGCAGGCCATGTAGGCATCCGGAACGTCATCTCCAGAATTAAGACCAACTTTGGGGACGATTACGGCGTAAGCATCGTTAGCGAACGTAACCTCTACACCATTGTCGAGGTCACCTTACCTGTCATTACCAACGAGGAGATGGAGCGATATGTTTAACATCCTGATTGTGGACGATGAATTGCTGCCCCGCACCCATTTGAAATTTATGATCAATTGGGAACAGCACGGCTTGACGATTTGCGGCGAAGCGCCTAACGGTGCGGAGGCGGTGGCCTTTATGGAGCGGCAAAAGGCGGATATGATCATTTCGGACATTCGGATGCCGCATATGGACGGTATTGAATTATCGGGCGTCGTTCATAGAAGGTGGCCGGACACGGTGCTGATTATGCTCAGCAGCTACGACGACTTCGACCTTGTGCGGGAGACGCTGCGCAACGGCGCAATGGACTATTTGCTGAAGCATCGTCTGAATAAAGAAACCTTGCTGGAGACGCTGGAGCGGGCCAAGGAACGCATTCGCCGGCGCAGTCCGCTGCAATTGGAAAGGCCGCGGGCAGACCAACTGTATGCGCTTCGTGAAAAGTTCATCATCCAACTGCTGAGCGGCTATTATCACGATAACGATGAAATCCGCGATCATATGAAGGCGCTCCAATTGAATCTTGGCACTGCGAACCTGGTGCCGATTGTGATGGAGGTCGACGATTTCCACGGTATCGTGGCCAAGCGGGGGTTAAAAGAAGAATCCATTCTGAGATTCGCCATCGTCAACATAGTGGAAGAAATATTTGGCGACCACGGGAACGGGGTCGTCTCTCATATCGCGGGCGGCAGGTTTATTATGCTGCTCTCTTTCGTTACTGTGCGAAGCCGCCATGCCGTTGACCATGCGTTGACCGAAATTTTGAACCGCACGAGCATCTGCTTGAAAAAATTCGTCAAAGTTTCCGCGAGCTTCAGCATCGGAAGCTTGTGCGCCGATTTAGGGCAAGTGGCCGGCAGCTATGAAGCGGCGGCGCAATCTTTGCAGGGGAAATTTTTTATGGGGAAAAACAGCATCGTCAAAAGCTTTCGTCCCGTAAGCGGCGAGCATGCCATGACGGGCCTGGCGATTGAGGACGAAAAAGAACTGATCGCCAGCATAAAACGGATCGACGAAGAACAAACGATGCGCGTGTTGGACAACATTTTCACGCAAGTTAAGCGGAATCAAGCGAGTCTTGCCAGCTCCAAAATGATGTTCAACGAACTGCTGGGCATCGTCAGCCGCCAATATAAAGAAAATTCGCTTGATGTCCGGGCGATTTACAAAAATAATGAAGTGCCGCACGAGGTGCTGGCCCAATTGGAAACGTTGCAGGAAATCCGGGAATGGATTACCGGCTTATTCCGCGAACTGCTGCTGCGGCTGCATTTGAGCACCGAAGAGCAGTACTCTTTTCATATCCAAAAGGCGGTTCGACATATGAACCAGCACTATCACGAAGCTTTATCTCTAGCCGGCGTCGCCGAATCGATCGGTATTAGCAGCAACTATTTAAGCTCGCAGTTTAAAGAGGAGGTCGGCGTCGGGTTCGTCGATTACCTGAACGATTTGCGGGTGGAGAAAGCGAAACAGCTGCTGAAGGGCGGCAAAACCGAGCTGAAGGATATCCCGGAACAGTGCGGATTCAGCAATTACAACTACTTCCTGCACGTGTTCAAAAAAAAGCTGGGCATCACGCCCAAAGAGTTCGTGAATGTCAGAGATAGCGAGTAACGATGCCTGAATCGGAAAATATCGTAGCGAATCGGAAGATATCATAATTTTTTCCGCGTGCGGCTGTCGTATAGTTGTTTTTAGAAATAACGTTCTTATACATGAAGGAGGGGCAATATCATGAAAAAGATTGCAGGAAGCCTGATCGTTCTTTCACTGGCTGCATCGCTTTCCGCTTGTGGAAACAATGCGGCTCCCAGCGGCGGCAGCAGCTCGCCGGCCGGCACGGCGGGTCAGAGCAAAGCAACGGCCGAAGCTTCGAAGAAAGTGAAGGAGATTTCGCTGTTGATGTTCACCGACTGGTACAAACCGGGAATACAAGCGATTGAGAAAGATGTGAACGACCATGCCGATCAGCTCGGATTCAAGCTCAATATCGAGAAGGTGGCCGGCGGCAAACAGGGCGAGGATTTATACAAGGCGAGAGCCGCTGCCGGCGAACTGCCTATGTTGATCTCCAATTACGGAGTCAACTGGCTGAATGGAAACATGGGCGGTTTGGACCATTTTCAGGAAATCGGCGGCGATTGGACCAAAAATATCCCCGATTCGATCATGAGCGCGCCGCAGTTCACGTATCAAGGCAAAGTATACGGAATCCCTTTTGACAGCATTAACGTTTCAGGCATTTTCTATAATAAGAAAGTTTTTGAAAAGCTGAACATTGCCGTACCGCAAACGTATCAGGACTTCCTGGCCGCGTGCGAGAAAATTAAAGCTGCCGGCATTACGCCGATTTATTTGCCTGCCAAAGATACGTGGACGGTCAATATTTTCGATCACGAAGGCTGGTTGCGGGAGAATAAGCCACTGACGGACGTTTTTGCCAAAATCAATGCGAATCAGGCGCATTATGCCGATTTTCCGCTGGTCAAGGATGCGTTGGTCAAGCACAAAGAGCTGCTGGATAAAGGCTATATTCAAAAAAATTATTTGGCCGATACGTATGACGGCTCGCAAAAAGCGCTAGTCGATGGAACCGCTGCGATGACGATTAATGCGACCTGGATTATGGATGAAATCAAGAAGAAATTCCCGGACCAGGCCAAAGATATCGGCGCTTTCCGGGTACCTTTCGACGAAGATAAGAAAACGAGTTTGTTCGTTCCTTTTAATTTATCGGTGACCGATCAATTCAAGGATAAAGAGCTGCTGAAAAAGTTCATCGATTACTTCACCTCAGTGCCGACGCAGCAAAAGTTTTTTGACGCGCAAGGCGGGATTACGTATCAGAAGGGTGTTACGGCCAGCATTTTGCCCGCGCAGGTGGATCTTAAGAAAATCATCGACGCCGGCAACGGGGACAGCTTCTGGGGGAATTTGAACTTGTATGATTTTGGCGATCAGAATGCCGACATTTTGGACTATTTCCTCGGCGGCAAAACGCCGGATCAAATTTTGAAAAATATGGACGACGCTACAGCCAAAAGCGCGAAAGCGAAAAACGACCCGAATTGGAAAAAATAAAGAAATAAGGACGGGGAGCCGGTTCTTTCTTGAGACCGGCTCCTTGCAAATAAAGAAGGTGGAGAAATGAGCAGCAGCCTGAAAAAAAGCTACCCGCTCACGATGTTGATTCCGGGATGCCTTATCTTTTTCGTGTTTTTCGTCATTCCCACGCTGCAAGGGGTATATTATTCCTTCACGGACTGGGACGGATTCCACGCGCGCTGGATCGGGTTGGACAATTTTGCATCGTTTTTTTCCAATCCCAGCCTCAAACATATTGTCGGCAATACGGTCATTTTCACAGCGGTAACAACGGTGAGTAAAGTGGCGCTGGGCCTTTTGTTGGCCGTTTTTCTGAACCGGGAGCTGAAAAGCAGAGGGTTTTTGCGGACTGTTTTTTATTCCCCGGCCATTCTCAGCAACGTTGCCGTCGGCTTGATTTTCGTCGCTATTCTGCATCCCGAAACAGGGATTCTCAA
Organism: Paenibacillus sp. sgz302191; assembly: GCF_057749925.1. Lineage (NCBI taxonomy): Bacteria > Bacillati > Bacillota > Bacilli > Caryophanales > Paenibacillaceae > Paenibacillus > Paenibacillus sp. sgz302191. Next base: position 89,237 of record NZ_JBYLHY010000009.1, read on the forward strand.
TAAATTTTTGAATGAAATCGGGCTAGGGGCGCTCGCGCACGATTGGCTGCACGATCCCAAGATTGCGCTGTACGCTGCTTCGGCGGTGGAGATCTGGAAATGGACGGGATTCAATATGGTCATCATTTTGTCCGGCTTGCAGACGATTTCGAAGGATTATTACGAAGCTGCAGAGATCGCAGGGGCTACATCCGGTCAAAAGTTCGTTCACATTACGCTGCCGTTAGTTATGCCGGCCTTCAATAACATTCTCATTTTGAATCTGATAGGCGGTTTGAAAGTGTTCGATATGATTTCAGCGACTACGGGCGGAGGACCGGGAACGACAACCGAAGTCATCAATACGTGGATTTACAAATCCTACGGCGCCTCAAGGCTCGGCGAGTCCAGCGCCGGAAGTGTTGTGCTGGCAGTGTTGGTAGCGCTTGTATCCGTGTCCACGTATTACGTGCTCAGGAAGAGGGAGGTGGAGCTTTAGATGGAGCGGAAACTCGGCAGAAACGTATCCGAATTTGCAGCTTTGATCATCGGGCTGCTGGTTCTAATCCCCTTTTACATGCTGCTCGTCAATTCATTGAAAGACCAGACGCAAGCCTCGCTGATGGGGCTGTCGCTGCCATCGGCGATTCATTTTGATAATTTCGCCACCGTCATTCGGGAAGCCAAGATCGGCAATGCTTTTAAAAACAGCCTGATTATTACTATCGTTTCCGTCACGCTGCTGGTCGTGTTCTCGGCCATGGCCGGGTATGTGATTCAGCGCAAGAAATCGAAAATAACGGAACTGATCAACCTGATTATCGTATTCGGCCTGGTCATTCCGCAGTTTATCGTGCCTACCTACATTCTTGCGAAAAAGCTGCATCTGACGGGCGGATTGGAAGCGATGATCCTGGTTTGCGTCGCTCTTAATTTCCCGGTAGGTGTTTTCTTATACAGCGGTTTTTTCAAAACGATTCCAAGAGAAATCGACGAATCCGCTTTATTGGACGGGTGCGGACCCTACACCTTGTTTTTCCGCATTATTTATCCGCTGCTGACGCCCGTTACCGTGACGAATATCGTCATTCAATTCCTGGCGGTATGGAACGATTTCAGCACTTCCGTCTACTTTCTTAACTCGCAGTCCAAGTACAATCTGGTTATGACCACTTTTCTGTTTTTCGGAGCGCATTCGGCGAACTGGAACTTGGTATTTGCCGATCTGGTGCTCGTATCTTTGCCGGTTTTGGTCGTATACGTGTTTTTGCAAAAGTATGTGATTTCCGGTTTAACGAGCGGCGCCGTGAAAAGCTAAACGGTTACAAGCTGGAGATGCAAATGTTATTTCAAGACCGAAAGGGCAGACGAACGAAACATTCGTCCGGCCCTTTTTTTGCTGCGCTAAAATTTACAAGCTCTCAACACCCAGTTGAAACACGACAAACATTTCCGTCTTATAGTTGAATCAGAAAAGAAACAACAGGATCAAACAACAAATAACATGACTATAGGGAGGAAGAAACATGCATAAGATTTGGACAAGAACCGCTTCGCTTCTTGCAATCGTCACTTTGGCGGGCAGTTTGGCCGCTTGCGGGGCGAAAGAGGCGGCAAAAACGGGGGCGGCCCCCGCAGAAAGCAAAGCTCCGGCTGCAAGCCAGGCGCCTGCGAGCAGCAGCCCGAAAGCAAATGAAACGGTATCGCTGGACGACCTGCAAAACAAAGCGAAACAAGAAGGTGCCATCGTCAGTGTAGGCATGCCGGATGATTGGGCGGATTGGAAAGATACGTGGAACGATATCACGAGCAAATACAGCCTGAAACATACCGATACCGACATGTCGAGCGCCGAGGAAATCGCCAAGTTCGAAGCCGAGAAGGACAAGCCTACGGCCGATATCGGCGATGTAGGGATGGCTTTTACATCCGTTGCCGTTGAGAAAAATGTGACGCAGCCTTACAAACCGACAACTTGGGACAAAATCCCCGATTGGGCGAAAGATAAAGACGGACATTGGGTGGTCGGCTACCAAGGTACGATCGCCATCATCACGAATACCAAACTGGTGAAAAACCCTCCGAAAAGCTTTGACGATATTGCCAAAGGAACTTACAAAGTAGCTATCGGCGACGTTGCCAAAGCGTCCCAGGCGCAAAATGCGATTCTGGCGGCAGCGATCGCTTTCGGCGGAGACGAGAAAAACATTCAACCGGGCATCGATTTCTTTGAAAAGCTGTCCAAGCAAAAGCGGATTTCTTTATCTGACGTAAAAGTGGCTAATTTTGAAAAAGGTGAAATCGAAGTCGCTTTGGTGTGGGATTTCAACGCACTGGGCTACCGTCAACAGTTGAACCCTGCCGATTATGATGTGGCTATTCCCAAAGAAGGCAGCGTCATCGGCGCCTACGCGACGATCATCAACAAATACGCTCCGCATCCGAATGCCGCTAAATTGACAAGAGAATACATTTTGAGCGATGCAGGACAAATCAACCTGGCCAAAGGCTTCGCCAGACCGATCCGCGACGATGTCAAGCTCCCTGCGGACGTAGCCGGCAAGCTGATTCCTACCGAGCAGTACAAGAACGCCAAGCCGATCAAGGATTTCAAGACTTGGGACGCTACTTCGAAAACCCTCCCGCAATTATGGCAGGAAAAAGTTTTGGTTAACCTCAATTAGTACGAAATAGCGGACAGTTACCTTCTTCTCGGGGAAGGTAACTGTTTTACTAAGCGAATGCATGAGCTGCAAGTTTTCCAATGAAAACTCTGAGGGGTAAACGATGAAAAACAGAGTGCCTTCGAAGCTTTTATTACTTACCGTGCTTCTGCCTTTTGTGATCCTGATCGTCGGATTTGAGCTGCTGCCTGCGGCTGTGCTGGTGATCAACAGCTTTTTGTCGGACAACGGTGATCAGTTTACACTGCAGCAGTATATCACTTCGCTGACAAATCCTTTCTACTTAAAAGCGATTCGCAACAGCCTGCTGATTTCGCTGTATTCCAGTTTGGCAGGCATCATAGCGTCCCTGCTCCTTGCCTATGCGATTACCCGGACGTCGGAGCGGACGCGAAATTTCGTGCTGATGATTTCCAACATGACCTCGAACTTTGCAGGTTTGCCGCTGGCCTTTGCTTATATTATTTTGCTCGGCAACAACGGCGTTCTCACGATTTTGTTCAAAACGTGGGGCTGGTCCTTGTTTGCCGGCTTCGATCTGTATACGTGGACAGGGCTCGCCTTTGTCTATGTGTATTTTCAGGTGCCGCTCGGCGCGCTGCTGCTGTATCCGACCTTCTACGGCATGCGTGAGCAGTGGTGGGAAGCCGCTTCCTTGCTGGGCGCGGGCATGTGGCAGTTTGCCCGGCGAATTGCGCTGCCCGTGCTGCTCCCCGGCATCGCCGGGACGTTCACGATTCTTTTCGCCAATTCGATGGGGGCTTACGCAACGGCTTATGCGCTGGTCGGCGGGAATTACAATTTGCTCGCGATCCGCATCGGCTCTCTTGTGGCGGGCAATGTCGTGACGCGTCCGCAGCTTGGCTGCGCGCTGGCCGTGCTGCTCGGCGGCACGATGGTGCTGGCGATGTGGATCAACGAGCGCTTGATGCGCAGGGTGAGGAGGGATTTACAGTGAAGCGCAATCGTGCCATTCCCCGCGTCATTATTTTGCTTGCCATGGTTTATTTGTTGATTCCTTTGCTGGCTACCCTGCTTTATTCAATCGCCGGCAACTGGCAGACGACAATTTTGCCGGAATCATGGACGCTGCGCTGGTTCGGTGAGCTGTTCCGCGATGCCCGCTTTGCCGACGCGCTCGGACGGACGCTGTATGTTTGCTTGATCAGCGTGGCGGTTAGCGTGCTCGTCATGCTGCCGACCATTTTCGTAGTGACGATGTACTTTCCCAAATGGGAACGCTGGCTGAATCTGACTGCGCTGATTCCGTACGCGATTCCGGGCGTTGTAGCCGCAGTCGGCTTGATCAAGCTGTACTCGTCCGGGCCTTTGGCGATTTCCGGTACGGTCGGCATTTTGATTGCCGCCTATTTCGTGGCGATTCTGCCCTATATGTACCAGGGCATCCGCAACAGCATCCGGACGGTCAACGCTCCCGAGCTGATGGAGGCTGCAGAGCTGCTGGGCGCAAGCAAAATGACCGCCTTCCGCCGCATCATTGTCCCGAACATTTTGCCGGGTATTCTCGTTTCGACGCTGCTCTCCATCTCCGTGCTGTTCGGGGAGTTCGTGCTGACCAATTTGCTGGTCGGCGGTCATTTTGAAACGATCCAAATTTACTTATACCGGCGGCTCAGCGAAAGCGGCCATTTGGCGAGCGCCATTGTGATTGCTTATTTCGTGTTTATTTTGCTGCTGTCGGGATTGCTGCTCGGCCTCAGCAAGCGGCTGCTCGGCAGAGGAAATCCCGTGGAATGGGAAACAGCCAAGAAAGGAGCCTAGCATGAGCTATTTGCATATTGAGAACGTATCGAAGAGATTCGGAGCCTCTTCTGTGCTTCGGGAGCTGAATCTGCGCGTGGAAAAAGGGGAACTGGTGACGCTATTGGGGCCGAGCGGATGCGGCAAAAGCACGCTGCTACGCTGCATCTCGGGGCTCGCTTCGTTTGAGGAAGGCGAGATTTATCTTGAAGACAAGCCGATCACCAACCGCCTGCCCAAGGACCGCGGGGTCGGTATGGTGTTCCAGTCCTACGGCTTGTTCCCCAATCTGCATGTCGGCGATAATGTCGCTTTCGGGCTGCAAATGCAGCGGCTCGGCAAGGCCGACATCGCGGGCCGGGTGCAGGAGATGCTGCGTCTCGTAGGTCTTGAGGATAAAATGAAATCGTATCCTCACGAATTGTCCGGAGGCCAGCAGCAGCGGGTCGCGCTGGCCCGGTCGCTGGCCGTGCGGCCGAAGCTGATGCTCATGGACGAGCCGCTCAGCGCGCTCGATGCCAAAATCCGCAAATCTCTGCGCATCGAGCTGCGCCGCATTCAAAAAAGTCTGGGCATGACGACGATTTTCGTCACGCACGATCAGGAAGAAGCGCTGATCATTTCGGACCGGGTCTGCGTGATGCATCAAGGGCAGATCGTGCAGATGGGAACGCCGGAGGAAATCTACACGAATCCGCGCAATGAGTTTGTTGCCCGTTTTATCGGCAGCTACAACGTGTTGAGCGCGCAGGAGCTGGAGCGCTTGACGGGCAATCGGGACAGGCGGGGCGGCTGCTTCGCCATCCGCCCGGAAGCGATCCGCCTGGCGCGCCAAGATGCCGAGCCGGGCTGGCCCGCAGGCGAAGGCTTCGAGGCCGTCGGCCGCATCGAGGAAGTCATTGTGCTCGGCAATGTGCTGCGCTTTCATGTACACGTTGGGGATCTGGCGTTGAACGTCGATCTTTTGAATGGCGACGAGCGGCCGGAGCTGGAAGCCAGCGGTGAAGTCAAGCTTTGGATTCCCCGCGAAGCCTGCAAAGTACTCGATGATGGTGGTGCATAATATTGTCCGTATTAGCTGAAGAGAGAAAACAGGTCATTATGGAACGGCTGCAAAAAGACGGCAAAGTGATGGTGATTCCGCTCTCCGATCATTTGGAGGTGTCGCCGGAAACGATTCGCCGCGATTTGCTCGTGCTGGAGAAGGAAGGCAAGCTGAAGCGGGTGTACGGCGGCGCCATTAAGCCGACTTTTTTGAACGATGAAGCGCCTTACACGCTCCGCCAAAGCATCCATCCCGAAGAGAAAAAAGCGATTGGCGTGCGTGCGGCCGAGCTGATCCAGGACGGCAGCACGATCGTCATCGACGTTGGGACCACGACGCTGGAGATGGCCCAGGCCATCCAGGGCAAGAAGCGGCTGACGATTTTGACGAATTCGATTCCGGTCGCATCGGCCTTGCTGGAATCGATCAGCCGGGGCGTGTTCGGCGGACGGGTGATCATGCTGGGCGGCGAAGCGAATCCGGAGCAATGGTCGATCTTCGGCACGCTGTGCGAGCAAATGATGGCGCAATTCCATGTGGATCAAGCTTTTCTTTCGGTCGGAGGCATTTCGCTCCAGGACGGAATTACCGATTACGATTTCAACGAGGCGGCGGTGTCGCGCGCTTTTGCCGCGGCGGCGCAGGAAGTCATCGTGCTGGCCGATCATTCCAAGCAGGGCATAACGACATTTGCCCATGTCATACCGCTTGAGCAGGTCGATATTATTATTTCGAGCACCGGGGTTCCGGATGAGTGGAGGCGGGAGATCGACCGCTGCGGAGTGCTTTGGATCGATGCCTGTTCGACGAATACAGAGGACAGAGGTGAAATAAAATGAGCAAAGTGATCATGATCGTATTGGACGGATTGCGCTATGATACGGCCCGCGCTTCCATGGGCTACTTGAACCATCTGGTCGAGGCGTCCAAAGCGGCTTGCCATAAAGTAAAGTCCGAGCTGCCCAGCTTATCGCGGCCGCTGTATGAAGTGCTGCTGACGGGAACTCCCAGCTCTGTGAACGGAATTACCGCCAACCATATCGTGCGTCTGTCCAACAGACGGAGCATTTTCCATCTGGCGGCCGAGCAGGGCCTGACTACAGCTGCGGCGGCTTACTATTGGGTCAGCGAGCTGTACAACCGGTCGCCGTTCGACCGGATTGAAGACCGTCAGCAGCATGATCTCAGTAAGCCGATTCAGCACGGCACATTTTATTTTGACGATGCTTACCCGGATTCGCATTTGTTTGCCGATGCCGAAATTTTACGGCGCAATCATGACCCTCACTTTTTGTACATCCATCCGATGGGCATCGATGACACCGGGCACAAGCACGGCGGGGAGTCCAAAGCGTACCGCGACAAAGCGATTGAAGTCGACAGTATTCTGGCTTCATTGCTGCCATTTTGGATCGAAATGGATTACGAAATTATTGTCACTTCGGACCACGGCATGAATGCGGACGGCAGCCATGGCGGCACGGGCGCAGCGGAGAGGGAAGTTCCTTTTTATCTCATCGGCTCTTCTTTCACACCGGGCTATTACGAGGAAGTCATTCCGCAGCTGGCTGTAGCTCCGATGGTATGCAGACTGCTCTCCCTTCCGCTTGGGGAAGGCATGACGGAATCGGAAATCCCGGCTTTTAAACATACGATTATGCTGTGAGTTTTGCATGAAATTTCTCAGGAGGTACGTCTGTGAAGGTAGATTTTCATTTTCATCTGGAGGAAGGGCCTTATTCTCTGCAATGGCTGCAGCGTACGGGACGGGCGCTCGTCAACACCGCAAGCGGTGATACAATCGGGGATGCGCATACGCGGGATTGGATGGAGCGCGTTTTTCAAATGCTGCAAACGAGAATGGAGCAGGGCTGCTTTCACGAGGACTGGATTCAGCGTTATTTGCAAAAGGGCCGCGAACGGGGCATTCAGCGCTTCGGCGTGGTCGATCATTTGTACCGCTTTGTTGAATGCAAAAGCTATTACGAGCAGTTCATGCTTTTGGATGACACGCCGCTCGGCCGGCTGCAGCGAAAATGGCTGGATCAGGTCAGCGCTTATTCGATCGAGACCTACATGAAGGCGATGCGCAAAGCGGCCGAGCGCGAGGAGGATTTGTCGATCGGCGTGGAGGCCGACTTTTTCATCGGGGGAGAGGACCAGCTCCGGGCGCTGCTGGCTCCTTTAGACCTCGACTACGTCATCGGCTCCGTGCACATGCTGGACGGCTGGGGCTTCGACAACCCGGAGGTGCAGGATCGGTTTCAAACCGCCGATTTGGAAAGCTTGTATAAGCGGCACTTTGACACCGTCAAGCTGGCGATTGCCAGCGGAATGTTCGATTTTATCGCCCACTTGGACAATTTAAAAGTGTTCGGCTACCGGCCGGACGAAGCGGGGCTGCTCCCGGCATACAGAGAAATAGCCTCCGCGCTTAGCGCCGCCGGCATCGGTTCCGAGATCAACACAGGCTTGCTGTACCGTTACCCCGTCAAGGAAATGTGTCCCAGCCCGTCGTTTTTGCAAGCGCTGTACGAGCAGCAGGTGCCGATTACGCTGTCGTCGGACGCTCATTTTCCCGATGATATCGGCATGCATTTGGACGATGCACTGAAGCTGGCGATAGATACGGGGTACCGGGAGATCGCCGTGTATAGGAAGCGCCGGCGCGTGATGCTGCCGATCTCTTGATCGGAGGGGAAGGGTTATCCCGCGATGGGGGGATTCCTTTGTTTGGCGCGGGCGTTCAGGATGCGGACGGGAAACTCTCATGATGCCGCGAACATCACCCCACAGAATGAAAATAAGCAGCAGGTCTACGGGCTTTTTCCGCGAAAGTAGTTCGTTGCGGCGAAAAATCTGCGATTGTCAGGCTGCCCGAGAAAGTCGTGAGACAGCTGCCTTTTCTGGGTGCGCGCCTCTCCCGGTGTAGGTCGTGGAAACCGCGCGGCTGGGCAGGAGGCAGCTTGGAAGGGGAGAAAACCTGCGAAAGTGCAGGTTTTTTCTATGAAATCGGCTTGTTTTGGCGAAAAGCCTGCAAAAGTGCAGGAATTTTCGCTGAAAGTGAATCTGGGCCCATCTGTTCGGCGAAAAGCCTGCACTTTTGCAGGAATTGTTTGTGGCCAGCGATTTAGGACGCAAATTCATGTATTTTTGCAGGTTTTTTTCTTTTCGCACTGCGCGCAGCTCCCAGCGCGCGGTGTTGCGCTGCATGACGGCGGTCGGTCGACCACAGTGCAGCCGGGCAGATTGGTGCTATCGGCCTCTGAACCGCGGGGTGGTGGTGGGCAGCCTGCGATATGGGGGCCCGGCAAGCGAGCCGGAGCTCCTGTTTCGTCTTTCGCCGCTTCAGCACGAAAATATTGACGAAACGGATTAATTTTGGTAAATTTATACCAAATAATAGATAAAATTATTACTTATTTTAAGTGAATTTTTTCGTTAAGGGAGATGTGCAGTATGTTGGAGCAGCAAGCTTACACGAACGCCTTAAGTTGGGTAGCGGAAGCGGCACAAATCATTAAAGAACTTATGAAAAACGGCTTGACCGTTCAAACAAAATTAAGCCATTCGGATTTGGTGACCGTTGTCGACAGGGAAGTGGAACGATTTTTTGTGGAAAAAATCAAAACGCATTACCCGGACCATATGATTATGGGGGAAGAGAACATCGGCAATACGTCCTCGGAAGGGGAGTACATCTGGATTATAGATCCTATTGACGGCACAACCAATATGGTTAACCGGCAGGAGGATTTTGCCATTTCAGTGGCCTTTTGCAGCACTTCCGCCGGGGTCTTCGGAATTGTATACGATGTGGCCGGGGATCGTCTGTTCCGTTCGTTTAAGGGCGAGGGCGCATATTTGAACGATACGATGCTACAGCCGCTTTCGCAGGAAACACGGCTCGAAAATGAACTTCTTGCCATCACGCTTCCCTGGAGCCAAGCGGATAAAGTCGATCAGTGGGGGCCTTATTTGAAGCTTGTGGCTAAATCGAGAGGGATCCGGGTTTTCGGTGCGACCACGATTGAGCTTTGCGATATTGCCATGGGGAAACTTGGGGCATATTTGCAGTACAAGGTAAACGCCTGGGACTATGCCGCTTCCAGAGTGATCCTGGAGGAACTCGGGTGCAAGTTTTCGGATTTGGAAGGCAATGAGATTGCCTGGACGCATCATGGCGGAGTGATGGCTTCGACCCCGGCAATCCATGCGCAAATGGTTTCCGTTTTAAAATAGCGCAAGCGATAACCCGCCTTGATCCTTGATGATCCAGGGCGGGTTTTTTAATATAAAACAGCCATTCCCAAAAGAAGAAATATGTGATAGAATAAATACGAACAAACGTTCTGTTTGATGTTTGTTAAGCCTCCTGTTCGACTGAAAGCCGTATATAAAATAAGTGGAAGGAAGGGTAGAATGGCAATTGTCAGGAACTCAGAAATCGACGAAGTGATCGCCTATATTCACCGGCATATTTATGAACCGCTTCCGCTTTCCCGTCTGGCCGGTCATGTATCCTATAGCCCTTACCATTTCACGCGTATTTTTAAAGAAAGAATGGGTCTTTCGCCTCTCTATTACGTGTCCGCACTCCGGCTGCAGAAGGCCAAAGACTTATTGCTGCATACGAATTTGAGCATTCGCGATATCGGCTTGGAGATCGGCCAGCAGAGCCTGGGGACTTTCACCACCCGGTTTACCGAACGGGTAGGCGTGACGCCTTCGCACTTTCGGAACTCAAGGCTGCAGGCCGACAACCATTTCCGTTCCTTGCAGCAGCTTGGTAGTTGGCTTGCGCCGCTTCCTGTTACCAACCCATACGGCAGGATTGAAGGGACCGTCCGGGCGGAGATCCCTTTTGAGGGCGTCGTTTTGATCGGCTTGTTCGCCAAGCCGATTCCCGAGGGGCTGCCCATACACGGAACGCTGCTGTCTTCTTTGGGAGACTTTTGCTTTAATAATGTGAAGCCAGGCATTTATTATTTGATGGCTACGTCGGTTTGCTGGAAGATGAAGGCTATGGATTTTTTGCTCCCGCACACGACGCTGCGCACCCGTTCCAGGGAACCTGTCATAGTCAGACCCTATTCCACGGTTCCGCATCAACAAGTTACTCTCTATTTGCCTCGCTTGGACGACCCGCCGATTCTGATCTCCCTGCCCCTGTTGATGAATAATTTCCTCAGTCGCATTGCCCAAAGCAGCAATCGATAAGCCTGGGCGGAAATGCGGAACAATAAATTCCGCGGGAAGCTGCCAGATCATTCCGGTGTTGTTCGCAGATGTTCCGGAACCGAATCAGCTTATTCGGAGTACGGCTTTTCCGGAGAACTTCCGCTCGATCAGACTGCGGGCGACGGCTCCAATATCGGTCCACGGCGCCTCCACTTCGATCCGGGGGGTTAACCGTCCGGATGGTTCATGATTCCCCTTCCCGGCACAATTGAACGATACAAAAACAGCTCGTATTCGCACTCATTGCGGAGAAGGCTGTTTTTTTTGTCTGAAAACGGGCTCCCGCAGCGCATAAACATCGAGTTGAAAAACCGCTATCTTGCTAACTCACCTGAGTTATAATATAGTTGATATATCAAGTCATGGGAGGCTATATCATGGAAGGCCCGTTATACGAACAAATATATAACTATGTGTTTAATCAAATTCACAATAAAATATTGCGGCCAGGGGATCGCGTCCCTTCGGAAAAGGAACTGTCCGAGCAGTTTAAAGTCAGCAGAATAACTTCGAAGAAAGCGCTGGAAATGCTGGCGAACGCCGGAGTCGTAGAGAGAGTGCGCGGCAAGGGCTCTTTCGTGAGCCACCGGCAGCCGGCCCAGCTGCCTCAACTTGCGGGTCATGCTAAAGACGCGGTCTCCCCGCAGGACAAGCCCCTGGAAGAAAAATTAATTGGGGTTATTCTTCCCGATATTGGAGAATCCTACGGATTGAAGTTATTTCGGGCTATCGAAGAGCGTTGTTCGGAGTTAGGTTTCGGCTTGATTGTAAGACTGACCAATGACGAGCGGGAAGAGGAGCAAAAAGCCATTCGTTTCCTGACCAAGCTGGGCGTGGACGGGCTGATTGTATTTCCGGTCCATGGCGAGCACTACAACGAAGAATTGGTGCGTCTCGTGCTGGACGGCTTCCCGATCGTATTGATCGACCGCTATCTGAAAGGGATTGCCGCCTGTTCGGTCTGTACGGACAATAAGAAAGCGTCGTTTGAATTGACGAGCTTTTTGCTGGAGCAGGGCCACGAGCATGTTGCTTTTATTTCTACGCCTCCGGAAAATACGACGACGATCGAGGAGCGGATTCAAGGCTTCCAGAACGCGCTGGCGGCGCATGGGCAGACGTTTAAAGCCGAGCTGCTGCTGACCGATTTTTCCAGTACGCTGCCAAGGTCCTTGACCCGGGAAAATATGGCCGCCGATCAAAAGCTGATCCGCCATTTCGCGGAGCGGCATGCGGAAGTTACCGGATTCGTGGCCTGTGAATATAATCTGGCCGTCATTTTGGACCAGGAGCTTCGCTCCGTTCACGCCTCCGCCTCCAACGACAAGCCGTTCGAAATTGTCTGCTTCGACTCCCCGGATTCCGTTATGGCCAAACCGCCGTTCATCCATGTGAAACAAAATGAGGAAGAGATGGGGATCCAGGCCGTGGACCTGCTGGTCGATCAATGGAGCGGTATCCAGCCGCCGCTGCTGAACATGGTTGAATATATTTTTGCAACATGAATTCTCTAATATATTGACATAATGATATGTTGTTGATATATTAAATCCATAAAAGATATATTAACATCATATGTTTTGTGAAGGGAATTCTGAAGTATGTACGAGACATTACAGCGTTATATCGACTCCGTCGCGGCTAATTTGTCAGAAGTTTATCCGGTTCTCGCTCCTATGTTCAAGCAGTGTTATCCGAATACTTTGCAAACGACTACAAAGCTGCTTGACGACGGGACCACGTTCGTTTTTACGGGAGATATTCCTGCCATGTGGCTGAGGGATTCATCGGCTCAAGTAAGGCCATACATGCCGCTGGTCAAGCATGACGCCGATCTGCAAAGAGCGGTTAAAGGTCTGATTCAGCGGCAGGCCCAATGTCTGATCATCGATCCGTATGCCAATGCTTTCAACGAGGAAGCTAACGGGAACGGCCATCAGACGGATGATACGCAGATGGGCCCGTGGATCTGGGAAAGGAAATTCGAGCTTGATTCCTTGTGCTATCCGGTGCAATTGTGCCAGGATTACTGGGCAGCCACGGAAGATTCGACTGTCTTTACAAAAGAAGTTCATGAAATGCTGCGCAAAATTGTCGATACGATGAAAGTCGAACAGCATCATGACGAGCAATCTCCGTATTCGTTCGAAAGGGAAGATATTATTCTTCCGTCCGACACGCTTCCTTTTCAAGGCAAGGGGACAAGGTCCAATTATACGGGCATGGTCTGGTCGGGGTTTCGTCCCAGCGACGACGCTTGCAAGTTCGGGTATTTGATCCCGGCGAATATGTTCGCGGTTGTTATACTTGGACATATCAAGCAATTTGCGGAGCAATTTTATAACGATGAGGCGCTGGCGCTTGACGCTGCGAAGCTGAAATCGGAGATCGAATTCGGAATTGAAACTTACGGCGTGTATCACCACCCGAGCTATGGCCGGATTTACGCATATGAAACCGACGGTTTTGGAAATTATAACCTTATGGACGATGCGAACGTGCCGAGCTTGCTTTCCATTCCATATCTGGGCTATCGCCCTATTGACGATGATCTCTACCGGAGAACGCGTTCATTTCTTCTTAGCAAAGATAATCCGTACTATTTCGAAGGCAGCTACGCCAAAGGGATCGGCAGTCCGCATACGCCGGGCAACAATGTATGGCACATCGGCCTGATCGTGCAGGGGCTCACGACAAACTCGCTGAGCGAACGCAATGCAATCATCGACATGCTGGTTGCAACGACGGCGGGCACGGGCTATATGCACGAGAGCTTTGATCCCGACCAGCCGGAAACATTTACGCGGCCATGGTTTGCCTGGGCAAACAGCTTGTTCGGCGAATTCGTCGTCAAATGGCTGGAACAGCGCAATAGTAAGGTTAGCCAGTTATAACTGGCTAATTTGACTATAATGTAAGCGGTTTATTGCGAAGTTTACATGCTGCGGGAGGTGATGTGCGGAAGATCTGCATGGTATATCCCAACGAATCAGGGACGGTCTGCAAACAAATTACAAAGAGGAGTTGTACGTGAATGAACACATCGAAAATGTGGAAAATTGGAGCTGCAGGACTTCTGCTTGCTTTGTCTTTATCCGCTTGCTCCAGCGCAAAAACAGATAATACGGCACAGCCGGCCGGTACGGCAGCGGCACAGAAAGGCGCAGAAAGCAAAAAGCTGACCATCGTATATCCAAAATGGAACGAAGGCCACCCGCTTACCGTATGGTTCCCCGAACTGAAAACCCAGTTTGAAAAAAGCCACCCGGGCGTGACCGTAACGCTGCAAGAGGTTCAGGGCAAAGACTACGGCACCAAGCTGCCGCTCATGCTTTCGACCGATAAGAACTCGCCGGATGTCATTGTAGAGGACACCTTCATGGTCAACTCCGACAGCACGGCAGGCTACCTGACGTCTCTGGACGATCAAGTCAAAGCGTGGAAAGATTGGCCGAACTTCAACAAATCGATTATCCCGGCGGTAACGGGCAAAGAGGGCAAAATTTACGGCGTTCCTTACAACACGGATACCCGCGGGCTGTATTATAACGTAAACATTTTCAAAAATGCCGGACTTCCGGTTCCATGGGAGCCGAAAACATGGGATGACATTTTGACCGCCGCCAAAACTATCAAGGAAAAAGCGCCTGACGTTACGCCTTTCTGGGCGTTCTCCAGCAAAGCGGCCGGCGAAGGCACATCGATGCAAACGTTTGAGATGCTGCTGTACGGAACGAACGATACGCTTTACGATCAAAGCTCCGGCAAATGGGTTGTGAAAAGCAAAGGCTTCCAGGATTCCTTGTCTTTCATCGATCAAATTTATAGCAACAAGCTCGGCCCGGACCTGTCCAAAATTTTGAATGCACAGGCGGATTCGATCAACCAGAACGAGACGATGCCGAACCAAAAAGTGGGAATCGTGCTGCAAGGCAACTGGGTTCCTGCGACATGGCTGCCGACAGGCTCCAAGCCTTGGCCGGAAGGCATCAAAACGTATGAGTTCACGGCGATGCCGACGCAGAACGGTCAAGCTCCAGGACACGTATCGATGTCCGGCGGTTGGGCGCTCTCGATTCCGAAGAACTCGACCAGCAAGGATTTGGCTTGGGAGTTCATTCAAATGGCGACCAACTTCGACAATATGAAAAAACTGACCATGACCGAAGGCAGCGTAGCGACGCGTACCGACGTTGCTCAAGACCCTGAATACGCCAATACGCCAGGGCTGCTGCTCAAAAAAGCTTCCGAATTCATCTCCTTTACGCACGTAAGACCGGCATACCCTGAGTATCCGCAAGTTTCCAGTGAAATTCAGGATGCGGTAGAGAAAGTCGTCGGCAAATCGCTGACACCAGAGAAAGCGATGGAGCAATACGCGAACAAAGTGAAGAAAATCGTGGGCGACAGCAAGATCGAAGAGAAATAAAGCGATGGGGAGGGAATCGCCGTAATCAACTGCGGCGGTTCCCGCATCCATGGATTGGAGAGTAAGACCATGTCATACAGTGCTCAGCATACGGGTAAAAAAGGCGTTTCAAGCAGCAAATGGATCTCGGGCGTCAACATAAAGGGCTTGTTGTTTTTGCTGCCCGCGTGGATTTTGCTCATATTCTTTTTCTTCACTCCTTCTGCAATGACGTTTTATTTATCTTTTACGGACAAGACGTTGACAGGAGCTTCCACACATGGGCAGTTCATCGGTTTTGACAATTTCGTCACCATGTTCCAAGACGACACATTTCGCACCAGCGTTAAAAACACGATCGTTTTTCTTGTTTTCTCATCTCTGATCGGCCAGCAGGTGCTTGGCTTTATTATCGCTTTGCTGATGAATGAAAGACCGCAGTTTTTGCGGAGCCTGATCGGCGCTATCGTCGTGGCGGGCTGGGTCATTCCCGAAATCATTTGCGCATTCGTATGGTTTGCGTTTTTTAATGATCAAGGCACGGCCAACATCGTCCTCAATTATTTCCATCTGGAGTCGGTGACCTGGCTGTATACATTTCCTATGACTTGCGTAGTTATCGCGAACATCTGGCACGGCACTGCCTTCTCGATGCTGATGTACCAAGCGGCGCTGGGTGATGTTTCGAAAGACATGCTGGAAGCGGCATCTATGGACGGCGCAACGGCGTGGCAAAGAATTTGGAAAATAATTCTACCGCATATCAAAAGCTCGGTAGTTACCAATATGGTGTTGAACACGCTCTCGACTTTGGGCGTATTCACGTTGATTTATGCGATGACCGGCGGCGGACCCGGCTCCGCGAGCGAAACGATGCCGCTCTATATGTATCATCAAGCGTTCCAAAATTACCAATTAGGCTACGGCACAGCGATATCCATGGTGCTCTTGTTGATCGGCATCGTTGCCAGCTTTGTTTACATTCGCGTGCTGAAAGTAAAACTTTGAGCGAGAGGAGAGACGAGAGATGACCAAACGCTCCAAATTAAGCGGCTGGCTGCCGAATATCATTCTTATTCTGATCGGAGCCATATTTGCGGTCCCGCTCCTGTGGCTGCTGCTCGCGGCTTTCGACGCCGAGGCCACACTGGCGGTTCATGTGCCCAAACATTTTACGTTAAGTAATTTCAGCTCGATATTGGGGGATTCCGGGAACCAGCGGTCGTTTTTGAACGGTATTTATTTGTCGCTGGGGCAGGCGATATTGGTGCTGATCGTATCGGCATTGGCTGCATATCCGTTATCGCGCTATGAAATGAGCGGCAAACGCACTTTTCTTTACGTTATCCTGTTTTGTACGGGGCTGCCGATTACGGCCGTAATGGTGCCGGTATACCAGCTGTTCGTATACTTTAATTTTCAGGATTCGCTATTTTGGACGTTAGTATTCCAGGCTACTTCCGTGCTTCCTTTTTCGATCTGGATGATGAAAAATTTCATGGACTCGATTCCGGTCGACCTGGAGGAGTCCGCATGGGTGGACGGCGCGTCCAGCTTGCAGGCGCTGGGCCGGATTATTATGCCTTTGATGCTGCCCGGCTTGTTCACTGTGCTGATCTCGGCTTTTTCAAGCAGTTGGGGCAACTTTCTCGTCCCGTTCATACTGATTCAAAGCCCGGAGAAACTGCCGGCGTCCGTCACCATTTTCCAATTTTTCGGCCAGTACGGCATGGTGCAATACGGCAAGCTGGCTGCGTTCTCGACACTGTACACGTTCCCGGCAATCGTGCTGTACGTCATCGGGCAAAAGTACATGTCCACCGGCTTTACGATGAGCGGCGCGAACAAAGGGTAATCGGCATTGCATTGGCATGCGCGGCAAGGCCGTCCCGCAAGGGGACGGCGACCGTAACGCAAAGACGCCTTCAAAACCACAGTACAAGTGGGAATGAGGGCGTCTTTTTTAATGTGAATTTACGCTAGAGTGGGGTGGAAGTTATGTTCGATTTCTTCGGATTAGGAACGTTACCAAAATGAATAACGATGCAACCAATACGCCTATCCAACCTATTGCGGGAGCGTAGGTTATATAATTTTGCCCCAATAAAGCGAACAATATAAAGACTACATTCAGGATCATGGCAACCACAACGATCCGTTCTGTTTTCATAACCATCCCCCGATCCGCGTATGTTCTAAATCCCCCGACTACAGCAATTGCCCAGGAGTCTGGCGGGCGGAGTTGCTTTTGTGCATACCGGGGATACTGCCGCTAACGCTGCATCGACACTTTCTACGTCGCTCGTCGGACAGACTCACAGCCGAAAAACCTGCGAAAGTATGGGCTGCCCAGAAACCTCGGCGTAAGAGGGTGATAGCCACAATCTGCCTGGCTGTGCCAAGAAAACTTGTGATAATACAGGCTGCCCAGAAACCTCCGCGTAGAAGGCGATAGCCACAATCTGCCTGGCTGCGCCAAGAAAACCTGCAAAAATACATGAATTTGCGTCCTTGATCGCTGGTTAAGAACAATTCCTGCAAAAGTGCAGGCTTTTCAGCGGGGACACGGGCTCAGGTTCACTTTCAGCGAAAATTCCTGCACTTTTGCAGGCTTTTCGACCGAATAAGCCAATTTCGCAGAAAAAACCTGCACTTTCGCAGGTTTTCTCCCTGCCAAACCGTCTCCTGTCCAGTTGCGCAGTTCCACGACCTGCACTAGGAGAGGCGCGTGTTGGCCTCTCTGGTTCTCCGAGCCGAACCCTAAACAAAGTGTCGCGACTTTCCCGGACAGTCTGGAAAGGGCGGGTTGCAGCGGGAATTCCCAGATTAATGGTAATTGTTTATTCGGGAACCGTCAAGTCTTGTTGGCCTGGCCGCTACGTATGGGACCGCCGCGTTCCGGCTAGAGCTCTCTAATCCGCCAGGGATTGCAAAGCATTCAGCGCTGCCCCGTATGCCGCGCTGCGGGCGGGTTTGACAACCGTTATCCGCGGGTAAGCCACGCGGACAAGCTCTGTTAGCTTCTCGTACATATAATCAATATGAGTGAATATGCTGCCGTTGGCGACCATCGTAACGTCGCGATCCTCAAAATGAAGCGCCCGAACAAGTGTACCCACCATCAAATAAAGCTCGTTTACCGCATCGTCCAAAATCGCCGTGGCTCTAAGGTCTCCCGCAAGGTGGGCTGCCAAGACGACTTTGGCTAAAGCGGCAATTTGCGGCTTTTCCGCCGTTTTGTACACATACTGCAGAAATTGCTCCGGACGGTCGATGCCGATCTCCTTCATAATCATCGGGAGCAGGAGAGTCGGAGCTTCGCGGCCGTCATGGCTGCGGACGGCTGCTTTAACGGCGTTAATGCCGATGTAATAGCCGCTGCCCTCATCTCCGAGCAAGTGCCCCCACCCGCCGGTGCGGGTGCGATGGCCGGCCAGATCGCAGGCGAATCCTAACGAGCCCGTCCCGGATACGAGCACGATCCCTTCTTGCTTGCCGCTCCCGGCTACAAGAACGGTTTCGGCATCATGGGTAATCGTGAGCTGGCCCATTACGCCCAATTTGCGGAATATATCGATGAGCACCTGCTTTTCATCAGGCCGATCAACGCCGGCGCTGCCCAGACATAATGCGGCGCAATCGGCGATATTTCTCCCCGAAGCCTCCGCCGTACGGGCAAGCAGCTCGGTCAGCTCCCGCTCAACCGCCTGCACGCTCGTAGCATACATATTGGTCGGTCCGCCTTGCAGCTCAAACAGCGGATTTCCCGCCAAATCCATCATGTGCAGGAGGCTTTTGGTCCCGCCGCCGTCAATCCCAATGACGTATTTCATTCGTCCATCGACCTACTTTCCAAGCTCCGCACGCGCACGGGCTATCGCTTGAGTGACAAACCCATTCGTCTCATCCAGATAACGGGATGCCTCCGGTTTGCTTACGCCTGCTTCGATCATCACGATTGCCGTCTTCACATGATTGTCTGCTTCGAGCAGCTTGCCCGCCGCTTCCTCGGCAGTCGCGCCCGTTGCCTGCATCAAAATATTACGCGCTCTCTCTTGCAGCTTCTGGTTGCTGACATGCAGATCGATCATCAGATTCTGGTAAACTTTACCTCTTTTGATCATGGCCGTCGTCGTCAGCATATTCAGGATCATTTTCTGAGCCGTTGCCGCCTTCAGCCTCGTAGATCCCGTCAGCACCTCGGGGCCGACCTCGACTTCGATGGGCAAATCGGCGTATTCGCTCAGGTGGGAGTTCGGATTGCAGGTGATCGTAGCCGTGACCGCTCCGACTTCCTTGGCGTAAAGCAAAGCGCCTTTGACATAAGGCGTTCTGCCGCTGGCCGCCAGCCCGACAAGAACATCTTTCGCCGTCAAATTCTTATTTTGCAAATCGCTGGCTCCTTGCTGCTCGTCATCCTCGGCGCCTTCCACCGCGGTGATGAACGCACGCTCTCCACCGGCAATCAGCGCCTCGACAGTATGATAATCTACGCCAAAAGTAGGCGGGCATTCGGCGGCGTCAAGCACACCCAATCTTCCGCTCGTCCCGGCCCCGACATAGATCAATCTGCCGCCTTGCTCCAATGCCTTCACAATTTCAGTGATGACAAGTTCTATTTTAGGCAGTACTTGCCGAACCGCCCCGGCCACCTTGCCGTCTTCGTCATTCATGATTTCAACAATTTCTTTGATGCTGAGTTCGCTCAAATCAAGCGTTCGTTCGTTGCGTTGTTCGGTCACAAGATGCTGTAAGGTATCCATCCCATATTCCTCCTGTTGTCTTTCCGGTCTTTCTCTTTATTTAACTGCGCCAGCCGTCATTCCATCCATGAACTGCCTGGAGGCAATAATGAACATGACGATCATGGGCAGCGAAGCAAGCGTAAGCCCTGCGAATAATGTGCTCCAATCGGAGGCATATTCGCCGAACAGCGACATCATTCCGACAGGAATCGTCTTCTTGGTCTCGCTTTGGATGAAGATGAGCGGGAAGAAGAAGTCGTTCCAAGCGTTTACGAAGTTAATAATCATGACGGTGCCTAACGCCGGACGCATGAGCGGTGTGATAATAAGCCGCAAAATTTGCATATCGGTGCAGCCGTCGATTCTGGCGGCTTCTTCCAGTTCTTTGGGCAGCGTTCGAAAGAAACCCGAAAGAATCAGGACGCCGAGCGGTATTCCCATAGCCGTATAAATGAATATGAGCGACCAAGCCGTGTTGATCAAGCCGATGCCTTTCATTAGCAGAAACAAAGGCACAATGCCCAGCTTGATGGGAATCATCATGCCAAGCATGAAAATAAACAGCAAAGCTCCGTTCCATTTGAAAGAGGTTCGAGAAATATAATAAGAAGCCAAGGAGCATGAAATCAAAATAATAACGACACTGACTCCGGAAACGAAAATGCTGTTCCATAAAAACTTGCCGAACGGCAGTTGATCAAGCAGCTTTTCATAAGCGGCGAATGACAGTTTTGAAGGCAATGCCAGCGGTTCCTTGAATATCTCGACAGTTGACTTAAAGGATGAAGAAACCATGAGAAATACCGGGTACAGGCTGAGCAAGGCAAACAGATAGCCGATCCCATGCTGTGTGATGCGTATCGATATGCTTGGTTTCATTCCTGGGTCACCTTCCTTGTCAAAGCCATGAAACCTGCTGAAATAACGGCGATAATCGCGAACATGACGACAGCCAGCGCAGAACCGAGACCGATTGCGACCGAGTCGCCGGAGGAACCTCCGAATGCGGTACGGTAAAAGAAGACAGCCAACGTATCGGTCGAGTAATACGGTTCTCCTGTCGAGCCCTGCATGGCATACACAAGCTCAAAGGCTTCAAACGATTGGATAAAAGTCAGCACCGTAACCATAATAATCGATTGGGCCATTAAGGGAACAATCATAGTCCGAATGAACTTGAACCCTTTGACTCCGTCAAGATGGGACGCTTCCAGAACCTCGGTGGGAATAGCTTGCAGGCCGGCGAGAAAAATAAGCAGAGACAATCCGACGCCAAACCAGCTGTTGACGAGAATGATGGAGATGAGTGCGGTGCTCGGCTCGCCCAGCCAAGACATGGTCCATGCTTCCAGGCCTAACTTTTTCAGCAGAACGTTAATCGTGCCATACGTCGGATTTAAAATTAATTTCCATAAAAAACCGATGACAATTACGGATAACAGCCTGGGCAAAAAATATGCCACTTTGAGAAATCCGGACCCTTTAAGCTTTTTGAACACGAGATAGGCAAGGAGGAACGCAATGCCGTTCATCACGACCATTTGCACGACAAAATAGATGACATTGTGTTCAAGCGCGTTCCAGAACATCGTGTTAAAAGGCTCAAGCGTAAATAAATCTTTGAAGTTCTTGGCTCCGATAAAACCAAGCTTCTTAATGCCTTGCCAATCATACAAGCTATACAAGAAGGCGGCGCAAATTGGATAGATGATGAACAGCAAATAGATGGCGAGGGCTGGAATGGGCAAAAGGTGGATGGACCAACTGTTGCGTTGGAGACGTTTGGGTTTGTCGGCCATGGTAAGTTTACACCTCGCTTACATGAATAGAACGCAAGAGCAGCCCCGAAAAGTTCCAAGCGCGTTAGCGGACGAACGTTTCCACACGGACGTTGAGACTTTGATTTCCGGGGCTGGCCATGAATTGCGGTTTACAAGATGAGATTACGGCTTAAACCAGGTGTCTGCGTTTTTCTGCAGGTCTTCAGCTACTTGCTGCGCGTTCTTTTTGTCAAAATAAAAGGCTTGCAGCGAATTCTCCAGCGTAACTTTGGTTGTCGGATTGCCGCTGTTGAAGTTCGTAACCATCAAATAGGGGGTTGAATTTTTGGCGGCATATTCGGCGAATTGCGCAATGACTGGATCGTTGACCTTAACTCCCGGAATCGGGCTGACCCGTTTCATTTCATTGGCGAACAAGTTGCCGAAAGTACTGCTTGTTGCGAATTCTAGGAATTTTTTGGCTTCCTCTTTGTGCTTGGATGCGGCATTAACCGCATAGGAGCCGTCTACATAGGTCGTCACCGTCGGCGAACCGCCGGCAGTTTTCGGAGGAATCGGGAATACGCCCAGATCCAGATTAGGATTCATGGAGCGGATGACGCTTACATCGAAATCTCCCAGCACATACATAGCCGCTTGCTCGGTTGCGAATAACGTTCTCATATCCTCGTAGCTGATGCCGGTAAATTTGTCAGGGAAGTAAGGGGACAGATCTTTCATCATTTGCAAAGATTGCACATATTCCGCATCCGTAAATTTCTTCTGGCCTTTTACGAGCTTGCCGGCGAAGTCGTTGCCTCCGTATCCCGCCGGACCGATTGCGCCCTGCGTCATCGATAAAATCCAGCCGTCTTTCGCCCCGAAACCGAACGGAACGATCTTTTTATCTTTGAGGGTTTTGGAGATTTGCAGCAGTTCATCCCAGGTTTTGGGGATTTCGAGATTGTTATCTTTGAAAATTTTCTTGTTGTACATGACCGCTACCGTGTTGAGCGCCATAGGCACACCGTAGATTTTGCCGTCTTTGCCTGTAGCTGCAGCCAGCACATCGGCCGGGAACGCATTCAAGCCAGGCAGTCCGTTAATCGGCTCGATATAACCGGCGTCGCCGAGTCCGATTCCCGCCGCATAAGGACGCAGATGAATGATGTCGGGGCCTTCGCCCGTTTGCAGAGCAACGCCTAGAGCCGTGTTGTATTCCGTGCTTTTCGTAGGCGAAAATTGAATTTCGATATTCGGATATTGCTTGTTGAATTCCGCAAATACTTTTTCGTACACAGCTTTGTCGTCGGTTCTCCAACTGCCCATAACCAGCTTCACTTTTTGGCCGGAACTTGCCGAGGCTTTAGGTGCGGCGGAACTGCCGGGCGACGATTCGCTTGCATTTTTGTTGTCCCCGCACCCCGTCAAGACGGCTGATGTTAAAAGCAGCGTAATCGTAGCTTGCGTGAATAAGCGTTTCATTTATTAGATTCCTCCCTTGGAGTAAAAATGCTTGTTATTCATCTATAAATGAGGAGATTATGGCATCGTGAAGTATAGGTCTAAGCTGCCTAATGGGATTGTCCCTGCCGTAATGAACCGCATTCGTAAGAAACACAACGACGAGCTCCCGTACGGGGTCGATCCACAGACTCGTACCGGTAAAGCCCGTGTGGCCGAAGCTGCCGATAGACCAGTTCGGCCCGCAAGAGAGTGTCGAATCGCGGCCGTCCTGTATTTGCCATCCAAGGCCGCGTCCCTCAAACGGGAATTTCGTGCACGCGTCTACATTCGTTCGGGTTAAGAGCGGGAAACGTTCGGGGTAGAGCCAGCACAACGCATACCGTGCCAAGTCTTCGGCTGATGCGAACAAGCCTGCGCTGCCGGACACGCCCCCAAGGCGACAGCAGGTTTCATCGTGGACTTCGCCTATGATGTATTTGCCGCCGTCCCATTCCGTCGGGGCAATCCGATCTTTCCAATTCCCGGGCGGATTGAAGCGGCAATCCGTTAGGCCGAGCGGCGCGAGTATTTCATCTTTAGCGAAAACGTCCAAATTTTTGCCGGTGACCAGCGAGACGATCCATCCGAGAATGATCATGCCCAGATCGCTGTATTGCACGCGTCTGCCCGGTTCGAATTCCAGCGCCTGCGAGAGGATTTCCTGCCGGACATCCCTGCTTGCATGCCGTTCTCGATAACCGGGGAGCGAGGCCGGCAATCCGGAGGTGTGCTGCAAGCAATGTCCGATCGTCACCTCCGCGTGGCGAAATTCCGGTATAAACTGCTGTACCGGGTCGCTCAGAGACAGCTTCGACGATTGGACCAGCAGCATGACAGCAGGCAAAGTGACGACCACTTTCGTCAGAGAAGCGACATCAAACAAGGTCGATAGTGAAGAACTGCCGAACGAGCATTGGACCCTCTTCTTATTCTTGACTCGAATATCCAGCACGGCGCCAGGAATCCGCTTCTCCCGAATCCAACTGTTAATTAATCGGTTCAATGTATCCATTGCGCTTTGAAGGGCTCACGGCTTTTCTTGTTCTTTCCAGCAATTTTACCGTTTCATCGTAATGCAGCTGGGCGATGCCCACATACAAAATATCGATGACATTTAATTGCGTAATGCGTGAAGCCATCGCTCCGCTCCGTATGCTCTTCTCCAATGAACTGGTGAACAATCGGACGTTTGCCAACTCGGAGACGGGATTGCTGCCGAACTTGGTGAGGGAAATAATCGTAGCTCCGTTTTGCTTCGCAATCGAGAGTGAGCCGATAATGTCTTCCGTCTGCCCCGAATATGAAACGCCGAACGCCACATCCCCCTCCTTCAAATTGGCTGCGAGCGTAGCTTGCGAGTTGAAATCAAACGCAGCCTCGCACCATCGGTCGATACGCGTCAGTTTTTGCATGAAATCCTGGGCGATGACGGCGGAAGCGCCTATGCCAAAGACGCATACTTTTCTGGCTGCGCCGATTGCTTCAATAGCTCGTTCTACCTCTTCGGCCGACAGAACCGACAGCGTATCCTGAATAGACTGGGCGTTGTTGTGAGAAATCGAGTTAATTAAAGCCGTCACCGAGCTATTAGGTTGAATTTCCTGATAAGTGTCCGCTTCCTTGGAGGCTTGCGCCGATTGTGCCAAATCCGCGACAATCCGCATTTTCAAATCCTGGAACCCTTTGAAATGAAGCGAGCGTGAAAGTCGAACAATGGTAGCTTCGCTGACACCAGTCAGCTCTGCAAGCTTTTGAACGGATAGATTCACGATTTGCTCCGGATGCTCCAGAATAAAATCGGCTACAATCCGTTCCTGGGGTTTTAACGTGTGGATAACTTCCTTGATACTCACGAGCCCACCATGCATAGCGGATCCCACCTTTAATTAATCAATCGTTTGGAACTGGATGATCGTTGTTTACCGGTAACAACTCATGGGATAATAATAAATCAATATTTCATAAATATCAATAAAATTATAAAATAAAATTTCATAATCTGCTTTGATGGTGTTATGTATATGTCATTTTAAGTGTTAATAAAGTAATTTTGTGTTAGTTTAACTCACGTAAAATCATTATGCTTTACTTTCCTTTCGAAAAAAGGTACAGTAAAACGTATATATGGGATTACCGGAGGAGCCTGCCAACAGCGGGCTCTTTTTGTCTTTTTTTCAAAATCAACGGGTTTATAAGGGGGAGTATATGGAACAGCAAGCTATTTGGGCAATTGGCATCTTTTTGGCTATTTATGCAATGATTATTTCTGAAAAAATTCACCGTACCGTTCTGGCTATGCTCGGAGCCGTTTTGATGGTCGTTCTGGGCATTGTGGACCAGGAAACGGCGCTGCATCACATTGACTTCAACACGCTGGGGCTGCTTGTCGGGATGATGATTATTGTAGGCGTGACCGCCGAAACCGGACTGTTCAAATATATAGCCGTGAAAGCGGCCAAGTCCGCCAAGGGGAAGCCGGTCAGCATCATGATCGCGCTTGTTGCCATTACGGCAGTCGGCTCGGCGTTTTTGGACAACGTCACGACCGTCCTGCTCATGGTCCCGGTCACGCTCGGCATTACGAGACAGCTTTGCGTAAATCCCGTCCCATTTCTGATCACGCAAATCATTGCGTCGAATGTAGGCGGTACGGCCACTCTAATCGGCGATCCGCCCAATATTATGATCGGCAGCGCGGTCAAAGAGCTGACTTTTATGGCGTTCATCTATAATTTGGCGCCACTGGCGGTCATTATTATGTTGACTTATATCCCTTTGTTCATATGGATGTTCGGCAAGCAAATTCGTACCACGCCCGAGCTGCAGCGGAGCATGATGGACATGGACGAAAATTCCATGATTACCGACCGCAAGCTGCTGATCAAATGCCTCGTCGTGCTCGGACTAACGATGCTGGGTTTCTTCCTTCATCAAGCTTTGCATTTGGAATCGGCGACCGTAGCGTTAAGCGGCGCGTTCCTGCTGCTGCTTTTGACCGGGGAGACGATGCTGGAAAAAGCGTTCCATAGCGTCGAATGGATGACCCTGTTTTTCTTTGTCGGTTTGTTTGTACTTGTCTCAGGACTGGTGGAAACCGGAGTGATCGCCCGGCTGGCGGCAAAGGCCATACAATTTACAGGGGGCGATCCGCTTGCGACCTCTATGCTGATTCTCTGGCTAAGCGCAATTGCTTCCGCATTCCTGGACAACATTCCTTTCGTCGCCACGATGATTCCGATGATTCAAGAGATGGGGAATCTGGGGGTTATCCATCTGGAGCCAATATGGTGGAGCCTTGCCCTGGGCGCATGTCTTGGCGGCAACGGGACATTGATCGGAGCGAGCGCCAACTTGATCGTAGCCGGGATGGCCGGAAAAGAGGGGTATCCGATCACATTTGTAAAATATATGAAGTACGGATTTCCGTTGATGATTCTATCCATACTGCTGTCCAGCGCGTATATTTATTTCCGTTATTTTGTTATTTGATGTAAAATACGAGCTCGTTAAACTCTTGTGGTCATTGGCCGGGCATCACCCGGTCTCTTTCTATTCCCAGGCACATCAAGTTTAAAAGGGGGGAGGATTGGGGAGAAAGGATACTAAAAAGCTTAAAAAAACCGCAATTTCCACGGTTTAGAAAAGGATTAAACATGGACAAACCTTCCCAAAAGAAGTATAGTAATGGCATAAACATCGTAAAAAACGAGGAGTTGATGGCCATGGCAGTAGTCGAGAAAAACATGGCATCGCGGACGAAGCAAATAACAGAGAGTAATACAACACGTGTTCCGCTTTCCCAAGCTATTAAAAAAATTGGTGTACGATCAGCTTTTGGTGTAACGGCTGTTGATCTGCATCGTTATGATCGGAAGGGAAAGTAAGGATGAGTTTTGTTGTAACTGCTGAGAGTGTTCTCCGAGAGAATGTTACACAAGCATCCGTTTACTTGGATGCTTGTTTTATTTTGGCCGCTATAAACGTTGAGGATAGGCGACATGATTTAGTGCTGGATGTATTAGACCATATGGCAGACCAAGGGGTATGTTGGATTACCAATATACACGTAGCTTCTGAGGTTGTCAGTAATTTATTTAAAATCAAAATTCTACGCGCTTTACAAGTGTATCATGAAAAGGTTGTTTCTATCCCGGAGAATCGTCGAAAGCCACTAACTGCGGAACAAAAGGATGAAATCATCGAACAAAGTGCGATAGCCTCGATTTACACACAAGCAAAGGCGAAGGATTATTTGACCATAAAAGGTCGCTATGTTAGTGTGAAGCCGTATGAACTTGTGAAATTTTTGAAGCAGCTTCCCCGTCAGAGGGCGTTGCTTGCAAGTTTTTATAAAAGCGCAACGCAAACATTTGAAGAGTTTAAGGGGCTTCTTCGTGAATATGGTTTCCATGTTCAGTATGTTCAATCAGATGAATCTACTGAGCAATTGGCACTTGCGTATTCATATTTATTTCAGGTTGATATGCCCGATGCCATCCATCTTGCGAGTGCCCGTTGGAACCATTGTGATTTATTTCTGACATTGGACGGAGATTTTGAGGTTGGTAACTACAACGAAGAGGACGTTAGTTTGCTGCCTAAGGATTTAATCGGCAGGAGCATAAGGATTTATAAAGTGGCTTAAGTAGACGGGAGAATAAATTTCTCAGCGTCTTTTTTATTTTTGTAATAAAGGATAAAATGTTCAGTTCCTTTCTATCCCGAATCCGCCGCAGTCGATTTGCTAAGGATCTCTTGTTGCCATATGTTGTTGTATAAGCAAGACTCTCCGCCGGTATCCTTTCAAAAGATTCCTGCTTCGAGGCTTACCCAAAGTAAGTTTGGAGGTCGGGTGGCTTTCGCTTGCCCATAATTTGCTGAAGGAAGCAGCAGTAAACGCAAAAAGCAAAGGAGTTAGGCACATGCAAGCCGCTTAACTCCTTTGTTTATTTTAAAAATCATTTTTTTGAGTATCAAACGTATCCTACGCCTCTTTAATTTTTACTTATGGAACAACCTCTTACCCGCGTAACGTTAATCCAAATTTTTCAGCCATGCGGCAAGCGCTTCGCCAACTTCATCGGGTGCGTCTTCTTGGGGATAGTGGCGGCCTGGCACAGTAACTTCGATCTGCGATGGCCATGTACGGCAGAAATCGATGTGGGATTGCGGCAATAAGCCGGGGTCGCATTGAACGAATAGTTTGGGAACAGCGCTTTGCGCCAGCCATTCTCCATACTCGGTGACAATCTCCGTTATATCAGCCGGATCTCCGTCGAACGGAAGTTGGCGTGCCCAGCTGAGCATAGGACGGCGGCTTTCGCCCGGCTCTAGGAACGGTCGACGGTACTGTGCCATCTCTTCATCCGTCAGCTTGCGCGATATGTTGACCGGCAAGTTGAACTCGATGAACGAATTTTGCTCTAACACCATTCGCTCTCCTTCCGGCGTCCGGAGCGTCTGGAAGATTTTGCGTCCAGTCTCCGGAATTTCACTCCAACTGCGCGGCTTAATAATCGCCTCCATGTATGCGATGCCTTTGACCGCGTCGGGATGCCGCTTACTCCAGTCGAAGCCCAGTGCCGATCCCCAATCGTGCACCACGAAAGTCACACGCTCGCTCACGCCAAGCTGATTGAGCAGCTCGTCAAGATAGCGGCGGTGCTCGGCAAAGGTGTATGCGTGAGGCCCGCTGTCCGGAAGCTTTGCGGAATCGCCCATTCCAATGAGATCGGGCGCAATGCAGCGGCCAAACTTCCGGGCATAAGGAATAATGTTGCGCCAGAGATAGGAGGATGCCGGATTGCCGTGCAGGAAAACAATCGGGTCACCGCTTCCTTCCTCCACATACGCCATCTCTAACCCGAATACTTGATTTCGCTTTTTCTCATAAGGGAATGCCTCGTTAATCATGTTTCATCTCTCCTCCTACTCGGTCAGATTGCGAAGCACGATGTTCAGCAGGCTCAGTAAAAAGTCATACTCCTCATCGGTAATGCCTTTCCGGGTTTTGTTCTTAACGCGGGCCAGTGCTTCCTGCACCTTAGGTACCACCTCACGTCCCGAGTCCGTCAAATAGAGCAGATGATAGCGGTTGTCGGCGGGATCGGCTTCTCTCCGCACGTAACCTTCTGCTTCCAGCTTGGTAATCGCTTTAGCGGTAGTCGTTTTGTCAATGAGCAGTTTCTCGCTTAGCGCCTTCTGAGTGATTGGTTGCTGAAACGCAATCGCCATCAGAAAAATATACTGTCCGCTTCCGATTCGATATGGCGCCAACTCGGCTGAGATGAATATCTGCATGTGCCGATAGATGGCTGAAATGTATTGACCGTGCGATTCCGCTGGACCCTTGTCATTTTGTCTCCAATGCTCGCTCAAATTAGCCTCCTCCTTGTTTGTGAAAATAGGATGTTATTGCAACTAATTTCACTATACGGCAAATAGGATGTTATTGCAACTAATTTTTTGTGAGACTTATCCAGTTAGCCGATAATTATGCTATCGCCTTGTTGGATTGTTGCACAATCTCCCGTTACTTCAACGAACTGGAGCAGGCGCTGCGGCACCTGCTCCAATCTCCTCGCTGTCAGTAACGGCAACGCTTCACGCTAAATCAGCCGCGCTTTTTGCCGACCAAAACGGTCAAATCGATTGTGACCTCCATAATCTCCATTGCACGAACTCTTTGCAGGCGCTCTGCCCGCGCTCCCCATGTTAACGGCGTCATGCGCACCAAATGTTCAATAAGGGGCTGGCGCAGATGAGCTTTGTAGTGCAAACGCTTGGTTTCCAGCAGTTCGAAATGCATGCCGAAGCGCTCCTGCGTGTCGCGATTGGAGTACGCCTGTTTGCCGGTTTGATCGTAAAAAAGGGCCCGCAGCTCTTGCAAATAACTGCTCCCGGGTATGACCTTGATCAGCTTCCCGCCACCTTTGAACAATCTTTGAAATTCCGAATAGTTGGAAGGTGAGAGGATGTTAAGAATAAAATCGAATTGCTTATCGGCGAGCGGGCATTTGGCCAGATCGGCTGCGCACCAAATCGAATCGGCGTCGTTTTTGGCGGCCAGGACGATTGCTTCTTTGGAAATATCGAGGCCGACTCCGAGCACGTCTTTCCCGGTCGCACGGGCGATTATCTTTTTGATGCCCGATAAATGAGAACCTTCGCCGCAGCCGGCGTCGAGCACTTTTGTCGTATCGCATTTTGTTCCAAGCGCATGAATGATCTGCTCGGAAATATACGCATCCACCGGCTTCCAAAAGCCGCTGACGCCAATAGCCCTGCGGGATTCGAAAAGCTGCTTGTCATATTTCGTTGCGACAGGGCGGGGCAGCAAATTGATATACCCGCGTTTGGCCAGATCGAAGCAATGCTTATTCGGACATACGAAACTTTTACCGTCGTTCGCGGCATTCATTGAAGCGAAGCATAGCGGACATCGGAAAATATCGCGAAAAGAAGCGATAAAATGAGCGGTATTCATAAAAAAAAGCACCCCATTCATTCGGATTCGGTGAATGAAAAAAGGCACAGACAAATAAACCTGACCTTTGAATTTGAAAAAAAGGCCGGTTTTATGATCTGCACCTCACATTACCGCAAACGAATGAATTGGATGATCATAGCTGTGAATCGCTCCTGTTCTGCAAGTCAATCTGGGGGAATCCCCATCTCATCATATATCATTAGAGGCTTGTAAATAAAGTATTGCAATATATGTCCGTTTTCATATAATAGTAATTATTACTATTAAGATTTTTGCGTAGAAAGTGTAGGGGAATGAGAACGATGAAACGACGGGTAACTCAATTAATTGTGGCGGCCGCCGTAAGTGCGATAGCATTGACCGGCTGCGCCAAGTCTGCGGGAGATTCCGCTGCGGGAGCGGATGCGGCGAAACCGAAAGCCATCACGCTGTCCTGGGTCAAAGATGTCGGCAGCCTGAATCCGCATCTGTATGCGCCGAACGAGCTTTTCGCCCAGGCGATGGTGTATGAGCCGCTTGTGAAATACGGAGCGGATGGCAGCATGCAGCCTGCGCTGGCTGAGAGGTGGGACGTTGCGCCGGACGGCAAAACTTACACGTTTCATTTGCGCCAGGGCGTAAAATTTTCCGATGGCTCGGCATTCGATGCGGCGATTGTGAAGAAAAATTTCGACGCCGTATTGGCTAACGGCAAGCGCCATAGCTGGCTTGAGGCGGTAAACGAAATCCGGCAAACGGAAGCGGTGGATGCGCAAACTTTTAAGGTGGAGCTGAAAAATGCATACTATCCGTTCCTGCAGGAGCTGTCGCTTATTCGTCCGCTTCGCATCCTCGGCAATGCCGGCTTTCCCGATGACGGGAGTACGGCCCAGACGATCAAACAGCCGATAGGAACGGGCCCTTGGGTGCTGACCGACTATAAAAAAGACGAACAAGCGGTATTTACGCGCAATGAACATTACTGGGGCGAGAAGCCGAAGTTGGAAAAGGTGACGATCAAAATCATTCCCGACCCGCAGGCCAGGGCGATGGCGTTGGAGAATAAAGACATCGATTTGATTTTCGGCAGCGGTCAGTTGACCCCGAATGCGTTCAAATCGCTGAAGGATACGGGCAAATACCAGACGTACGTCTCCGAGCCGCTGTCCACGCGATCGCTGGCGATCAACTCGAACAGAGGTCCGACGCGGGAATTGGGCGTGCGCCAGGCTCTTGAATACGCGCTGGACAAAAAGACCGTGATCGAGCATGTGCTCAATGGCATCGAGAAGCAGGCTGACACGCTGTTTGCGCCGACTTTGCCTTACAGCAACGTGAACTTGAAGCCGTACGAGTACAATTTGGAAAAAGCAAAATCGCTTTTGACTGAAGCGGGTTGGGTAGAGGTGGCCGGCAAGCCGTTTCGCGAAAAAGACGGGAAAGTGCTGGAGCTCGATCTGGCCTATGACAGCAACGACCAGGTTCAAAAAACGATTTTTGAGTACATGCAGGGAGAATGGCGCAAAATCGGGATCAAAGGCAGCATGATAGGCGAAGAGAAGCAAGCTTTTACGAACCGGCAAAAAGAAGGCGCATTTAATCTCGCTTTCAACGAAACGTGGGGCATTCCTTACGATCCGCATACGGTCGTGGCCTCGATGCGCGAGTCGGGTCATGCCGACTATCAGGCGCAGGCGGGCTTGCCGATGAAAAAAGAAATCGACGATAAAATTACGCAAGTGATCACGAGCACCGACGAGAAAACGAGGCAGGAACTGTATACATACATTTTGACGACATTGCATGAGCAGGCGGTGTACCTGCCGATCTCCTACACGGTCAATGTGGCTGTTGCGAACAATCATGTGAGCGGTGTTTCATTTTACCCGATGCAGTTTGAAATTCCTTTCGATGCGTTCGACATCAAATAGGTGCGGTCATGGTATCCTTTGTGGCCGGAAGAATCGGCAGTATGCTGGTTGTCGTCTTGGGAATAACGATCGTAGCTTTTTTGTTAATCCGGCTTATCCCGGTTGATCCGGCGGAAGCTTACCTGAATTTGTCCAAAGTGCCCGTTACGCAAGCTGCGCTTGAGGCGGCACGCAAGGAGCTCGGACTCGACCGCTCTTTGCTCGAACAGTACGTTCAGTGGATGCGCGATGCGGCGCGTCTGGATTTCGGCGTTTCTTTTATATCGAAAAAGCCTGTATTGGCCGAGCTGGGAGCGCGCTTCGCAGTGACGGCTCAGCTTGGGGTCGTATCCTTCGTTTTGATGCTGCTGATCAGCGTGCCGGCAGGCATTTGGTCAGCGGTGCGCAAAAATGGCTGGTTCGATCGGATAACCCGGCTCGGTGTATTTGCAGTCGCCTCGATGCCGAGTTTTTGGCTGGCGTTTGTTTTGGTGTATTGGCTCGGATTGAAGTGGGGCTTATTTCCGCTCATGGGACGGGGGACGGCGGCGCATATGGTGCTGCCGTCTCTCGCGCTGGCGCTCACCTACAGCACGTATTACATCCGGCTCATTCGCACCGGCATGCTGGAGCATATGGAACAGCCGCACGTCCGGTATGCGCGGTCGCGCGGGGTACGGGAACCGCTCGTCATCGTCCGCCATGTGCTGAAGAGCGCCCTGCTGCCCGTCGTAACATCGCTCGGGATTACGCTGGGCCATCTGCTCGGGGGCACCGTCATCGTTGAAAACGTATTTGCCATCCCGGGCATCGGCCGATACTTGATCGAGTCGATGATGAACCGGGATTATGCGGTTGTGCAATGTTTTGTGCTGCTGATCGGCGTCTTTTTCGTCGTCGTCAATTTGCTGGCCGAGATCGTCTGCGCCATCATCGATCCGCGCATTCGCGCGAAAGGAGCGTGACGGCATGGGCGAACGCTTTAACCTCAAGCTTCGCCGTCCGGCGGCGCTGATGATCAGCGGGATTTGCCTGCTGGCGCTCGTGATGATGGCCGTGCTCGGTCCGTACTTGATGCCGCACGATCCGTATGAGGTCGATATCGTCCGCAAATTGCAGCCGCCTTCCTGGGAGTACCCGCTGGGTACGGACCATCTGGGCCGCTGCGTTTGGTCGCGGATCATCGCCGGCGCGCGCGTATCGCTCGCTGCGGCTTTTGTCGTTACGGCGATCACCCTTGCGCTG
Organism: Paenibacillus sp. sgz302191; assembly: GCF_057749925.1. Taxonomy (NCBI): domain Bacteria; kingdom Bacillati; phylum Bacillota; class Bacilli; order Caryophanales; family Paenibacillaceae; genus Paenibacillus; species Paenibacillus sp. sgz302191. Next base: position 122,989 of record NZ_JBYLHY010000009.1, read on the forward strand.
AGCCTGATTGTAGGAATCGCTGCGGGCTACAGAGGAGGCTGGTTGGACAGGCTTTTGATGCGCATTTGCGATTTGTTTCTTGCTTTTCCGAGCTTGATTTTCGCACTGGCTATTGTCGGTTTGCTGGGCGGCGGCGTGGTGAATCTGGTCGTTGCGCTGGTCGTCGTCAATTGGGTCGGCTACGCGAGGATGATCCGGATGTCGGTCGTCAGTTTAAAAGAGCGGAATTATGTGTTGTCGGCGAAAATCACGGGAGCTTCCGGCTTCGGAATTGTGCTTCGGCATATTGTGCCGTTCGTGCTGCCGCAAATGATGGCGGTTCAATTTTTGCAGATGGGTGCGGTCATTTTGCAAATTTCGGAATTGTCGTTTCTCGGTTTGGGCGTGCAAGCGCCGATGGCCGAATGGGGGATGATGATCAACGACAGCAAATCTTTGATGGGCAGCCATCCGCTGCTGATGATCGCGCCCGGGATGATGATCTTCGCCACCGTGGTGGCGTTCAGTTGGTTCGGCGACGCGCTGCGCGATACGCTTGATCCGAAATCCGTCTAAACGATAGGAGTTGTGTATGGGACTACCAATATTGCTGGATATCCGGCGATTGCAAGTTGATTTGCCTGTCCCTGGAGGGGCGGCGAAGCGCGTTGTGAACAATGTAAGCTTGGCGCTCGGTCAGGGGCGGGTGCTGGGGATCGTCGGAGAGAGCGGAAGCGGCAAAACGATGATATGCTCGGCGATTGTCCGCTTGCTCGGCGCAGGGCAGCGGGTCAATGGCAGCATCCGCTTTCGCGGCGAGGAATTGCTGGACCTGCCCGCCGAGAAAATGCGCCGGCTGCGCGGGCGCGACATAGCCGTTATTATGCAAAATCCGATGTCCGCCTTCAATCCGATGATGACGGTGGGCGGCCATTTTATCGAGACGATTCGCGCCCATTTGCCCATGCGAAAAGCGGAAGCTCGCGAGCTTGCGGCGGCGCAAATCCGGCGGTTCCGGCTGCCGCATGGCGAAAGGCTGCTGAGCATGTACCCCTTCGAGCTGAGCGGGGGGATGCTGCAGCGGGCGATGATCGCCATGGCCGCTTGCCTGAATCCGGCGCTGCTGATCGCCGACGAGCCGACGACCGCGCTCGACACGACCACGCAGGCCGCTATCCTGGACGAGCTGCAAATGCTGCGCGGGCAGAGCGGCATGGGCATGCTGCTCGTGTCCCACGATCTTGGCGTCATCGCCAAGCTTGCGGACGAAGTGGCCGTGATGCGTAAGGGGCGGCTGCTGGAAAAAGGCCCGGCGGCGCTGCTGCTGAACCGCCCGCGCCATCCGTATACGCAGGCGCTGCTTGCGGCGCGGCAAGGCGGTGTCGACGGCAGCGTCGGCATGGCGGCCGATTGGCACGAGGCCCAGCCTGCAAACACAGAAGGGGATGGCGCTGCGGACGATGGTTTGTTCGAGGCGGCGCCCGGGCATTGGGTGGCGAATTTCGGGGGCGGGGTGAAACGATGAACATATTGGAACTGAATCGCGTGTCAAAAACGTACCGCTCCCGCCGGCTTGGCTGGAACCGCCGCACCGCGATCGAAGCGGTTAAAAACGTCTCCCTTCGCCTCGACGAAGGGACGTGCCTTGCGCTCGTCGGCGAAAGCGGCTCAGGCAAAAGCACGCTGGGCAAAATCGTGCTCGGACTGGAGCGCCCGGACAGCGGGGAAGTGCTGTTTCTGGGCCGTCGGCTGCATGACGTCTCGGCCAAGGAGCGCAAGCAGCTGCGACGCGACATGCAGCTGGTGTTTCAGGACGTTCACAGCGCGGTCAATCCGCGCATGAACGTGCAGAGCATCATCGCCGAGCCGCTGCGCGTTCACGAGCGAATGACTGCGCTTGCGCAGCGGCAACGCGTCCGGGAGCTGCTGGAAGCGGTCGGCCTGCACGGCGACGACGCCGGGAAATACCCGCACGAGTTCAGCGGCGGGCAGCTGCAGCGGGTCGGCATCGCCCGCGCGATTGCCCTCAGGCCGAAGCTGATCGTGCTGGACGAGGCGGTCAACAGCCTGGACGTGCTCGTGCAGGCCGGTATTTTGCGGCTGCTCGGCCGGCTGAAGGAGCAGTTCGGCCTGTCGTATTTATTCATCTCCCACGACTTGTCGGCCGTGAGGGTTCTTGCCGACCGCGTAGCGGTCATGGAGCGGGGCGAAATCGTCGAGACGCTGGATGACGCATCGCGGCTTGACGAACTGCGCCACCCGGCCGGCCGGCGGTTGCTCCAGGCGGTGCTGCCGATCCTCCCGCAGCGGCCCGTTCCGCTATGACGAATCCGGCTTAGCTGCCGCCGGATAATAAACGCAGGCCGTGCCGGATTTGCCGCCCCGGCCCTGCAGATCGCCGCCGCAAATATTCGTGCGTCAGGAAAGCTTATAGCTACGAGTTAGACATCCCTTGAACTCGAATGATTAACATGCCCTCCCTTATAGGGGGCGATGGAAGTTAGCGCCTAAGCCGGTGCCGGTGGTTACAATTCTTCGATTTTTCGGAGCGGCGCAAACTATCTCCTCGAATGTCTCGCTATCATCGTTGTCCTGTGATTTTTTGAATGCCCCGCTATCATCGTTGTCCTGCGATTTTTGGCATGCTTGTACTTTGCTCACATTTGAATGCGCTTTCATTTTGTTGTTGAAGGCACATTTGTGAGAATTTTGAGAGAGATGCCTGGTAAAATGCAGGAGGGATTGCGTGTAAGTTCAGCCAGAGGAGGAGAATGGGAGTTATGAATCGGAGATATGCAAAACCGGCTGCAGGAAAGCTATGGGTGTGGGGCATTGTATTTATTATGGTCTGTAATACATTACTCACATTTCCTGTGCAAGCAGCGGAACTATGGAGTCAATATGCCAAGATCGGATCGACCGGCAATAATGCGCCCGGCGGGTTTTCGAATCCGACCGGAGTAGCGGTAGACAGTAGTGGGAATGTATATGTGGCGGATAACAATAACCATCGTATCCAGAAGCTGGATACAGCCACCGGAGTGTGGAACGAGTGGAAAAAGAGCGGCGATGGGCCGGCGTATGGAAGCGGTTTGGGCGAGTTTTCCAATCCGGCAGGCGTAGCGGTAGGCGTCAGCGGGAACGTGTATGTGGCGGATACCAGTAATCATCGCATTCAGAAGCTGACGGTATCCACAGGAGTATGGAGCGAATGGAAGAAAAGCGGAGGGGGCGCGGGAAGCGGCCTGGGCGAGTTTAATAATCCGAGAGGCGTGGCTGTAGACAATAGCGGGAATGTGTATGTGGCGGATGCTTGGAATCATCGCATTCAGAAATTGGATGCAGTTACTGGCGTGTGGAGCGAGTGGAAGAAGAGCGGGGGCGGTAAAGGGAGCGGGTTAGGCGAGTTTAATTTTCCATCCCGCGTTGCGCTGGACAGCAGCGGCAATATGTACGTGGCGGATACCGGCAACCATCGCATTCAGAAGCTGACGGTATCCACGGGAGTATGGAGCGAGTGGAAGAAGAGCGGAGGAGGCGCGGGAAGCGGTCCGGGCGAGTTTAATAATCCGTACGACGTTGCCGTAGACAACAACGGGAATATATACGTGGCCGAGTATGGCAACCATCGCATTCAAAAGCTGACGGTATCCACAGGAGTATGGAGCGAGTGGAAGAAGAACGGCGGTGGTTCGGGCAGCGGCCTGGGAGAGTTTAATCAACCCAAAGGCATAGCGGTGGATGGAAGCGGGAATGTGTATGTGGCCGATTCTGGCAATGAGCGCATTCAGAAGCTGACGGTATCCACAGGAGTATGGATCGAATGGGTATATAGGGGAGCGGTTGCCGGCAAAGGCTTGGGCGAGTTTAGTTATCCGAGCGGTGTGGCGGTGGACAGCGAGCGGAATGTGTATGTGGCCGATTACGATAATCATCGCATCCAGAAGCTGACGGTTTCCACAGGAATATGGAGCGAGTGGAAGAAGAGCGGAGGCGGTTCGGGTGACGGTCTTGGAGAGTTTGAGAATCCGACCGACGTTGCTGTAGACAGCAATGGGAATGTATACGTGGCCGATCGTGATAACCACCGTATCCAGAAGCTTACGGCATCCACGGGAGCATGGAGAGAGTGGAAGAAGAGCGGAGGCGGCAAAGGAAGCGGCCGTGGGGAATTTGATTATCCGAGCGGAGTGGCGGTAGATCGCAGCGGGAATGTGTACGTGGCGGATACGAATAACAGTCGTATTCAGAAGCTGGATGCAGTCACGGGAGTATGGAGCGAGTGGAAAAAGAGCGGAGGGGGCGCGGGAAGCGGCCTCGGAGAATTTTATGGACCTTCCGGCATCGAGGTGGACGGCAGCGGAAATGTGTATGTAGCGGATACCAATAACCACCGTATCCAGAAGCTGACGGCAGCTACAGGAGTATGGAGTGAGTGGAAGAAGAGCGGCGGCGGTTCGGGGAAAGGCCTTGGAGAATTTGACGAGCCTTACAGCGTGGCGGTAGATGCCGGCGGGAATGTATACGTTGCTGACATGAGCAACAATCGCATCCAGAAGCTGGACGTTTCCACGGGGGTGTGGAGAGAATGGAAGAAGAGCGGAGGCGGAGAGGGAAGCGGCCTTGGGGAATTTATTAGTCCAAGCGGTGTAGCGATAGATAGCGGAAACACTGTATATGTCGCTGATTTCGGCAACCACCGTATCCAGAAATTATCTGAGATAACTACCCCTCCGGACGTACCGACCGATGTAAAATCGGAGGTGGCGGAAGGCCAATCGCAAGCAAAGGTCAGTTTTACGGCCCCGCTCAACGATGGAGGCAGCCTCATAACCGGCTATACGGTAACTTCAAGTCCGGGAGGATTGACGTGGACGGGTACAAGCAGCCCAATCACGGTTACGGGCTTAACGTATGGGACGGCATATACGTTTACGGTTGTAGCGACGAATAGCGCAGGAAACTCCGGCCCTTCGGCCGCATCGAACAGCGTGACACCGACAGCGCCGGGAGTGCCTGCTGCGGTACCTGACGCCCCGACGGGCGTAACCGCCGTTGCAGCCAACGGCGGAGCGAAGGTAAGCTTCAATGCGCCATCCAGCAATGGAGGCAGTGAGATCGTCGGCTACACCGTGACCTCGATTCCGGGAGGACTGACTGCAACCGGAACCGGCAGCCCAATCACAGTTACGGGCTTAACGTATGGCACGACCTATACGTTTACTGTGGCGGCGATTAACAGCGTTGGCAGCAGCCCTGTTTCTGCCGTTTCTAATACCGTAAGACTGGAGATCCCTTCCGACGGCGACAGTGGTGGAAGTACGCCGCCACAGTCGATGCCTTCGACTACATCGCAACCTGATAAAACGGGCGTTACCGTTCTCATTAACGGCAAATCGGTGAATGTTGGGACGGCCAAGGTGACGAGCGTAAATTCACAGACGGTAACAACCATCAGCATTGACCGGGACAAGCTGGGGGATCTATTGGCGAAGGAAGGGCGATTCGCTGTGGTGACGATGCTGGCGGATGCCAAATCCGATGTCGTGCGCGGAGAGCTTGACGGACAGATGATCAGCAAAATGGAACTGCAGCAAGCGGTATTGGAAATAAAAACAGATAAAGCGACCTATAACTTACCGGCCGGGCAGATCGACATCCAATCGATTTCGAATCAGTTGGGCAAATCGGCAGCCTTGGAGGATATCAAGATTCAAATCGAAATTGCTGTGTCAAAAACGCCGGCGCAAGGGGTTCTGAAAGAATCCGGGGAAGGGAAAATTTCGGTCGTTGTCCCGCCGCTTGATTTTACGGTAAGAGCTTTTTATAAGGACAAGACGATCGAAGTCAACGGGTTCAAAGCTTATGTTGAACGTACAATAGCGATTCCGGATGGCGTTGATCCTGACAAAATCACAACTGGTGTCGTGGTTGAAACGGATGGAACGCTGCGCCATGTGCCGACCAAGATCGTGCGGCTGGACGGCAAGCTTTATGCCAAGATAAACAGCATGACGAATAGTGCCTATTCCGTCGTATGGCATCCGGTTGAGTTTAAGGATGCGGAGGCGCACTGGGCCAAAGAAGCGATAAACGATATGGGATCGCGTATGATCATCAATGGCGTCGGCAAAGGCTTCTTCAATCCCGATCAAGATATTACACGAGTGGAGTTTGCGGCAATTTTGATTCGCGGATTAGGAGTGCAGCCAAAAGCAGGGGCACTGTCTTTCTCTGACGTTAATTCGAAAGATTGGTATGCCGGCGCGGTTGGAACGGCCTTCGCGTACAACCTGATTAGTGGTTTTGAAGACGGCACCTTCCGCCCGAATGATAAGATTACACGCGAACAAGCGATGGTGATCATGGCCAGAGCAATGGCTATTACAGGGCTCAAAGCGAAGTCTTCCGCAAATGCAGGACAGCTATTGAACTCCTTCACCGACGCGGGTACGATATCGAATTGGGCGAAGAACGGGATTTCCGACTGCTTGGCATCCGGGATCTTTTCCGGACGAAACGGCGCCGTGCTGGATCCTGGAGCCTTCATATCAAGAGCGGAGGTTTCCGTTATTGTTCAAAGACTTCTGCGAAAGTCCGATCTGATTTAATGCGGAATCCCGCTGCGTCATTGACTCTCCGGCGGTGTTTGTGTAAGATAAAAATACGCTTAATTTCCGGTTTAACGAATCGGAAAGCGGGGGAACCAATCTTTTTGGGGCGAATCATGATGTTTATGTAGGGAACCATCTTTCCCGAGCCCGGCAGCTAACCTCGTCAGCAGTAGGTGGGTCATAGTTGCATTGTGTTATATTTGCATTTGCTGACCCGTTTATTCGGGTCTTTTTGCGTTCAATTGGACCCGACGTATAGTTTTCGGCCCGGAGGCATCGACATGTCCTCTTGCCGGCTATAAGACGGGTCATTTTTATTTTGCAGCTTTGATCCGCGGAAGGAGGAGATAGATAGCCGTCTTGGATTCGTTGAAAGCCAACATTCTGTCTTTTCAAGGAGGATGAAATATGCCGCAACCGAAATATATTACCGATATTGATAAAATCCTGGAGATTCCCGAACGCGATCGAACAAGGTTGAAGCAAATAACGGAAAAATTCGTGTTTCGCGTAAACGATTATTACTTGAAACTGATAGATTGGAACAACCCGGAAGATCCGATCAAGAAATTGATCGTTCCCAATGACGGGGAGCTGTCCGAATATGGAAGGTGGGACGCGTCGGATGAGGACACGAATTACGTCGTTCCCGGCTGCCAGCATAAATACAGGACGACGGCCCTTTTGATCGTATCCGAGGTTTGCGGCGCTTACTGCCGCTATTGTTTCCGCAAGCGGTTGTTCCGCAACGATGTCAGCGAGGCGATGTCGAACGTCGACCCGGGGCTGGCCTATATCGCCCGGCACAAGGAGATCAACAATGTGCTGCTGACGGGAGGGGACAGTTTGATCCTTTCCACGGCAAGGCTGAACGGCATCTTCGAACGGTTGAGAGCGATCGACCATGTGAAGATCATTCGGCTCGGCTCGAAAATTCCCGTGTTCAATCCGATGCGGATCTACGAAGACGAGAAGCTGCTGGAGTCCATCCGGAAGCATTCCGACTCGGAGCGCCGCATCTACGTGATGGCGCATATCAATCATCCGCGCGAAATTACGGCGGAAGCGAAGAGGGGCTTCGAAGCGCTCCATCAAGCGGGAGCGATTGTCGTGAACCAAACGCCTGTTCTAAAAGGGATCAATGATCGGCCCGAGGTGCTTGCGGAGCTGCTGGATAAGCTTTCGTGGGCGGGTGTCACGCCTTATTATTTTTTCATTAACCGGCCCGTCGCCGGCAATAAAGATTTCGTACTGCCGCTGGAACGCGTGTACCGGATCGTGGAAGAGGCGAAGGCCCTCACGTCCGGCCTGGGCAAGCGTGTCCGCCTATCGATGAGTCACACTTCCGGCAAAATCGAAATTTTGGCCATCGAGAATGGGAAGGCTTATTTGAAATACCATCAATCCCGGGACGACCAGTACGGAAAATTTATGGCGCTCGACTGCCCTGAGCATGCGGCCTGGTTCGATGATTTGCCCGGAAATGAGCAGTTCTGGAACAAGCCGAAAAAGAAAAACGACAACATTGTCTCCGCCAACGAATTGCTAAGCCGCTAACCGTTTTCTCATGCGCCGCCGCTAACCGTACCTGTACCCGGGAGGGGGCCGCGCCTCCGTCTCGGGACGTAGGGAAAATCGTTCCAGGGGTGCTGGCGGAGCAAGCCGATTTATTCTAGAATGAAGTAAATATTGATTTTATGGAATAGCGGAGGTAAACGGTGGATAAGAAGACGCTGCTTGGAGCACTTCTCGTCTTGGCGGGAATTTTCTTCTTCTTTACGAGTCAGGGAAATGCGATGGATCCTGGGATGGTGTTCGCCTATTTTTGGCCAAGTTTGTTTGTCATTCCTTTGGGGCTCCTGTTTCATTGGATGTATTTCTATGCGACTCGGCGGCGTGGGGCCGGATTGTTGATTCCGGGAGGGATTCTCCTTGTGGCCGGAGGCGTATGCCAGATTTCCATGCTGTTCGACATCTGGGAGTATACGTGGCCGGGATTCCCGCTGGCGGTAGCGTTCGGGCTGCTGGAGTTTTACTGGTTCGGCGGCAAAAACAGATGGATCCTCCTTCCCGTCTTTATTCTGGGAAGCGTTTCGGTGATCTTTTTCGCCATCTTCACGCTTGGGAGTATCATCAGCCTGAACATTATGGGGCAGTCTTCGCTGGCGATCGGGTTGATTGTCGTAGGGTTGATCGTTATGTTGACCAAGAAACAAGGGTACGACGCATAAGTGCTTTTGCCGGCAGGCCGCTTCCAATCGGGAGCGGCTTTTTTGCCGTCGCGTTCGAGCGGTTTTCGGCGAGCCTGGCATGCTCTTGCCGGAGGGTGACCAGGCGGCGGGAGGTGGCTGGGGCGGAGCTGAGGCTGCTTGATAGCATGCACCGCGCAGCTCCCGGCGCGCGTTGATGCGCTGCTTGATGGCGGTCGGTTGATCATATTTGTTGTGATATTTGTGTTACATATACAAAAACAAGGCTTCTTTTTGTGCAGATTTATGTAATGTATTTTAATGTGTAGTTAGTTATTGACAGCGAAAAAGTGCGGTGATACTATGTAAAAAATAATAAATGTTAGAAATTATAACATTAAAGCGCGATAACTCTTGTATAAGCTCATTAATATGGTGTGAGCGTTTCTACAGGCAACCGTAAATTGCCCCAGGCTATAAGAGGCAGCAGTTAACGAATTCCTTTCCCTTTGGGCGCATCGCTGTGTTCAGGTAGGGGATTGTCCGTACTGCGCCTCTTGTCTCTGGGGTTATTTGCAATACGCGCAGGTGACCTCGGAAGGAGTGAACGAATATGAACAACATGTGTGCCAGGCTGAATGAGTCGATCAGCAGCGCAAAAACAGTAAAGATTATGAAAGACCGCGATACCGTCTACGATTTTAAGTTGTATCCCTTTGGGGAGCGGGGGACGTATATCGTTCCCGAGCTGCTGACGGAGATTACGGACAATCTCGCGGAGAGCATTTTGGAGCAATTTCCGGAATTCGACTATATCGTTTCGCCGGAGCCGGGCGGTCATACGTGGGGGATGCTGACGGCCTACAAGCTGCAAAAACCGATGAACATTCTCAGGCTAAGCACGGAATTGTACGAAGATTTCCAAATTTGCATAAAACGGGAGACCGCATATAACGAAAATTATATTTATTTTGACGGTTTCCAAAAAAATGACCGCGTGTTGATCCTCGACGATGTAATCAGCTCGGGCTCTACGATTCGCTCTATTGTCAAGCAATTGGAAGAAATGGAAGTCAGGCTTGTCGGCGTGCAAGTCATTCTCGTCAAAGGCGAGCATTACCGGAAGCTCGAGGATGACTTCGGGATTCCGACGCGGTTTTTAAGTAAGGTATAATCGGCAGAACTTTATTTTGGGAGAGGATGGACATGGCGTTTTATTACGAGCGGCCCTCAAGAACTTTCAGCGAATTTTTGCTTGTTCCCAATCTGACCGCGAAAAATTGCATTCCGGAAAATGTAAATCTCCGAACCCCCGTAACAAAATTCAGGAGCGGCGAGCGGCCCGCGCTGGAAATGAACCTTCCTGTCACTTCGTCGATCATGCAGGCCGTATCGGATCATGAAATGGCGATCGCTTTGGCCAAATGCGGCGGCATTTCGTTTATTTACGGCTCGCAGCCGATCGAGCAGCAGGCGGAGATGGTGAAGAAAGTTAAAAAGTTTAAGGCAGGCTTTGTCGTCAGCGACTCCAATCTGAGGCCCGGGGACACGCTGAAAGATGTGCTGCGGCTCAAAGCGGACAGCGGTCATTCCACCATCGCCATTACGGAAGACGGGCTGCCGACCGGCAAGCTGATGGGCATCGTTACCAGCAGGGATTACCGCGAAAACCGGACCCCGCACCACACTCCGATCTCTCAGCTCATGACCCCGTTCTCTTCCCTGATCTATGCCGAAGAAGGCATTACGCTGTCCGAGGCTAACGATATGATCTGGGAGCACAAGCTCAATTGCCTGCCTGTTGTCGACAAAAACGGCAACCTGCTGTATCTCGTTTTCCGCAAAGATTACGACAGCGGGTGGGAACACCCGCTGGAGCTGCACGACGAGAACAAGCAGCTGATTGTGGGAGCGGGCATCAATACCCGAGACTTCCGCGAGCGGGTTCCGGCGCTGATCGAAGCCGGGGCGGATATTTTCTGCATCGACTCCTCGGACGGCTATTCGGAGTGGCAGGCGGATACGATCCGCTATATCAAGGATACGTTCGGGGATCGGGTCAAGGTCGGCGCCGGCAATGTCGTGGACAGCGACGGCTTCCTCTATTTGGCGGAGGCGGGCGCGGATTTCATCAAGGTCGGCATCGGCGGCGGCTCGATCTGCATCACCCGCGAGCAGAAAGGCATCGGACGCGGCCAGGCGTCCGCGGTCATGGAAGTCGCCGAAGCGAGACAGCGGTACTTCGAGGAGACGGGCGAATACGTCCCGATCTGCTCCGACGGCGGCATCGTTCACGACTACCACATCGTGCTCGCTCTGGCGATGGGGGCGGATTTTGTCATGCTGGGCAGATATTTCGCCCGTTTCGACGAGAGCCCCGGACGCAAAGTTCTGATCGGCGGCAATTTTGTCAAGGAGTATTGGGGTGAGGGCTCAAGCCGGGCGCGCAACTGGCAGCGGTACGATTTTGGCGGCGAAGGCAAGGAATCCAAGCTGGAATTCGAGGAAGGCGTCGATTCGTTCATCCCTTACGCCGGCCGGCTGAAAGACAATCTGGATATCACCGTCAGCAAAATCAAATCCACCATGTGCAACTGCGGCGCGATTTCTATTCCCGAGCTGCAGCAAAAGGCCAAAATTACGCTAGTCTCCTCGACCAGCATTGTTGAGGGCGGGGCGCATGATGTCATCCTGAAGGAACAGGACCGGTCGAACTGATACCGGCATCGGAAAAGGGGGCTGGATGGTGACGGAAGCAATCAAAAAAGTGCTGGTCAGCAAAGCGGAACTGCATCGCAAGGTGCAGGAAATGGGCAGGGAGATAACCGCGGATTATCGCGGCAAAGACCTGGTGCTTATCGGTATTTTGCAGGGCGGCGCGGTGTTTATGGCCGATTTGATGCGGGAGATTGCGTTCCCTGTCGAGACGGACTACATGTCGGTTTCCAGCTACGGCAGCGGCTCGCAAACTTCGGGAGAGATCACCGTCAAGAAAGATACCGATGTGGATGTAGTGGGCAAGGACGTTCTTATTGTGGAGGACCTGGTCGAATCCGGGTTCACCCTGAAATTTCTGAGAGAGCTGTTTCTGGCCCGCCAAGCCCGCAGCGTCAAAATATGCACGATTCTCGACAAGCCTTCCGGCCGCCGGGTCGAAGTCCATGTCGATTACAAAGGCATCGAGATTCCCGACGAGTTCGTCGTCGGATACGGCCTCGACTATGCCGGCAAATACCGCAATTTGCCGGAAGTATGCGCCCTCGACGCGAGCGTGCTGGCGAAGTAGGGAAGCGGCGTGAGGCCGCCTCTTTCCCGGAGCGGGTAGCCGGGGGTTAGATCCCGTGCATAGGGCGTGAGGCATCTCTCCCCCAACGCACGTCGTGGCTCTCCACGACGGGGGCGCCAAACCCCATGCGTGGGATGCGAGGCCGGGGCAGCCGGCCGGTCGTGATTTGATTTTATCCAAAATATGATGGGGTGGATACGATGATGGTAAATGAGAGTATGACAGCGAGTGCCGAAGTTCAGCTTCCACGGGATTGCACGTTTACACCTCAAGATTGGCAAGTGCTGTCCAAATATTGGTATCCGGTAGCCGCAGTCAGCGAAGTGGGGGATAAGCCGCTTGCTGTCAAGCTTTTGGATGTGAAGCTCGTGTGCTACCGCAGCAACGGCAAAATCGTGATTGCCCGGGACCTCTGCTTTCATCGCGGCGCCCCGTTGAGCATGGGTTGGGTGGAGAACGGGGAAATCGTCTGCCCCTATCATGGCTTCCGTTACAATTGCGAAGGCAAATGTACAGCGGTTCCGGCGCATCCGGACGCTAAAATTTCACCGAAATTGAAATTGATCGTATACCCGGCCGTTGAACGATACGGCTTGGTATGGACCTCGCTTGCTTCAACGGAAGAACAGCTTCCATCGTTTCCCGGATGGGACGATCCGGATTATATGAACGTGCTGCCGCCGAGTTTCGACATTGCGGGATCGGCAGGGCGGCAGATGGAAGGCTTTCTGGATGTGTCGCATTTCGCCTTTGTGCATACCGAAACATTTGGCGACCGCAACAACACCGAAGTTCCCCAATACAAAGTAACGCGTGAAGGCAACCAACTGTTGGCCGAGTATTGGAGCACCGTCAGCAATTACGGAAGAGGCCAGGAAAATCCGGCGCCGGACGGATTCATGTGGCTCCGCGAATTCCGCGTATTCCCTCCGTTTGCGGCTTCGCTCACCGTATATTTCCCGAATGACGGCAAGCTGATGATCTTGAACTGCGCATCGCCGGTTTCGGCGCGCTATACGAGATTGTTTTGCCCGATATCGCGAAATTTCGATAAAAACGCGCCCGTCGAGGACACCATCAAGTTTAACCTGCAGGTGTTCCAAGAGGACCGGGATATGGTCGAAGCGCAGACGCCGGAAGATCTGCCACTTGATTTGCAAGCCGAAGCGCATATTCCGGCGGACCGCACCTCCATCGCGTACCGCCAGCTTCTTACCGAGTTGGGGCTCGGCAAAACCTACACGTCATAGAAGGCAAAACACGGCCCGACATGCTGTAGATGTGCGATTGACCGAGAAAGTCACGATACTTGGCCAGGCAGCCGGAGGAGGCGCTACAAAAAACCTGCGAAAGTGCAGGCTTTTTCCGTAAAAGGGGTCCGTTTTGGCGAAAAGCCTGCGAAAGTGCAGGAATTTCTGGTGAAAATGAGCTTGGGCCCGTATGTTCGATGAAATTCCTGCACATTTGCAGGAATTTTTCGCTGCTGGCGTAAGCACGAGCAAAAACCTGCACATTTGCAGGAATTTCTCACTGCTGGGGTGAACACGTGCAAAAACCTGCACATTATACGAAAATAGTCGCAGTAGACCTGAATTATTTTCATTCTGTGGAGTGACGTCCACGGCGTCATGGGGGTTTTTGCAGGAATTTCTCGCTGCTGGCGTAAGCACGAGTGAAAACCTGCACTTTATACGAAAATAGAACGCAGTGTGCCTGATTATTTTCATTCTGTGGAGTGACGTCCACGGCGTCATGGGGGTTTTTACAGGTTTTCACCGCGTTGCCGAGTAGATGTGCTTGCGAGTAGCGGGCGAGTCTTTCAACAGCCTGCGATGGTGAGTGATGGTGCAGGAATGTTTTGTGACTTGTATGTTTTGCAGGAATTGTGCACGCTGCCGGCTTCAGCGATGGGCTAGCGAGTTTGCGACAGGTCTCAGAAATGCTCCGAAAGGAGCATTTTTTTACCACATAAGAATGTTTAAGTTCTTTACAGCGCTAAAGCGCGTAGAACAGCATTCTTATTGGCGAATAAACCTACCTCTGAACGCGGTCGCTCATCTTCGAAAAGACCTCGATAGAGGTTTATCTCACTGTTTAGGAAATTATGATTTTTGTTGCTTGTGGATAAAGTGTGCATAAAGTTGGGGGTAAGTGCTTTGTCAGCCGTCGGGGTGATTTTGTTCTTTCAAGGTCAGGATTTCCACGTATGGAACCAAGTCGGACCGGGGAACCTATAGCGAGTGGTGCATGAGCAAATTTTGGTGGAATCAGTTTCTTCAATCGGGGGAATTTGCCGGGGGAACTTGCGGCGAGCGTTCTTCATTATTTTGTCTGCCAGATGGTCGGGGTAGTGTTTTTTGTCTGTCCGATGGTCGAGGTATCGTTTATGAGGCATTCCGGCAGCCGCCCCCCCCAAAAAAAAATTATCCCCGCTAACAAGGTGCACGCTGACGCGTGTTTTTTTGTTGTATCGGTGCGATGCGGGGAGCGTACCGCTCACCCAAAAAAATCGGACATCCGCCAAAAAAATGTGTACATTTTGTATGTTTGTACACCCTATATATAATAGCCTTATAGGATTTGTATTGTTCAGCGACCTGTTTCGTCTCTTCAGGCCGCTGATTGGCGTTGCGGAACGCCGCACAAAACGAAAGCGACGACAGGGGGGTCAGCATGAAATCTTGGATGCGTTTACTTCGCAGCAAATTACGTTTCCAAAAGCTTAGAAGCCGCTTTCTCGCGGCGATGATTGTCGTATCTTTGCCCCCGCTGTTCATACTGGGGTACATTTCCTTCAATATCGCCAAAAGCACGCTCATGGAGACGAACGCGCAGACGAATGAGGATCACTTGGAAACGTCCAGCGAAGTGGCCGACTTGCTGCTGCGGAATATTGTCAATCTGCACCGGTCGATCGTGATGAACGACGAAATGCGGGGCGTGCTGAGCAGCAGCAACACCGGCAGCGGCACGCAGCCGATCTTCGGGCAAGGCAGCTCGCTGGAATGGACGCCCAGCAGGCTTCAGAAGCTGGTCAATAGCAATCTTTCCGACACCAAATTCGTGAATTCCGTCTGTGTATTCAATCTCGATTTCCGGACGTTTTGCACCGGGCGGTCCGATGATGCCGGCATTTATGAGAAACCGAACAAGCAGGCGCTGATCCAACAAACGGAGTGGTATCGAAACGCTTTTAACGCCCAGGGGAGGGTCGTCTTTTTCGGCTATGACGTGCTGGGGGAGTCGAAGGATTCGTTTTCTACGGTAAAACTGTTCCGGGACGCTTCCGATCCGAACGGCGAGCCGATCGGTCTGCTCGTCGTCAACGTATCGAAATCGATATTCAACAACATATTTAATGCAAGTAACGATTACGGCGGCTTTATGGCGCTCGAACCCGATCAGGGAAAGACCAACATCGTATTTAATAACGGCATGCCGGATTTGCCGTCTTCCCGGGAAGGGGACCTTGGCGCCGTGCTTAGCGAACTGCGGGACAACGGATTTTTGATCAGCCAATATCAGAATCAGACGACGGGCTGGACCTTTGTCCACTTGATTAAAATTCAGGAGCTGCTGAAAAAATCGAATAGAATCGCCATGGTCACAACCTCCATCGCGGTTTCGATGGGATTTGTCGCGCTTATCGTATCTATTTTTATTTCCGGCACCATTACCCGGCCGCTCCTGCAGATCAAAAAAATGATGGTCGAGTGGACAAAAGGAACCCGCGATTTTACGGAGACGTTCGAACAGGATGAAGTCGGAACGATCGGCGAGACGTTCAAGCGGCTGGCTTCGGAAAACAAGGATTTGAACGAGCGGCTGACCCTCTCCGAGCTCAAAGAGCGCGAAGCCGAATTAAGGGCGCTGCAGGCGCAGATCAAGCCTCATTTTTTGTATAACACGCTGGATTCGATCTACTGGATGGCTACACTGCAAAAAAACAACGATATCGCCCAAATGGCGGTCTCTTTATCGGAAAGCTTCAAGCTGAGCTTGAATAAAGGGAAAGATATGATATCGGTGTTCAAGGAATTGAAGCACATTGAGCATTATATGACGATACAAAATATCCGGTATGACAACCGATTCCAATATGTGGAAGAGGTGGAGCCCTTCATCATGGGGATGGAGATTATGAAGCTGCTGCTGCAGCCGCTTGTCGAGAATGCGATTTATCACGGCCTGGAGCCCAAAGTCGGGGACGGCACGATTCATCTGACCGGCAGGAGGGAGGATGGATTTCTTATTTTTACGGTCGAGGATAACGGGGTCGGCATTGAAGATATGAAACGGACGGAGCAGGGGTACGGCTTGCGGAATGTGCGGGAACGGCTGCTTTTGTATTACGGAGCGAGCAGTTCCATGACGATTTCGAGCCGGGTGAATCAAGGGACGAAGATCGAAATTCGCTTTAACCCAATTATGGAAAAGAGGGATGACTGATGCTGAAAGCAGCCGTATTTGATGATGAATATATCGTGCTCAAAGGCCTTCGGGAAATGATCGATTGGGCGGGCTTCGGCATCGAACTGGCCGGTACCGCAAGCGACGGTTTGTCCGCGCTGTCTCTTTTTCGCAGCGAGCGGCCGGATATGATATTTACTGACATTCGGATGCCGGGCATGGACGGGCTGCAGCTGATCGAGGAGGTCATGCGGGAAGCACCGGAGACGTATTGTGTCGTGTTCAGCGGATTCAACGAGTTTGAATATGTGAAAAGGGCTATCAACCTGGACGTTGTCGATTATTTGGAGAAGCCGATTACGATCCAGAGCGTGGAAAAAGCTATCCGCAAAGTGCTTGACCGTATTGGCCGGCAAAAGGAGATCCGGGAATTAAAGCGGGCGTCGCAAAATAACAGGCGGGAGCTGCTCGAAAAGGCGACGCTCGATCTGCTGCTGATCGGGGCGGAAGCCGAGGCGAAGTGGCGGGAGAGCTTCGGGCCGGACGCGCAGCGGGTGCAGGCCGTAACCGTCATCGCCGCTGCGGCGGACGAGCTCGCGCCTCCGGAGGGCGCTGCGTACGATGCGGTCGCCGTCAGGCACGGGCAGGAGCGGATGATCGTTTTTTTCCATTACGACGTTCCGGCGCAGGAGTTCTGGGAGCATGCGATAGGCGAATTCGAGCATGCCGAAATGCCGGTCGGCAGCGGCGGGACGAAGCTGCGCGTTTCGGAAGCGTCCCTCAGCTGCAAAGAGGCGCTTCGCGCGCTGAGAACGGCGCGTTTTTTGGGCGAGAAGGGGATGATACGCTTTGAGGATTTGGGCGACCTTGCGGATGTGCCCGAAGGGGTGACGGAGCGGGAGGAAGCGATCATTCTGAGTCTGCGCTCGGGCAACAAAGCGGTGCTGCTTGAGCAGATCGACAGCTTTATTCAATGGCTGCAAAGCGGGAAGTTCGATCCGGAAGTGACGGAGCATGAGATGCTCAAGCTGATTTATTTGCTGCTGGAGGAAGCGAAAAAAAGCGCCGGAGACAAGTCTTTCCGGCTGCATGACAGCATGCCGCATGTCGAGTTCGGCGAAATGGCCGCGAAAGGGCGGGTCGCTGAATGGTTCCGCAGCCAGATCGAGCGGATCGCCGACGTCACGATCGATGCCCGTGGCGATTCGCGACATGCCGCCGTCGTCCGGGCGTGCCATTTTATCCGGCAGAATTGCACCCGTGATTTGACCCTGCAGGAAGTGTCCGAGCACGTGGGCATGAACCAGACGTATTTCAGCGTGCTGTTCAAAGAGGAGATGGGCGAGTCGTACATCAAATATGTGACCCGGTACCGGATGGAGCTGGCCAAATCGCTGCTTGGCAAAGGCTTGAAGGTGAACGAAGTCAGCGAGAAGGTAGGCTATCATACGTATAGACATTTTTCCGAGGTGTTTAAAAAGTATACAGGGGTAGCGCCGGGGCAATATAAAGAGCAGCATGTACATTATATGGATATACGTGCACATTCAGAAATAGATGCGGTGCAATCAGAAAAAAACGGACATGAAACAAAAAAATGAAGCACTGCCGCACCCCATGAGCCGGTATTACAATAAAACTGCAGGGGGATCGAACTCTGCACAACAAGTCAACATCATAAGGGGGCTTAACCGATGAATAAAAAGGGAACAAAGCTTGTCGCGTCATTGTCAACCGCGGTGCTGCTTTCCGGCGCGCTCGCAGGCTGCGGCGGCGCATCGCAGCAAGCCGGAGATAAAAGCGGACAACCGGCGGCTCAAACCGACGCTTCGGGGAAAAAAGTGACGATTTCGCTGCTTGTAGACAATTCGCAGGATGCCGTCAATACCTCCAACGCGGTTGTCGCGGCATTTGAAAAGAAATATCCGAATATTCATGTTGAAACGGAAACCCGTCCGGGCGGCGGCGAAGGCGACAATATCGTAAAAACCCGTCTTGCTACGGGGGATATGTCCGACGTTTTCTGGTATAATGCCGGTTCTCTTATGCAAGCGCTTAATCCGGAGCAAAACTTGCTGGATCTGACTAACGAGCCGTTCATGGCGAATGTGATCGATTCCTTCAAGCCTACGGTTACTTTTAAAGGCAAAATCTACGGGGCCCCGCAAGGCTCGACATCGGGCGGCGGCTGGTTTTACAACAAAAAGATTTATGCGGATCTGGGTCTTTCCGTTCCGAAAACGTGGGATGAACTGATGGCCAATAACGAGAAGATCAAAGCGGCCGGCATTACGCCTGTCATCGGCTCCTACAAGGATGATTGGACCTCTCAGATCGTCGTGCTCGCGGACTATTACAATGTGCAAGCTAAAAATCCGAAATTCGCGGACGATTACACGGCCAACAAAGCCAAATACTCGACCGATCCGGCCGCTCTGAGAAGCTTTGAGAAGCTGGAGGAACTTGCGAAGAAAGGGTATATGAATAAAGACTTTTTGGCCACGAATTATGATGCCGGTTTGAAAATGCTGGCGGAAGGCAAGGGCGCGCAATATCCGATGCTTTCCTTTGCGATTCCTACTTTGGAACAGAATTATCCGGACAAAATGAAGGATATCGGCTTCTTCGCACAGCCCGGGGACAGCGCGGATCAAAACGGTTTGACCCTTTGGATGCCGAATGGAGCTTATATTTACAAGAAGAGCCAGCACATCGAAGAAGCCAAAAAATTCCTCAACTTCACCGCATCTTTAGAAGGCATCGCCGCGACGCTTTCGGTTTCCAAGCCTACGGGACCGTATGCGATCAAGGACGCCAAGCTTCCTGACAATGTATCGCAAGCGGTTAAGGATATGTTCCCGTATTTCAATTCCGGCAAAACGGCTCCGGCGCTGGAGTATGTATCTCCTGTCAAAGGCTCCAGCATGCCGCAAATTACGACGGAAGTCGGCGCAGGCATCAAGACGGGCAAACAAGGTGCGGAGGCATACGACAAAGATGTAGAAAAACAAGCGAAGCAGCTTGGTCTTCAAGGATGGTAGTCGCTAACGGATAGAATCTGAGGGGAGCCCGTCCTCATGCAAATTAGATGCAGGACCGGCTCCCCTTCTTTAAGATACAGGGGTGAACTCGATGACCAAGATTTTCAAACGCACGTATTCATACGCTTTTCTGATCCCGGCGGCGGTTGTTTACCTGGTGATCTTCCTGCTGCCGACCGTCATGTCCTTTTTCTTCAGCTTGACCAGGTGGAATTTGGCGGATTGGGAATTTATCGGTTTGGACAATTTCAAAATGTTTTTCCAGGAAGCATCGCTCGTTATCGGCTTCAAAAATACATTCATTTACGCGGTCGTCACTTGCGTCCTGAAAGTGGTTTTGGGACTTTTGCTGGGCGTATTTCTAACTTCAAAAATAAGAACCAAAGGTTACCTGAGGTCTGTCATATTTTTCCCGACTTTGCTTAGCGCCATTGCGGTCGGCATTACTTTCAGCATGATGATGCATCCTACTCAAGGCTTGATCAATACTTCGCTAGCCGTGCTCGGCATCACCGGGCCGGATTGGTTGGGCGATACCCGCATCGCGCTGTTGTCCGTAGCGCTTGTGGACGTCTGGAAAGGCGTCGGCTTCGCCACCGTCATTTACATTGCCGGAATCATGTCGATTCCTCAAGACTATTATGAAGCGCTGGAAATCGACGGCGGCGGCTCATTCCGCAAGTTTTGGAACATCATCCTTCCGCTCAGCCGTCCGGCGACGAACTCGGTCATCATTTTGGCGTTTATCGGCGGATTGCGCTCTTTTGACCTCGTATGGGCGATGACCAAAGGGGGACCGGGCTTTACGACCGACCTCATCGCTTCGATCATTTACAAGCAGTACCAAGGCGGCTATTACGGTCTGGCGACGGCAGGCAACGTCATTCTGTTTATTTTCGTCACGGCATTGGCTTTCCCGCTGTATACGTACTTGAATAGAAAAGAGGTTGACCTATGAGCAAAGGGATAAGAAGGTTCAGTGTGGAGGCCGTTGCCGTTCTTCTGACGGTTGTCGTTTTCTGGATCCCTTTTTATTTCGTTATCGTCAATGCGATCAAGGATAAGCAGGAATCCTCGCTCTTGAACTTGGCGTGGCCGACGACGATTCATTTTTGGGACAATTTAAAACAAGTGATCGCTGCGCGGGATTATATGCTGATAAGGGCGTTCTACAACAGCACGCTGCTCACGGTCGTATCGATCGTCGTGCTCGTTATCGTCTGCGCCATGGCCGGGTACGTCATGCAGCGCAGGCAGGACAGGGCTACGCCGTGGCTGAACTTTCTCGTCCTGTCGGGACTGATCATTCCGCCCGCCATCGTGCCTACGATCTGGGTGCTGAACGGTCTCGGACTGTTTAAAACGATGCCAGGACTTGTCCTGGTCGAGGTTGCGCTCGGCTTCCCGTTCGGCGTCCTGCTCTACAAAGGCTTTATGTCCGCGATTCCGCGCGAGATCGACGAGGCGGCGGTCGTTGACGGGTGCAGCGGCTTCAAGCTGTTTTACCGGATCATCCTCCCTTTGCTTCAACCTGTTACCGCAACGATTATCGTCACTTCTTCGGTCGGCATCTTCAACGACTTTACGAATCCGCTGTACTTTTTCCCGGGAGCGAAAAACGCTACGGTGCAGCTTACGCTTTACAATTTCCAAAGCCAGTACGTCACGCAGTGGAACTTGCTGTTTATGAATATTTTGCTCATTACTTTGCCGCCGCTGATTTTGTTCATCTTTTTCAACAAAAAGATTGTGGCCGGCATGACCGCAGGCGCAGTCAAAGGTTAATTAATAGCGCTAATATTTATGCTGTTAATCATAAGGCCAAAGAAGAGGAGAGATTTTATG
The DNA here is from genome assembly GCF_057749925.1 of Paenibacillus sp. sgz302191. NCBI lineage: Bacteria > Bacillati > Bacillota > Bacilli > Caryophanales > Paenibacillaceae > Paenibacillus > Paenibacillus sp. sgz302191. The sequence goes on from NZ_JBYLHY010000009.1 coordinate 144,353, forward strand.
GGGAAATTGACAGTTGAAGCACTAAAATGCGAATACCGCACGAATCCGCTTGGCATTGGAGTCGCGAGCCCGCGGTTTAGCTGGCAGCTTCAATCGGACCGCCGCAGCACGATGCAGCGCGGATATCGGATTGTCGTAGCCGGCATGGACGGCGATTTTGGCGCGCCGCTGTGGGATTCGGGCTTCGTCGAATCGGAGCAGTCGATCCAAATTCCGTACGCGGGACCCGGGCTGAAATCGCGCATGCGCTACTCGTATCGGGTAAAAGTATGGGACCGCTTCGACCGCGAATCCGAATGGAGTGAAACCGCCTGGTGGGAAATGGGGCTTCTCGATCAAAGCGAATGGCATGCGCAATGGATTACGCCGCATGCGGATGAGATCGATCCTGACGCCGAGCCGGCTTTTCTTCTCCGCAGACGGTTCGAGGCGAAAGAAGGGCTTGTGTCCGCCCGCATTTATGCGACAGCGGCAGGGGTTTACGAACTGTATATGAATGGCCGGCGCGTGTCCGAGGAAGTGCTTGCTCCGGGCTGGACCAGCTACCACAACCGGCTGCAGGTTCAGTCGTACGACGTGACGGAGCTGCTGCTTGAGGGCGGCAACGGAATCGGCATCATGCTTGGGGACGGCTGGTACAAGAGCGGGATGGGCTTTGAAAATAAAAACTACAAGTACGGCGACCGCCGGGCGGCGCTGCTGCAGCTTCATCTTCAATACAAGGACGGAACGGAAACGGTCATTGCCACGGATTCGTCATGGAAGGCTTCTACAGGCGCGATTTTGTATTCGACGATCTACCACGGAGAAACCTACGATGCGCGATTGGAGCAAGAAGGCTGGAGCGGCGCGGAGCTGAGCGAAGGGCAGTGGAAGTCCGTGCAGATTTGCGAAGGTTTGCCGCTAAGCGTCCTGGTCGCTCAAGAGAACGATCCGACGCGGGTAACCGAAATCTTGCGCCCCGTTTCTTACTTTGTAACGCCTGCCGGCGATCATGTGCTGGATATGGGGCAAAATATGGTGGGCCGGGTTCGGTTTACAGTGAACGCTCCGGCCGGAACCCGCATTCAGCTGCGGCATGCGGAAGTGCTGGACAAAGACGGCAACATCTATTTCGGCAACCTTCGTCCCGCGAAGCAGACCGTTGAGTATGTCGCAAAAGGCAGCGGCGAGGAAAGCTATGCTCCTTATTTCACGTTCATGGGCTTCCGTTACGTGAAAGTGGAGGGCTTCCCGGGCCAGGAGAACGGACTGCCGCTGGATGCTTTTACGGGCGAAGTGATTCATACGGACATGGAGCCGACCGGCGAGTTCGAATGCTCCGACGAGCGGGTGAACCGGCTGCAAAGCAACATCAAGTGGGGGCAGAGAGGCAACTTCCTGGATGTGCCGACCGATTGCCCGCAGCGCGACGAGCGGCTGGGCTGGACCGGGGACGCACAGGTATTTATCAGCACGGCGCTGTTTAACTTCCAGGGCGGGCCGTTTTTTACCAAATGGCTGCACGATCTGAAGGCGGAGCAGCTGCCGAACGGCGGAGTTCCTTTCGTCATTCCGGACGTGGCGGGCGGCGCGAATTCGGCTGCATGGGGCGACGCCGCGGTCATTTGCCCGTGGACCGTTTACCAATACTACGGGGATACGCGTCTGTTAGCCGAGCAGTACGAAAGCATGAAAGCCTGGGTCGAGTACATTCGTGCTCAAGGCGAAAACGAATATTTATGGAACACGGGGTTCCATTTCGGCGATTGGCTCGGTCTTGACGCCAAGGAGAACAGTTACATCGGAGCGACTCCGACGGCTTTGATCGCGACCGCTTACTACGCGTATTCGACGCGTCTCCTCCGCGATGCCGCACTCGCTCTCGGCAAAGAGGACGATGCCCGGCTGTACGGCGAGCTTTACGGGAAGGTCGTGCAAGCGTTCCGGGAAGAGTTCGTCACGAAAACCGGCAGGGTCGCCGCTCCTACGCAAACGGCTCATGTGCTTGCGCTTGTTTTTGATTTGGTCGACGATAGCGTTCGAGCGAGAGTCGCGCATGATTTGAACGAGCTGCTCGTGGACAACGAGTACCACTTAACGACAGGTTTCGTAGGGACGCCATACCTGTGCTTCGCGCTTTCGAATAACGGCTACCACCGTACGGCCGTGAAGCTGCTGCTGCAGGAAAGCTATCCGGGCTGGCTGTACTCCGTCTCCAAAGGCGCGACGACGATCTGGGAGCATTGGGACAGCATCAAGCCGGACGGTTCGTTCTGGAGCGATGACATGAACTCTTTCAACCATTATTCCTACGGCGCCATCGGCGACTGGATGTACCGCAAAGTAGCCGGCTTGGACATGGATGCCGCGGTGCCGGCGTTCAAACGGATGCATATCGAGCCTTTGTTCGGCCTGAACAAGCTCGCTTACGCTTCAGCCGCCCATCGATCGATGTACGGCCGGGTTGAATCCGGGTGGCGGGTCGACGGCGACCGGATTGAAGTGAACGTGCGGATTCCGGCGAACACGACCGCTGAGGTTGTGCTTAGGGGCGCGACGATCGGCGGCCTGAAAGAAAGCGGTGTGGAACTGGGCTCGGCCGAAGGCATCCAACTGATCGGTGAGAGCGAGCAGGGAGTGCGGCTGATGATCGGTTCGGGAGCGTACTCCTTCACCTACACGAATGCGAATTTGTTCCGCGTCATCTACACGGTGAACACGAGAATCGACGACGTGCTGAGCGATCCGGCGGCGACCGAAGTGCTGAAAAAGCACTTGCCGGATCTTTTCGGTGGCGGCGCCTTCCATATCGTGAAAAAGTCCACTTTCAAGCAGTTGGCGGAGCTGCCGTTCGTGAGCCTGCCGGGCGAAAAGCTGTCCGCGCTGCTCGAAGAGCTCTCCAGCTTGTAAGAACTGCCCCGCAGGTGCTGATGCCGCTTGCAGGCACCAAAGCCGCCCTGCAAGCGCTGATGCCACCCCGCAAGCACCAAAACCCACTCCACAAACGCTGATGCCGCTTGTGGGGTGGGTTTGGCTTTCTTCAGGGGGGAGCGGGTGCGTCGTCGTTCCGTTCCTGCGAGATGCCGTGCTGGAACACTGCTTGCTAAGGCATCGTCGGCATCGCGCGCTGAAAGCCTGCAAAAGTGCATCTTTTTGCAGCCAACTGTGCTAGTTTCGAAGAATTCCTGCAAATCTGCAGGTTTTTACGCCCGAACTCAAGCACAGGCCCATCATTTCGGAAAATTCCTGCACAATTGCAGGCTTTTCCTCGAAACGAGCCGGTTTCCTCGAAAAAGCCTGTATTTTTGCAGTTTTTCTGGCCCTGAAGCTGTTGATCAAACCGAATCAGCCGATTACGGGTGGGCGAAATCATCCCTCGACTGACAAAACTAGCCACTTGTTACCGGACAATACGCTCATCTTATCTCCAGCCGCTGAAAAGTTGTACCCAAAAACCTGCCTATCAGCACTCCCCAGCCTTCCCGCACCCTCCGACATCCCTCACACCCCCCTTGGTGCTGTAACGATGGGTTGTGACCGCCATGCATCGTGTACAAGCGAGAGGAGAGAGTGCCTCGGGTCGTTGAAGTGGGCTTTGGATCGATGTTGTAACGATGTGGCTGACCGACCGCCGTCATGCAGCAGCACCACCGCGCGCAAGGAGCTGAGCGTAGTGCGACCATGCATCGTGCACAGCTGGAGGAGAGAGTGCCTCGGGTCGTTGAAGGAGGCTTGGATCGATGTTGTAACGATGTGGCCGACCGACCGCCGTTATGCAGCAGCACCACCGCGCGCTGGGAGCTGAGCGCAGTGCGACCATGCATCGTACAGCGCTCCCGGCCAAGCTGCTACAACACGAAAAAGACGCCCCCCATCCACTGGTACAGCGGGTGCCGGAGGCGTCTTTTCTAGCATTACTTCGCAGCGGCTGGTTCGGCCACTGCTTTGTATTTGGAGGAAACGTAAGTCACGGCCTGCGGCTCGGTAATTACGGTTAAGTTCATCGAATCCGGCTGCGGGTCCTGCAGCGTATACGTGATGACGGCTTGGCCGTCCTGCTCGAACCGGATGCCGGTAATTGTTATCCCATAGCCCGTGCTGGGCTTGGAACCGCGGGACAGCGTCACTTTGTTGATGTCGTCGTTGATTTTTTCGACAGCCACCGAAACGTTCTCGGCCTGTGCCGGTTTTTGCGTGTGGGCGGCTGCGACCTTAGCCGCGTTGTAAACCCAAGTCGCCGCTTCCCCGCGGGTAAGCTCGCCTTTCGGATTCAGCTTGCCGTCCTTGTCGAGCGAAGTGATTTTATACAAAAGCATGCGCTGCAGCGCGCCTTGATACTCAGTCGTAATTTGATCGGCATCCTTGATCTCGACATACATTTTCACCAGCGGGAACTTCCCGTCTTTCTCCAGGGCGTGAACCAGCAAGTTCCCGAACTGTTCCCGTGTAATGATGGCGTTCGGATTCACATCCTTGGGAATCTCCAGGCCGTTGTAATGAGCGATGATGAACGCGTCCGCATACCAGGCATTGTTTGGAATGTTGGTGTAAGTATCCGATGCCTCCGGCTTTTTGACAAATTTGATCGTGTCTAAGTTTAAATTCAAGCCTTTTACGATCATTTGCACGCTTTGTGCATAGCTGATCTTGCCTTTGGGCATGAAGTGCTCGCTATCGATTCCGCTGACGACGCCGCGGCTTTGCAGCGCCGATACAGCTTCCGCTTGTCCGCTTTCGACATCCGAAAAAGCGAATGCCGTACTAAATGTCAGACTGCCGACCATTAAAGACGTTAAGGTTAATGCGATTAATTTTTTCAATGTTATTTCGCTCCTTATTATTCATGATTTATGTTGTTGTCCTCTAGAGTTAACCTTAAAACGGAAATGGCGTGGAAAAAGTTGCAGGGCTTTCGGAAAATTCGTCAATTTTCCGGATGCGCCGTTTTATCGATGGGTTGGGAAAATAAAAACAAAAGCCATAAGACAGCTAGTATTAGTTGTCTTATGGCTTTCTATGTATGGGCGCGGGCGCCGGGTAGCGGACGACAGGCCATTTTTCTTTGCGCAGAGCGTTCATCAACGCCGGTTCCGCATCCAGATTATTTTGCACGAGCTCGTAAGGGGTCAGGGCCATCCATTGGTTGAGCGATATGTCGGCGAAGCGGTTGCTTTTGAACATTTCCAGAAACCACAGGTTTTGGTTCCCGGTGTTTTGGATGTAATGTCCGAAAGCGAAGGGTACGTACCCTACGTCCCCCGCCCGGTAGTTGAACGTGCGGGCTGTGCCTTCAGCCGCAAAAACAGTCATGCGCCCCGTGCCCGAAAGGTAATACTGCCATTCGTCGTTGTTAGGGTGCCAGTGCATTTCGCGCATTCCGCCGGGCTTGATTTCCACCAAAGCGGCGGCTATCGCGGTCGCAATAGGAAAGTTGGTGGAGTCGGCGATGCGCACCGTTCCCCCTGGCGTTACCAGCGGCTTTTGCGCGAGCAGCCGGTATGTGAAACTTTTGGGCACCGTACCGTACGGGTCGGCAACTTGCCGACTTTCGAGAGAACCGGGCACCCGGGCTTGAAAAATATATTTCTGTCCGTTCGGAACATGGGCAAAGACGCTCTCGGGTACGCCGAAATTCGCCGACAGCACATCTTTCGGCGTATGAGCGAACCAGTCGGAGATCGAGAAAGTGTCGATATCGGAGAAATTGCCGTCATCGAAGACGAGCAGAAACTCGCAGCCTTCCGCCAGCCCTTGAATCGAGTGCGGGATGCCGGGAGGAAAATACCACAGATCGCCCACGCCGACATCGGCGATAAAGTTCCGCCCATCCTGATCGACCGCAGTGATGCGCGCCCTCCCCAGCGTCACAATGGCCCATTCGGCCTGCTTGTGCCAGTGCAGCTCCCTGACGCCGCCCGGCGTCAGCCGCATGTTCACCCCGGCCAGCGTGGTAGCGATGGGGAGTTCCCTTGCGGTCACTTCCCGCGACCACCCGCCGTAATTCAGCTGCATATGAGTATCGGAAAAAGAAAACTTCATGTTGGGAATCGTTCCGGCATCCGTCGCCGGCGGGACCAGCATGTCGGGGTTTTCCAAATCCCGCATAACGTCCCGTGGGCCGAAATCCGTCGCCCCGGCGCCATCGCTTCTGATGGGCTGCGGGATATTGACATACGCCGGCCGCCCCGATAAAGGCCTGCCACCCATTCAAACGTCCTCCTTTCGCCGGACCGCCGTTTCTGTTTAGCATGCGGTCGGCTGTCATTTTACAAATTTATGATGCGTTTTTCGTACATATGCCAGCCGTCAAACGCCTTGCTTGTGCTCCAAACCAAACGCGCATTCGCCCGCTTTCATAAGCTAGGGTATGCGTGTATAATGGGCAGAAGAAAAATGAGTATACTTAGCCAAAGGATTTGAATGATGGATACGAATGTAACGGTTATCGGCACTATTCTTATGGATTGCAAAGGATTTTCATCAGACGCTTACCGGCACAACGGGCGGAATCTGGGGGCTGTTCGTTTCGTACACGGCGGGGTCGGAAGAAATGTAGCGGAAAATCTGGCCCGGCTCGGCGTCCGGGTATCGATGATGTCTACCGTGAATGCCGACGGCAACGGCAGGGCCGTGGTGGAGCATCTGCGGGATTGCGGAGTTCGGACGGAGTACATTAAGCCCATTCCGGAGAAAGGGATGGGTTTTTGGCTTGCGATTTTGGACGAAAACGGCAACTTGGTCGGTTCTATTTCGGACATGCCGGAGCTTGGGGCGTTAGAGCGGATGGTAGAAGAGAAGGGCGAGCAAATTTTGTCCGAGTCAAGCCATGTGGTGCTTGTCCTTGATTTGAACGAGCAGTTGACCAAACGAATTCTCCGTCAGGCGCAAAAGCTGAACAAAAACGTTTACGGGCTGCCCAGCAACTTTAGCGTGATCGCTTCTCATCCCGAGGTGTTGGAAGGGTTGGAGTGCTTCATCTGCAATGAGTTCGAAGCGGCGCGGTTGTTCGGCAGCCCGTCTCTGGCCGAATTGAGCAGGGAGGCCCAGACGCAAATGCTGCGGCAATTCATGACGTCCCGTTCCATCAAGCAGATGGTCGTAACTCTTGGAGCAAGCGGGGCAATCTATCACGATGCCCGAACCGGCGAATCCGGGTTCCAGCCTGTCCAGCCGGTCAAACTGGTCGATACGAGCGGCGCCGGAGACGCCTTTTTCTCGGGGACGGTTATGGCCCTGGCAAACGGTAAAGACCTCGGAACCGCGGTCGCGGCAGGCACCCGGATTGCAGGCTGGACGATAGAATCGTCGGAGAGCTGCTGCCGCTCACTGAGCGCGCAAGCGGAACAGGATGCTTTTATCCGCACGATGTTGGGAAATGCCGGGAACGACGCGGAGTAAGAGGGAAGTTTGTGAATAGCGCGCAAAGCCTTTAATCGCCCATATTTTTCGGCAGGTCTGCGTTCCTTTTGAAGCCCTGGTTTGCTATACGGACAACACGAAACTTATCGACGATGATTGCTGCCTTAAGCAATACAGCCCGCACAGCTTCTTTATAAGTAAGCCATAGTTACGAAAAGCCGATGATCAGGTAATATGTGAGGTTTCTCTCCAGTTCCTAGGATAAACCTCAATTACCTCTTTTGGCGTGCCCTTTTTCAATCTAAACGAGTGTTTAATCGAAATACTTATTGCAAACGGAACGATGTTCCATATATAATTGGAACGTGGTTCCGTTTGTGTTTGTCTTTAGCACAACAAGGCGGGTTGGCCATAAATCGATGAAAAAAGGAGTTTACTATGAAAGATCATTCCATGAGCAACACAACCACGCCGGCTATAGATAAGGCCCTCAGCACGCCCGCTCCCGTCCTCTCGGTCAGTCCGGTAGTGCTGCCAGCTCCCGGCCGAGCCGTGGACCTGGAGGTACGGGTCTCCGCGCCTATGACCGGGAGCGACCTGCCGGTCATCCTCCTCTCGCACGGTCAGGGCTACTCGAACAACCTCTCCTCACTGAACGGATACGCCCCCCTCGCCAACTTCTGGGCGGCGCACGGCTTCGTCGTGATCCAGCCCACCCATCTGAGCTCGAGGACGCTGAGCCTGGATACCGGCGACCCTGAGGCGCCTCTGTACTGGCGATCGCGGGCCGAGGACATGAAGCGCATCCTCGACCAGTTCGACGTGATCGAGGCCGCTGTCCCGCAGCTCCTCGGGCGCCTGGACCGAAGCAAGGTCGCCGTAGCCGGGCACTCGATGGGTGGGCACACCGCGAGCCTGCTGCTGGGCGCCCGGCTCACCGATCCGCACGACGGAACGGAAGTGAACCTGGTCGAGCCCCGGATCAAGGCGGGTGTACTGCTTGCCGCGCCCGGCAGAGGCGGCGATGCCCTCAGCGAGTTCGCAGCCGAGAAGTATCCTTTCTTCTTGACCACGGACTTCTCCGAGATGACGACGCCTGCGCTCGTGGTCGCCGGCGATAAAGACACGTCTACTCACCTGACGGTTCGGGGTCCGGCTTGGCACACCGATCCGTACTTCCTCTCCCCAGGCCCCAAGTCCCTGCTCACCCTGTTTGACGCAGAGCACGGGCTCGGCGGGGTCTCTGGATATGACGTCGCCGAGACCACGGACGAGAACCCCGAGCGAGTCGCTGTGGTCCAGCGGCTCACGTGGGCTTACCTTCGCAACGCGCTCGACCTCGACGATTCCAGTTGGCCGGCAGCTCGCGCGGCTCTGGAAGAGAGCGCCAGCCCGCTGGGGCGCATCGAGTCCAAGTAAGGGCCTGATGGGCACTTCGTTTCGAATAAATCCGAACGCATGTCGAACGGGTAGCTTCGTTAAGAAACAAACGATAGAGGCTTCCATTAGCTAAGAGAAAAGGGGAGCCATTTGCATGGCTTCCCCTATCGACTGTACATACCTTATTATGGCGGTAAGAACCTGAACCGTTCCTACTGCCAATTTGTTACTATGTAAAATCTGCACAATAATTGGAAGGAGCTCTCGATCTGTTGGCACGGTACGCGAGAGTTCCTTTTACTTATTGCATGGTCAAATTGCATTGGAGGTTCATCGGACAGACTTCTAGGAGGGCGTGTTTGCTGACGGGATCGCGCGGTAGCGCAACCCATCTACGAGCAGAGCAACCATTTGCCGCGCATGCACGGGATCGCCGTTGTGTACCACCGTACAAAGGCTCGCGACCGCCCGCAGCAAATCGTCTGGCTCAACGTCGGCACGCACCTTACCGGCAGCGGTCGCCGTTTCAAGCAAGGTTCTCAGCGCGGGATTTAGTCGCTTTTCGAAGTAGGAGGGCAAGGTCTCGTATGCCGGGTTGCCTGAATGCAGAGCCGCCGCGAGTCCGCGTTTAGCCGCTATGAAGTCCACGTATCGCTGCATCCATCGCGCCAGTGCCTCACCGGGTTCATGCTTGGCGGCCAAATCCTCCGCGGCATCTGCGCAAGCATCGACCTCGTGACGGAAGACGGCCTCGATAAGGTCCGAGCGCTGTGGAAAATGGCGGTAAACAGTGCCGACGCCGACGCCGGCCTTCTCCGCAATCTCCCGCACTGGAGCGTCCACTCCCGAGGTCGCGAACACCGTCATCGCGGACTGGAGCAAAGCATTGATGTTGCGCTGTGCGTCGGCGCGCACGCGTCGATCCGTGTGGTCGCGAGGTTCCAAGCCATCACTGGGGTTATCCGTTTTGTTATTCATCAAGTAGTCCCCCCATAAATTTAATCCTCAATTTACATTTACGAATTCATCCATTACCGCATATGTGAATAATTATACTATTACCACCAACATGGCTCAACCGTATATTCCGATTTTAAACCTTTGTGAAAGTGGATTGGTTTCAACCATTTTTTTCCTAGGGGCCATTTTTCATAAAAAAACCGGCGGCGCCGGTTTTTTTTGTTTTTACGAGAGATGCAGATGTAAAATAATAACACACATTAAATGGGTGATAAAATATTATTTAGTATGCAATAAATATTTTAATGTTGCGATTTATGTCGCGAAAAATATAATGATTATATGAGATGGCGCAGGTTGATCTCAAATATGATGTCGGATTTTTATTTGTGGGAGGTTTAACAATGTCGGTAGAAACAAAGGGAAGTCAAAGCGTCATTCTGCGTTTGGAAATTGAACGGGCCGTCTCCTTTTTTGAAGTTGTGTCTATGATGAATGAATGGGGCGCAGAGATTATTGCTGTGGATATGATCAGAACGCTGCAGGATTCCACTGTGCGAGATATAACGATCAATATTTCGGACGACTCCCGCCAAAACCAACTTGTACAAGCTCTCGAGGCGCATCCGGGTATCGAGGTGCTGCATGTTTCCGATCAGACCTTTTTGCTTCATCTAGGAGGCAAGATTGAAACTAAACTTAAAGTTCCGGTAAAAAACCGTGACGATTTGTCCCGGGTATACACGCCGGGCGTCGCCAAAGTCAGCATGGCGATCCACCACGATCCGTCGAAGGCGTACTCGCTGACGATTAAGCGCAACACGGTTGCGGTCATTTCCGACGGCACCGCCGTTCTCGGATTAGGCGATATCGGTCCGCTCGGCGCACTGCCGGTGATGGAAGGTAAGGCGATGCTGTTCAAGGAAATGGCCGATTTGGACTCTTTTCCGATATGTCTGGACACGAAAGATACCGAAGAAATCATTCAAATAATAAAAGCGATTGCCCCGGTTTTTGGCGGCATTAATTTGGAGGATATTTCCTCGCCGCGCTGTTTTGAAATCGAAGAAAGACTGAAGAAGGAACTGGATATTCCCGTATTCCACGATGATCAGCACGGCACGGCTGTCGTTTTGCTGGCGGGTTTGATCAACGCATTGAAAATCGTAGGAAAAAGCATGGAAGAGATCAAGGTCGTCTTCACCGGCGTCGGCGCCGCAGGGGTGGCCTGCACGAAAATTTTGCAGCGCGCCGGGGTGAAGCATATCATTGGCGTAGAACGGACAGGCATACTGAACCGCAATCATACGTACACCAACCCTGTACATGAATGGTACGCGGCGAATACGAACGAGGAATTGGCGGAAGGGACGCTCGCCGACGCCATTCAAGGAGCCGACGTGTTCATCGGATTGTCCGGCCCCGGTGTTCTGAAAGTCGAAGACGTTAAAAAGATGGCCAAGGATCCGATCGTATTCGCCATGGCGAATCCTACCCCCGAGATCAGCCCGGAAGAAGCGGCGCCTTATGTGCGCGTGATGGCGACCGGACGGTCGGATTATCCGAACCAGATCAATAATGTGCTCTGCTTCCCCGGCATTTTCCGCGGTGCCCTGGATTGCCGGGCGACGACAATCAACGAAGAAATGAAAATCGCCGCTGCGCAGGCGATCGCTTCCATAATTGGAGAGCATGAATTGAACGAGCAGTATATCATTCCGAGCGTGTTCAACCACAAGGTCGTCGAATCTGTCCGCCAGAAAGTCATACAAGCAGCCATCGAAACAGGCGTAGCTCGAAGAAATCCCAATACGTAGTACCGTGCAACGGCCCCGACAGGAACCGGCGGCAAAAGAAGCTAAAGCTATCCCTTATTTATAAGGGCGGCTTTAGCTTTTGTCATTTACTTTTCGATTAAGGATAATTTATAGGTAATAACTATTAAATAAATTGCTTTAATATATTTCACTTATATCATCGCAAGAGCAATAATAAAGTTATCCTGATGTATGAAGTGAAAAATTTATAATTGGAGGGAATACAATGGTTATCTCAACAAGTGGAAGCGAAACTTATATTACTGAGATTTTTAACGGTACTTCTAAAATTTATTCAGATGTTACCGAAGAGAAAGGGGGGAGTGGAAAATATTTTAGACCACATGATCTGATAGAATCCGGCTTTGCTTCGTGTTTAAATATTACTGCGAGAATGATATTGGACTCAATGAATGTATCTTACGACGGAGTTACTGTTAAAGTTGAAATGGATAGAAGCAACGAAGCAAAGACTATATTTAAGTACCACATTGACATTTCAGGATCAATCGATAAAGAAACCAAGGAAGTAGTATTAAGAAAGGTAATGAACTGTCCAGTCAAAAAAACATTATCTAAACAGCTAGAGTTTATTGATGAAAGCAGTATTATTTGAACAAAGGAGCTAGTGGTTGCTTATTCTGTGGTTGAGGTATTAACAAATATTGCGCGGGGGCGGTATACTTTCTAATGAAAGTTACTGCGTGGAAGGAGCTGGACGCTAATGTTTCGAAATTCGCCCTACATATTACTCATTCTGGCAACTTGCATTTGGGGCGGCAATTTTGTCGCCGGCAAGGCGCTGGTTACGCAAATGCCCCCGCTGACGCTTGCGGCTTTGCGGTGGAGCATTGCCTTCGTTTGCCTGCTTCCGTTGTTCGGCAAGGAAGCGTGGCGATTGAGAGCCGACTTTCTTCGCCATTGGAAAATGATCGTGTTCCTCTCCGTGACAGGGGTAGCGGGCTTTAATACGCTGACGTATGTGGCTGTACAGTACACCGGTTCGATCAATGCTTCTTTGATGAACTCGGCAACTCCCATTATGGTTGTCATTCTGTCGCGTCTGATGTTCAAGGAGAAGATCGCCTGGTCCGCCATCCCCGGGATCGTCGTTTCCATGGCGGGGGTGTTCTGGATTATCGGCCGGGGCAGCCTGGCCGCGCTCATCGGCCTGTCTTTCAATAAAGGCGATTTGTGGATGATGCTGGCTATTTTGTGCTGGGCGCTCTACTCGGTCGGCATGAAAAGAGCGGCTGGTTTATTTCCGGCTAGCCCGTTTTTGCTTGTTCAAGTGGCGGTCGCCTTGCTGCTGCTCCTTCCGCTTTCTGCGGTTGAGCTGGCGGCTGCCGCTTCGCCGATTGTTTGGACGCCGTCGCTGCTTATCGGTCTGCTCTATATCGGCTTGTTCGCCTCGGTTATCGCCTTCTCGTCCTGGAATCGGGCGATTGAGCTGGCGGGGCCTCAGCGCTGCGCGGGCTTTCTCAATCTGATTCCCTTGTTCAGCGCCTTGTTCGCGACGGGATTCACCGGGGAATCGCTCCATTTGTATCATCTGCTAGGCGCTGCGCTGATCGTTGCAGGGGTGTACGCGACCAATTGCGCGATGAAAAGGAAGGGTGGCGGGCGTCCGGCGCGGCAGTCCTGATCGGGCGCGGTTGACCGCCGCCATGCGACATCGAACGGCCTGCTGCAAAAGCAGGCCGTTCAACTGCCCGGCGGGTTCTGCCGCCGGTATTCGCTCGGCGACAAGCCCGACCACCGCTTGAATTGGCGGCTGAAGTGGGCGATGTCCCGGTAGCCGAGCATGGACGCGATGTCCTGCACCGACAGCCGCGCATTGGACAGCAGCAGCTTGGCTTCGTGCAGCACCAGCTCGGACAGATGGGCGCGCGGCGAGACGCCGAACACGTGCCGGAAAATGCGGTTGCAATGGGAGGTGCTGATCCCCAGCCCTGCGGCAATGTCGTCGATGCCGTAATGCTGTTCCACGGCGATCCCTTGCTTGAAATGCTGGCTGACCAGCGCCTGCAGCCGGTTGCGGATTTGATGGGCAAGCTCGACCTTCTCGTAAGCGGTGGAAGACACGAGGACGGCTTCCTGGGAAATGGCTTCCCACAGCATGCCGAAAAGCTCAAAAATCGCGGAATGCAGCCGCATCCGCTGGGCCATCGTCGCCTCCCCGGACCGGCTCGTAATGTCGATCAGCCTGGATAGCACAGGCTGGATGTGCCCGGTCACGGAGCCGTCCCGCGGGAACAGCACCTGCTCCATGCGGCTGAGCAGGGACAGGAATATTTTATCGTCGATATCAAAATGAATGCAAAAATAAGTAAATGGCTCCCGATCCGCGCTGCGGCTGGAATGGACATCCCCCGGACGAAGCAGGATGAGATCGCCGGCCTCCTGAACGAGTTTACGCCCGCCGACGGTCATGAGCTGCCGACCCTCCAGCAAATAGTTGATCTCGTACTGCGGATGCTCATGCGCCGGATACTCCCATTCGCCGCTGACGCTGCGCAGATGGATGCCGAACAGGTTGACGGTCGTCCGGATATCCGGCAGCACGATGTCGTGAATAATTTGTCCCAATGTTGGAGGGGTGAATGTTGCGGCCATAGGCTGTTCTCCTTTGCCTGCTGATCGTTATGCAGTCAGTATAACCTAACTCGCCCGATTTGGGTAAATTTTTGATCGATTTGTCAATGGTCAGCCGGCCTGTTGCTGTGCTAGGATGGACGGGAATCTGCCGGTTCCGGGCGTTAATCCGGGCTGGCAGCTGATCAATATGCGCAAATTGGATTCGATCCCGCGCAGCCGGAATGTACAAAGCTTTGGAAGGCAACGGCAAAAGGCGAGAGCGGTTTGATGTTGGGGAATGGAAGAAAAGGGTAAGGGGAACTCAGGATAGGCTGCAAGCGGTAATAGCGAGGGAGGAACTAGGATGAGTGGAGTAACGAGGTTTGGCGCAGAGACGGGCTATAACGGCTGGCTTGGGTATAACCGATTGACGGAGAACGGGCCCGGCGGGGGATATGAAGCATGGTTCGGCAAAATTGTCGCGACCGAGACGGATGAAGTGATCCGGACGGCCGTATCGGAATGGATAAAAGGCATCGAGTCGATGCTCGGGCAGCGTCCCGTCGCGGCCGGGCATGCGGAAGGGGCTCCTTGCATCGCCGTCGGAACTTTTGGCGGCGGCAATGAAATTGTCGGCCGGACCTTCAGCGAAGCTGCGCGTTCGGCTGTGGGGGCGGAGGGCTTCGCGATCAAAGCGAATGCGGAGGAGAGCTGCATCGCGATTGGGGCGGCGACCGCAGCGGGCGTTCTGTACGGCGTGTTTCATTTGCTCAGATTGATCGGTACAGGCAGCGCGGTCGGCGGTCTCGATATCGCGGAAGCACCGGCCGGCATGCTGCGCATGATCAATCAATGGGACAATATCGACGGCAGCATCGAACGCGGTTATGCCGGCAATTCGATTTTTTACGCCGATAATGAAATTACATCCGATCTGGAACGCGTGCGCGATTATGCCGGATTGCTCGCTTCTACGGGAATCAATGCGATCGCGATCAACAATGTAAACGTACATAAGTATGAAACGATGTTTCTTACGGAGCGTTATCTTCCTGATGTGGCCAAGCTGGCCGGCGTTTTCCGGGCTTACGGCGTCAAGTTGTTTCTGAGCGTCAACTACGCCAGCCCGATCGAAATCGGCGGCTTGTCCACAGCCGATCCGCTGGATGCGGATGTGCGCCGGTGGTGGCGGGATACGGCCGCCGAGGTGTACGCGGCGATCCCGGATTTTGGCGGCTTTCTCGTCAAAGCCGACTCCGAGAACAGGCCCGGCCCGTTCACCTACGGACGGGATCATGCGGACGGCTCGAACATGCTGGCCGAAGCGCTTGAGCCGTACGGCGGCATTGTGATCTGGCGCTGCTTCGTTTACAACTGCAAGCAGGATTGGCGCGACCGCTCGACGGACCGGGCGAGGGCGGCCTATGATCATTTCAAGCCGCTGGACGGCCGGTTTAAGGATAACGTGATTTTGCAGGTGAAGAACGGTCCGATGGATTTCCAGGTGCGGGAAGGCGTCTCGCCGCTGTTCGGCGCGATGGAAGCGACAAATCAGGTGCTGGAATTTCAAATTACGCAGGAATACACGGGACAACAGCGGCATCTCTGTTACCTCGTTCCGCAGTGGAAAGAGGTGCTCGATTTTGAAACTTACGCCAAAGGCGAAGGCTCTACGGTGAAGCGGATCGCCGGCGGTGCGCTGTACGGCAACCGCTGCAACGGCTTCGCCGCGGTTTCGAACATCGGAGACGATGCCAATTGGACGGGGCATCTGCTGGCGCAGGCCAACCTGTACGGCTTCGGCCGTCTGGCCTGGAACCCGGATCTGACCTCCGAAGCGATTGCCGAGGAGTGGATTCGGCTGACATTCGGGGGCGATGAGCGGGTGGTACGGACGATTGCGGCCATGCTGCTGGATTCGTGGGGCATTTACGAATCCTATACGTCGCCGCTCGGCGTAGGCTGGATGGTCAACCCGAATCATCACTACGGGCCGAATGTCGACGGCTATGAATATTCGAAATGGGGCACGTACCATTTTGCCGACTGCCACGGCATCGGCGTCGACCGGACGGTGGCGACGGGAACGGGATATGCCGGACAATATCAAGGAGCGAACGCGGTAATGTACGAGTCCGCGGAGTCGTGCCCCGATGAGCTTCTGCTCTTTTTCCACCATGTTCCGTACACGCATGTGCTGCATTCCGGCAAAACGGTCATCCAGCACATTTACGATACTCATTTTGAAGGCGTGGAGCGGGCGGAACAGCTGGAGCAATCGTGGAGCGCATTGAAGGGAATCGTGGCCGACGGATTGCACGGGCAGGTGGAAGAGCGACTGGCCGAGCAGGCTGAGCATGCCAAGGAATGGCGCGATATGATCAACACGTATTTTTACCGGAAAAGCGGTATCGCTGACGTACACGGCCGCAAAATTTACTAGAAATTGCAACGCTCTCTTGCTGGGGCCTACAGGGCCAAGCCGGAGGGCGTTTTTTGTCGTTTGGGAAATTATGCTTGTTGGTACTCAGCATGCTTCATGGTGCTGTTGTTCAAGCGGCGTGCAAAAAAACATTCCGGCAATTTGCCTCTGAATGCGGTTGTACGTCTCGATAGACCTTGGTGAAGGCTTCCTGCTGAGGCATAAGGTAGGGGCGATGCAAATCGGTTTGGCTTTGTTCCGCTTGCAGGGATTTTTCGAAGTATATACACTGCGGCGCATAAATTGAAAAGCCCCCACGTTCGAGGAGATAACCATAATTTGCCCGCCTGCACGAAGAAAACCTGCAAAAATACATGAATTTGCGTCCTTGATCGCTGTCCACGGACAATTCCTGCAAAAGTGCAGGCTTTTCACCAAACATATAGACTTATACTCACTTTCAGCGAAAATTCCTGCACTTTCGCAGGCTTTTCGCCAAAACAAGCCACTTTCAGCGAAAATTCCTGCACTTTCGCAGGTTTTTTTCCCTAGCAAGCTGATTTCTGCCCAGTCGTGCAGTTACACGACCTGCCCCGGGAGAGGCACGCGGCCAGAAAATAAAGAGGCGGCTGCCTTTTTTCGCGCCGATAGCTTCTGTCCGGGAGTATTCTTGCCGAGGATGAGTCAGGATTTCACCCCAAAAATATTGCATTATGCATCAATATTATTCATTTTTCCTTTTATTAAATTTATATGTTGATAAATAAAACAATTATGATTATAATCCAATTATACAATCCTTGTTTCAATTTGATGTTTCAATATGGAACATGATGTGGAGGTGGAATATGAATACGCTGTATCAATTTCAAACTGCAGAGCGAATTGTGGCAGGGCGCAACTCATTTCAATCTTTAGGAGATTATATTCATACACTTGGAGCTGCGGTGAAATCGGTTTTGATCGTTACGCAGCCATCCATGAAAGCGTTTGGATTCGTTGACGATCTTGTAAGCAGACTAACCGCTCAAGGAATAAGCGCTGACATTAATACGGGAATTGCTCCCGAGCCGACGGCAGACAATATTGAAGAAGTGTTTAGGAGCATTTCCGGCGAGCGTTACGATGCGCTCATAGGTTTTGGCGGCGGAAGCGTGTTGGATGCCACGAAAATTTTATCCGTGCTGTCGACTAACGACAATTCGGTTCGCGAGCTGCTGGGGACGGATTTGGTGAAAAATCCGGGCATTCCGACGATTTTGATTCCGACGACTTCGGGAACCGGATCTGAAGTAACGCCGAATGCGATTGTGACTTTGCCCGACGAGGAGCTGAAGATAGGGATCGTAAGTAAGCGTTTGCTGCCCAAGCTGGTCATTCTCGATCCGGTGCTGACGTTAAGCTTGCCGAAGCCTATTACCGCTGCAACAGGAATGGATGCTTTCACTCACGCCCTGGAATCGTATATTTCGAACAAAGCCAACCCGTTCAGCGACATGTTCGCTTTGGAATCAATCCGGCTGATCTCGGCAAGCATCGTGGAGGCGTACCGGAACGGCTCGTCCGTCGATGCAAGGGAGAACATGCTCGTAGGCTCCATGTACGGAGGAATGGCCCTGACTGCCGCCGGAACGGCTGCGGTTCATGCGCTGGCTTACCCGCTTGGCGGCAAATTTAAAGTGGCCCACGGAGTCGCCAATTCAATGCTGCTCCCTCATGTGATGGAATTCAACATGGATGCGATTACGGACAGGCTTTCCCGGGTCGCTGAGCCGATGGGCATCGGCGTTCAAGGACTTTCCGCCGCGCAGGCCGCCGGGAAGGTAGTCGAGAAAATGGTGGAATGGACGAATGTTTTGGAAATTCCGCAAGATTTGAGGAGCTTTGGCGTAAAAGAAGACGACGTGCCGGCCCTGGCCGTATCCGCTTCCAAAGTAACGCGTCTGCTCAACAACAATCCGAAGTCGCTCACTTTAACCGATATGGAAACGATTTATCGCAGATTGCTTGTCTAGCTAAAAGGTGATGAAAACATGAGGATATTCGTTATTTCAGACGATTTGACGGGCGCAAGCGATTGCGGAGGGCAGCTCGTGCGGTACGGGATGGACGTTTCGGTCGTTATGGACCGCAAGGCCGAAGGCCTGGGCAAGAAGGAAGCCGTTATTTTGGACACCGACAGCCGTTCCGTATCCGGGGAAGAAGCTTACCGCAGGGTGCGGAATGTCAGCGAGTGGATCAAAAACGAGTCTTTCGATGTGGTGTACAAGAAGATCGACTCCACGATGAGAGGAAATATCGGGCAGGAAATCAACGCGGTATACGATGTTTTTCAACCGGATTTCGTCGTCATCGCCCCGGGGTATCCGGAAATCGGGCGCCAGGTGAAGGATGGGATTCATCTTCTGGGCGGAAAGAAGCTGCATGAAACCGAGGTGGCCAAAGACCCGAAAACGCCCGTTACCGAATCCAACATTATGCGGTTGATGCAAATTCAAACACATAGAGAAGTCGGTCATCTGACGCATGACGATCTGAAGCAAGATTATCCGCGGTTTATGGAGAAGCTGTCGGCTTTTAAAAAGCGGAACATCTCCTACGTGACGGCAGATTCCGTTACGGAGTCGGATCTGGAGACGCTTGTCGTATGGATGAAGCAGACTCCGTTCTCTGTCATATGGGCCGGTTCGGCCGGCTTGATGAATTATTTGCCGCTTGCTTACGGGATGCGGCGCGGACGTGCCGCGGCGAGTGTGCCCAAGCATGACAGCCCTGTTTTGCTCGTTGCCGGCAGCGTCAGCAAGGTCGGGCGGGAGCAGCTGCGGCAATTGCTGGCGAATGCCGATGTTGCCGGAATCGAGATGCGGTCGGATCAAGTGATTGCAGATGGGGCAGGCAAAGAGCGGGAGCGGAACCGGGTGATGGAGGAAGCCGGGAACGCTTTTCGCAATGGACTGCATGTTGCGCTGTTTTCTTCGAATGAGGTGGAACGGACGCAGCGATTGGGAGCCGAACAAGGCTGCAGCCCCGTTCAAATCAGCAATAGGGTATCGGAGGCGCTGGGGGAGATGGCGGTTTCGCTCGTGAAGCGGCATGCATTGCGCCATCTTTTTCTAACCGGCGGAGATACGGCCCATCAAGTGTTTCGCCAACTGCATGCGCAGGAGTTCCATTTGCTGGATGAGGTCGAACCGGGCATTCCGCTCGGGAAAATTGTTGCGGACGAAGAGGTATTTGTCGTGACGAAAGCCGGCAGCTTCGGTACGCAGCAGGCTATGGTCAAGGCAGTCCGCAAACTTCAAGGAGGATCAGAATGAAGCCCATTATCGGAATTACGATGGGAGACGCGGCGGGGATCGGCCCCGAGGTCATCGTGAAAGCGTTAGCCCATCGTTCTGTTTATGACATTTGCCGTCCGGTTGTAATCGGGGATGCCGGCATATTGAATCGCGCTATTCAGGTTACACAGGCGAAAGTCAATCTTCAAACCGTCCGCCGGGTCGAAGACGGCAAGTTCGTCCCGGGCACGGTGGATTGCCTGGATATGAATCTGCTGCCGGAAGATCTGCCGTTCGGGGAAATATCCCCCGCCGCCGGCGATGCCGCTTTTCAATATTTGAAGCAAGCGGTCGAGCTGGCCAAGGAGAAGCGCATCCATGCGATTTGCACGGCGCCCTTAAATAAAGAAGCGCTGCAAAAAGGCGGGCACCTGTATCCGGGGCACACGGAGATTTTGGCCGATCTTACGGATACGGCCGATTACTCCATGATGCTTTCCTCGCCTAAGCTGAAAGTGATTCATTTGACGACGCATGTAGGCTTGATCGATGCGATTAAGGCCATTACGCCGGAGCGGACTTACAAAGTGATCAAGCTCGCTTATGAAACGTTAAGCCGCGCGGGCTATTCGAATCCGAAAATCGCGGTTTGCGGCATCAACCCGCATGCCGGGGAGAACGGGCTTTTCGGCAACGGGGAAGAAGAGGAGAAGCTGATTCCCGCTATTGAACAAGCCGCCGCCGAAGGCATCCAAGCGAGCGGCCCGTATCCGGCCGACACTTTATTTTTCCGGGCTGTCCGCAAAGATTTCGATATCGTTGTCGCCTGCTATCACGATCAGGGGCATGTCCCGATCAAAGTGCTGGGGCTGGAAGAAGGCGTCAATATTACCGT
This sequence comes from Paenibacillus sp. sgz302191, assembly GCF_057749925.1. Lineage (NCBI taxonomy): Bacteria > Bacillati > Bacillota > Bacilli > Caryophanales > Paenibacillaceae > Paenibacillus > Paenibacillus sp. sgz302191. The sequence continues at coordinate 165,023 of NZ_JBYLHY010000009.1, forward strand.
GGGCCTAAAAGGCGGTGTGATCCGCACTTCCGTCGACCACGGCACCGCATTCGATATCGCCGGGAAAAATATCGCGGATGAGCGAAGCATGCTGGCCGCGATCGGGTCGGCTGCCGATTTGTCCCCGAAAAACTAGAGCGAAGGAGCATTCTGTTATGAAAGTCGTATCAACTTCACCGTCCTTTGCCAAGTATTCGCAGGAGCCGATTCATTATTTGGAAAAGCACGGCATCCAGGTCGTCCACGTACCGTCCGACATTCAAGAGGAGCAGTTTATTGAAGCAGTCCGGGATGCGGACGCGGCGATTGTCGCTTTTAACGAAATGACTCCTAACGTGTTTGCGCACGCTCCGCGCTTGAAGATCGTGTGCAAGCATGGAGTCGGTGTGGATAACATTCATCTGGAAGCGGGCGGCGTCTGGGTGACGAACGTTCCGAACGCCAACAAGCATGCGGTAGCCGATTTTACTTTTGCGCTCATGCTGTCGTTAGCCAGACAGATTCCGCTTGCCAATGACCTGACGAAAAAAGGCGAGTGGCCGCGCATTTTCGGCTCCGACGTGTATCAGGCGACGGTCGGCATTATCGGTCTCGGCAGCATCGGCAAAGAAGTTGCCCGCAGAGCGTTCGGCTTCGATATGGAGATTTTGGCTTACGATCCTTATCCCGATCATGCTTTTGCCCAAGCGCATGGGGTTAAGTTCGTAACGATGGAGGAAATTTTGGCCGGCAGCGATTTTGTCACGCTTCACATTGCTCTGACCGACCAAACGAAACATTTAATCGGCGCAGCCCAGCTTGGCATGATGAAAAAGAGCGCTTACCTCATCAACGCGTCCAGAGGCGGCATCGTCGTTGAAGATGCGCTGTACGAAGCGTTGACGACAGGGGCGATTGCCGGCGCCGCATTGGATGTGTTCGAGCAAGAGCCGCTGAAGGAGCACCGACTGTTCGCTTTGCCCAATTTTATCGCGCTGCCTCATATCGCCGGGTATACGAGCGGAGCCATTAACGCATTAAGCCTGACCTGCGCCAAAAATATCGTTGAAGTGCTCGTAAACAACAAAAGGCCCGACCATGTGATGAACGGGCTATAACACAATCGGATACGGAGAGGTTGAGTTGCAAACATGAATAAAAGATCAAACGTACGCTGGGTAGTCGCGTTTCTGATGTGGGCGGCCATCGCCATCAATTATATCGACCGCACTGTTCTCTCGGCAGCGGCTCCGTATATCACCAAGGAGTTCGGTTTGAATGCCGCACAGATGGGCCTTATTTTATCGGGATTTTTCTGGTCTTATGCCTTATTGCAGATTCCTTCCGGATGGGTCGCGGACAAAATCGGGCAAAAGAAAACGCTCGGCTTCGCCGTTATCTGGTGGTCGCTCGCAACGGCGGTCACCGGTCTGGCGACCGGCTTTAAGTCGATTTTCGGCTTTCGGGTAGCGCTGGGGATCGGCGAAGCGGCGGCTTATCCCAGCAACGCGGGGATCGCGTCCAAATGGTTTCCGGATAAGGAGCGGGCGACGGTAGCCGGTATTTTTGACAGCGGTTCCAAGTTCGGCGGTGCTGTCGCCATCCCTTTGATCGTCTGGCTCATTTCGATGTTTCAATGGAAAATGACGTTTGCCATAATCGGTTTGCTCGGGATCGTATGGGCGGCTGTCTGGTTGTGGTATTTTAAAGAGAGGCCGGAAGATCATAAAGGCGTAAACGAGGCGGAACTGAAACATATCCGCGGCGGCCAGGCGACAAAAGAAAGCGACGGCGCCGAGCGTCCGATGAAATGGTACCATCTGCTCAAATACCGGAATATTTGGGCGATGTGCATCGGATTTTTCATGATCAACTACAATTCGTATTTCTTCATTACGTGGCTGCCGACTTACCTGGTCAAAGAAAGAGGCATGGGCCTGATTGAAATGGGTTTTATGGCATCGCTTCCATTGTTGTGCGCCATGGTCATGGAAGTGGTGGCGGGTTGGCTGTCCGACCGTATTTATGCCAAAGGGCTGCTCTCGTTAACGGCGACAAGAAAGCTGTTCCTGATCGTCGGCCTGCTGATGGCTTGCTGCATCGGGTTTGCCGCGTTCGCCCATTCGGCCGTGCTGGCCGTAGTGCTCTTGTGCATCGCCAAGTCCGGCACGACCGTAGCCGCTTCCCAGGTTTGGGCGCTTCCGGGAGATGTTGCACCGAAGAACATGACCTCTATCGTTGCCGGCATGCAGAACACGGTTTCCAATATGGGAGGCGTAGTGGGGCCGATTATAACGGGATTTTTCGTTGCGGCTTACGGTTCGTTCGTGCCCGCTCTGCTGTTCTCGGCCGCGCTCATCGTCATCGGAATTCTCAATTACTTGTTCTTGCTCGGAAAAGTAAAACCGATTCAATAGCAATGACGAACAACTGCAAATCATAATAACGGTTACTGCATGTGATGCAATGAAAAAGGAGATGCTGAAATGTTCATTCCAAAAGGTATAATTCCCGCCATGGTCACTCCGTTTACGGCGGATTATAAGTTGAACGAAACGGCTTTGCGCCAGATGACCCGCCGTTTTATCGATTCGGGCGTTCACGGTTTGTTCGCTCTGGGGACGAACGGCGAGTTTTTCTCGCTCACTTCCGAAGAAAAAATCAGAATTGCGGAGATTGTCGTTGAAGAAGCAAAAGGCCGGGTTCCCGTCTATATGGGTGCAGGCGGGATCAGCACGGAGGAAACGATTGTTTTGACCCGCAAATTTGAAGCAATCGGTGTCGATGCCGTGTCCGTGATCACCCCTTACTTTTTGGCGTTTACTCAAAAGGAGCTGTCGGATCACTACATCAGTCTGGCCGGCTCGACTTCGCTGCCGATCGTGCTGTACAACATTCCGGCACGGACCGGGAACAGCTTGCAGCCTGCGACCGTAGCCCAACTATCCCGCATCCCGAATATCGTCGGCATCAAAGACAGCAGCGGCAGCTACGATAACATTCTGGCTTATCTCGAAGCTACCGATCCTGCCGATTTTTCCGTTTTGGCCGGGACGGACTCTTTAATTCTCTCCACGCTGCTGGCCGGAGGACATGGCGCCATTGCCTCGACGGCGAACGTATTCCCGCAGCAGGTCGTGTCGATTTATGAATACTGGAAACAAGGCGAAGTCGCAAAAGCCGAGGAGGCGCAAAGAGTGCTGAGAAAACTTCGCGGCGCCTTCAGTCTCGGAACGCTTCCCTCTGTTTTGAAAGAAGTGCTGAACATGATCGGCGTTCCGGCCGGACCGTCGCGTAAGCCGGTCGGTCTTGTTACGGAGCAGGCTAAGGAAAAGCTGGAGCAGATGGTGAAGGAGTACCGCGAACAAGGATTCGTCGAGTAAAGCCTATGCTGAAAAAAATCGAACAATTGCTGAGGGATATCCCGATTCCGAGAATGGCAAAAGTTCAGCAAAACTTTGTTGCCCCCGAGCTTGACGATACGGCAAAGGCTGTTCATCAAGCCATTGAAGCGGCAGGCGTTATGTCACGCATTCTTCCGGGGGACCAGGTAGCGATCGCAGTCGGCAGCCGAGGGGTAGCCGATATCCCGATTCTGGTCAGGGAAGTCGTCCGTGCCGTTAAATCGGCCGGGGCGTTTCCTTTCATCGTGCCCGCTATGGGCAGCCATGGCGGGGCGACGGCGGAGGGCCAAGCCGAAGTGTTGGAGCAATTGGGGGTCACGGAGACTTCAGTGGGAGCGCCGATTCGGTCAAGCATGGAAGTCGTGGAGGTCGGGAGGCTGCCCAAAGGCTTGCCCGTGTACACCGACAAACTAGCTTATGAAGCCGTAAAATTATCGTCATCAACCGGATCAAGCCGCACACCGCGTTCAGCGGTTCCATTGAAAGCGGCTTGATGAAGATGGTGACCATCGGCCTTGGCAAGCATAAAGGCGCAGATGCCGCTCACGCCTACGGGTTCGGCAGCATGGCGGAGCATGTTCCCGCGATGGCCCGCATCGCGCTTGCCAAGCTACCGGTCGCGTTCGGCCTGGCCTCCGTTGAAAATGCGTATGACCGCCCGGCCAAAATCGTAGCCGTACCCGCCGAGCGGATCGAACATGCAGAGCCGGAGCTGCTGTTGGAAGCGAAGTCGTTCATGCCGCGGCTGCTGTTCGACCCGATCGACGTTCTGATCGTCGATGAGATCGGCAAAGACATATCCGGCAGCGGCATGGACCCGAATATAACCGGGCGCTTCAATACGCCTTACGTGAAAAACACGGCTCCCGCCATCAGCCGTATCGTGATCCTCGGCCTGACGGACAAAACGCAAGGCAACGCGCTCGGCATCGGCCCGGCGGATGTCATTACGCAGCGCCTGTTCGACCAAATCGATTGGGAGAAAGGCTATATGAACGCTTTTACAAGCACGGTATTGACGCCGGTCAAAGTCCCGATGTTCCTCCCGACGGAGCAAATGGCGGTGCAAGCGGCGATCAAGACATGCAACGTCCCGGACCTGCATCAGGTGAGGATGGTGCGCATCAAAAACACGCTGGAACTGAAGCATATCTGGATTTCCGAGAGCATGCTGCCCGACGCGCGGAACATCAGTGAAGTCGACGTATTGACGGAGCCGTCCGTCATGCATTTTTCATAAATGAAAGGCGCTGCACGCGAGCAGCGCTTTTTTTCAATACGTGGGGGGCGGGGTCTGGCTGCGCAAAGAAAACCTGCGAAAGTACATCTTTTTGCTCGATGGATACGCTGGCCAGACAAATTCCTGCAAATGTGCAGGCTTTTTGCTGCGAATATGGGCTCAGGTTCATTTTCATCGAAAAATTCCTGCACAATCGCAGGCTTTTTGCCAAAACGAACCGGTTTCCCGGAAAAAGCCTGCACTTTCGCAGGCATTTCCTGCCGATCGCAGACCCTGCCTGGCTGCGCGAAGATAATCTGCAAAAGTGCCGTTTGGTTTGAATAGCATGAATATGGGCAATCGATTATAATAGCGAATGATCATGTTCATTGCAAAGAGGGTTTGTACCATGTTGACCAGGGAACATTTTTTTGACCGCAAAAAGCGGGAAACGGGCGTGGCCCTGAACGACGCCCAGAAAAGGGCGGTTCTTCATACCGACGGAGCGCTGTTGCTCCTGGCGTCGCCCGGTTCCGGGAAGACGACGACACTCATGATGAGAATCGGCTACCTCATTGAGGAAAAAGGGGTGAAGCCGGAGAGAATCAAGGCTGTGACCTTCAGCCGAGCCGCGGCCGCCGACATGCAGGAGCGGTTCAAGCGCTTTTTCCCCGGGGTGCCGCCCGTTCATTTTTCGACGATACATAGTTTGGCGTTTGAAGTGATGCGGGAGCATTTGCGCAGGTCGGGAACCGCGTATCAGCTGATCGAGGGGGAAGTGAACCTGGAGGAGCAGGGGGTATTCGACCCGGAACGTCCGCCGCTGCACAAAAAGTTTATTTTGCGCCGGCTGTTTCAGGAGATCGCAGGCGAGAATATCACCGACGACCAGATGGAAGAGCTGACTACATACATCAGCTTCGTCAAGAACAAAATGCTTCCGCAGCACGAATGGGCCGGGGTTCCGTGCGACGTTCCGTTGGCGGAGGCGGTTATGCGGCAGTACGAGACTTTCAAGCAGTCCGGAGCGGACAAGCTTTTGATCGATTATGACGACATGCTGACGCTTGGCAATCAGGCGCTTGAGGAAAACAGCTGGCTTTTGCGGAAATACCAGCAAAGGTATGATTACGTGCTGACGGACGAAAGTCAGGACACCTCGCTCGTGCAGCATGCGATCATCGAAAAGCTGGTGCGCAAGCACGGCAATTTGTGCGTCGTGGCCGACGACGATCAGAGCATCTATACGTGGCGGGCGGCGGAGCCGGAGTACCTGCTCCATTTTCGCAGCGTGTATCCGAATGCGGCGACGCTGATGATGGAGCAAAATTACCGCTCCTCGAAGGATATCGTCGATGTGGCGAACCGTTTTATCAAGCGCAACAAGAACCGTTACGACAAAAACATGTTTACGCACAATCCCCGGCAAAAGCCGATCGTCCTGAGAAGCTTCGCCGATTATAAATATCAGTCCAAATACGTGGCGGAAAAAGTGGCGGAGCTTGCCGATCTGCGCGAGGCGGCCGTACTTTACCGGAACAACGCGTCCTCGATCATGCTGATGAACGAATTCGACCGGGCCGGAATCCCTTTTTACATGAAGGACACCGATAACCGCTTTTTTTCCCATTGGGTCGTTGAAGACGTATTGAACTTTATGCGCATGAGCTTTAGCGACCGCCGTCCGGACCTGCTGGAGAAAATTCATACCAAATGCATCGGCTATATTACGAAAAAGCAGATGGCGGCGCTTATGGGCATTGCAGACGGCCAAGTCTCGGTATTCGATACATTGCTGGACCGCGTCCCGCTGCAGGATTACCAGGTAAAGCAGCTGAAGGAAGCCAAAGAAACTTTTCAGCAAATGAGAGGCGTCGCTCCGCTCCACGCTATCCGCATGATCCGGGGGCTGCTCGGATACGAGAAGGCGATTGATAAAATGTGCGAGCGGCTCGGTTTTCGCAGGGAGGCATTGATCGGCATTTTGAACACGCTGGAAGCGATCGCCGATACGCTGGAGACGATGGAGGAGTTTGCGGCCCGGCTCAAGCATCTGGAATCGGCGCTGAAAACGTCGAAATTCAACAAGCATGAAAATGCGGTCACATTGTCCACCCTGCACAGCGCCAAAGGTCTGGAGTTCGACCAGGTGTTCATGGTCGATTTAGTCGACGGCATCCTGCCCGCTGCGGACGATATTCAAAAATTCGCCAAAGGCAGCAAAGCGCAGATGGAGGAATCCGCGCGGTTGTTCTACGTCGGCATGACGCGTGCCCGTACGCACCTGGAGCTGCTGACTTACAGAGCGAGGGACGGGGAAAAGGCTGCGGAATCCCAATTTGTTGCGGATGTCCGGCTTTTGCTGCAGCCTGGCAAGCCTGCGCCGGTTAAAAAGGAGCTGCCGCGGGCGCTTACGGTTACGGTGAAAATGGCCGCGCCGGCCCCCGTCAACCCGCGCGCGATCCGCGGGAGGGACCGGCTGCAGGCAGGCGGCGCCGTCAAGCACGGCGTATTCGGAAACGGGGAAATCGTGTCGCTCGGGAGCGAAACGATTTTGATCCGTTTCCAGGCCGGGGAGAAGCGGCTGTCCGTCGCGGCCTGCCTGGAAAGGGGCCTGCTCGAGCCGGGGTGACCCGGCGGTTCGCGGCAGCGCTGGCGGCCGGGGCCGCCGGACCGCACGCGGTTGCAGGCGCGGGAGGGTCGCCCCGCGGTGCGGCGCCGCCAAAGCGGCAGGGCCGCCGCTGGGGGTTGACCGCCGCCAGGCGCCGGCGCCGACTCGCGTGCGGGAATCGCGGGGGCCGGGCGCCGGGCCTACCCCGGCCCGTGCGTTCGGGATTCGCGCGGGGCGCCGGGCCTACCCCGGCCCGTGCGTTCGGGATTCGCGCGGGGCGCCGGACCTACCCCGGCCCGTGCGTCCGGGATTCGCGCGGGGCGCCGGCCCACCCCGGCCCGTGCGTCCGGGATTCGCGCGGGGCGCCGGCCCTACCCCGGCCCGTACGTCCGGGATTCGTGCGGGGCGGGGTGGGGGCCTTTGGGCGGAAGCGCTCCGCGGCAGGCGCATAAAGCGGCAAAAGATGTACTTTCGCTGGTTGTTGCGAAAGGTTTGGTTGATTGCCGCCCACAGGTTCAGCCCAGCCATTTGTGAAGCTGTGGGGGAGGAGCCCTGAAAGCTGCGAAAGTGCGGGCAGCCCAGAAACCCATACGCCGAAGCGGGTCGCATTCTAGTTGCGCGAAGAAAACCTGCAAAAGTACAGTTTTTTGCTCGTTGATGTGCTGGCAGCGAAAAATTCCTGCAATTGTGCAGGCTTTTCGCCGCGAACAGGGGCTATAGTTCATTTTTATCGAAAATTCCTGCACAATTGCAGGCATTTCGCCAAAATGAACCATATCTACGGGGAAAACCTGCACTTTTGCAGGTTTTCTCCCTGCCGAGCCGTCTTGTCCCCACCACTTCAGCATCGCAACCCGTGCAAGTGAGGCGTGGGTCGGGGAAGAGCGGCTGTACCTACTCTGGTTCCTCTAACTCGTCACTTTATCAACAATCTGACTTCGCAGACTTTTTTGCGATGGGTGGTGATTTTGGCGAGCGGCTCTTCAGATCATCGCCGGAGCCGGGGGCCGGGAGGGGGACTCGCCCAGCCGATGCCAACCACCACCGCGCCGAGGCTAGGCGCTGAGCCGAACGCTTCGCTCCCTGCCGGAGCACCGCCAAGCACCACCGCGCCGAGGCTAGGCGCTCAGCCGTGCGCCCGCTCCCTGCCGGAGCGCCGCCAACCACCGCCGCGCCGGGCCTAGCCGCCCCATCCGGCGCCCCGAGCCCCCCCATACACGAACGATGCCAAGAATCGTTCGTGTATTTTATTATTGACACAATCACTGTATTAAGGGTATAGTACACCCATAGTGTATGAACTACTTAGTACACACACTTCGTTTTTTCGGAATGCTGGTTTCGAGGACTGTTTGGTCAGGCTTCACGAGAAAGGAACTTAGGGAGATGGGCCGATGAACGTTACGTTTAATAATCGCGATCCGGTGTATTTGCAGGTGGTGCGGTACTTTAAAGAGGAGATTGCGACCGGCAGATTGGCGGCAGGCCAGGAGATACCGTCCCGCAGGGAGCTGGCAGGATTGCTCCAGATTAATCCCAATACGGTGCAGCGGGCTTATAAGGAAATGGAGGAGCAGAAATTGATTACGACGGAAGGCAATTCCCCGAGCCGTATTACGACGGATGAGCGGGTGCTGAGCTTGATTCGGGAGGAGCTCATTCGGGAAGCGGTCGAAGTGTTCGTGAATTCGGTCAAGAAAATCGCGGTGCCCGTCGACGAGCTGATGCAAATTGTCAAGGACAAATACGAATCGGAGCGGGCTAAGGAATAGGAGACGGGCTAAGGAGCAGCTGACGTTGTCTGAAGCCGGTTTTTCTGAAGGAAGACTTGAAGGAGGTTGCCCTATGGTTGAAGTGAACCGGATAAGCAAGAAATACGGAAGAAAAAGAGTGCTGGACGAAGTTACGTTCACAGCGGAGAAAGGCCAGATCACGTGCCTGGTAGGCATGAATGGGGTAGGTAAGTCAACGGTCCTGAAATCCATTATGGGGCTGACGCCGGTTAGCGGCGGCCATATTCGAATCGACGGCCAGCCGATGAATAAGCGGCTCTACGAAAAAATCGCATATATTCCGGATACGCTGACGATGCCGCCCTCTATGAAGATCAGTGAGGCGATGGACTTTATGCAGGATTTTTATGAATCCTGGAACGTGCGACGCGCTGTGGAACTGCTCGCTTTTTTCAAGCTGAAGGAAGGGGACCGGATCAGCGATCTATCGAAAGGGAACGCGGCTAAGGTCAATCTGCTGCTCGGCTTGTCGCTTGACGCGGATTATGTATTGATGGACGAGCCTTTTTCCGGGATCGATATTTTCAGCAGGGAGCAGATTGCCGCCGTGTTCACCAGCCATTTGATCGAAGAACGCGGGGTCATCATTACGACGCACGAAATTCATGATATCGAGCATTTGATCGACAAGGTCGTGCTGCTTGACCAAGGCAGGGTGATGAAAGAGTTTATCGCGGAAGATATCCGCATGAAAGAAGGCAAGTCCGTCGTGGACGTGATGAGAGAGGTGTATTTGGCATGAATCGTTACTGGAAGCTTCTGAGCTGGGAATTGAACCGGTTCGCCAAAATTTACGGTGTATTATGGCTTGCAGTTCTGCTCTCGCAAATGACCGGCGTGTTTTTGTACGCCCGTAATTATACGAGCACTGCCGGCGAAATCATGTACAATGATTCTTTAACCGCAGCCGAATACACCGCCCGTTTTCGGCCGGCGAGCTTTGAACATACGATCTCGTCTTCCTGGTTTGAAGCGCCATTTTCTTTGTGTGCGGCGGCGCTCCTGCTGTATGTATTCCTGATCTGGTATCGGGACTGGTTCGGCAAACATACTTTTGCCTACCGGCTTCTCATGCTTCCGACTTCGCGGATGAATGTGTTTTGGGCCAAGCTGAGCGCCATTCTGCTGTTTGTGCTGGGATTTGTCGCTTTCCAACTGCTGATTCTTCGGCCGCAGCTGCTCTTTTTCAATCTGATGATTCCGAGTGAATTCAGGGTTCCTGTATCCATGGGGGAGCTGATTTCAAGCAGTTCCAACTTGAATACGATCATTCCCCGGCATTTCATTCAGTTCGTCCTGTATTACGGCGCTGGAATTATGGCAGTAACGGTCGTTTTTGCGACCATTTTGCTGGAACGCAGCTTCCGCATCAAGGGAATCGTTGCAGGCATTGTTTATGCGGCCCTGGCCGGTTTATTGCTCCTATTGCCCATGTTCATCGCTAAAAACCTGCTTCCGAATTATTTTTATCGCAGCGAGTTATATTTGATGGAAGCCGTCGCCGGGCTTGTGGTGCTGGGCGTCTCGCTGTGGTTCAGTTCCTATCTGCTTCGTAACAAGGTAACCGTCTAAGGAGGAGTAAGAATGAAGCGTTATTGGAAATTAGCCGTGCTCATTCCTCTTATCGTTGTGTGCATAGGCATCTATTATATATGGCTGACCGGCGGCGCTTATCCGCAATACGTTTTGAAGTGGCAGGAGGGTAACGAAAAAGAGGCTTTGCCGGTCTTACTTCAAGCTAATTACAGAAATGAACCGCTCAGTATCAGTTCGGCCGGAAGCCTGTATCGCAACGAGCAGTCCGTTCGGGAAATAACGGATGCTTATAATATGTTTAACGATGACTTTAACAAGCTTGTGAAGGAACACCGTTCATTCATGCGGGGGAAAAGGAACCTCGGCGGCGTCTACGAGGATGACCGCATCATCGGGTATGCGGATATCAAATACGAGTCCGATTCGAAAAAAAGCAATTTTTTAGCCTTCCATCCTTTCAATTTCCGTTTTGCCGTGTCGGTATACGATAAGTCGCGGAAAGAAAGCTCTTCCTTCGAGGTCAATGTGCCAAGGGAGAACGAATATAATAATCTGAATATGGCTGAAGTTCAAATCGACGGTCAGAATATGAAGCTGATTACATATAATTCCAAGCGAAATCCAAACAAGCAGGGAAGCTACATTTCGGAAGTTCATCTGTATACGCTGAATTTGGACACGAAAACTGTGGCCGAGGATCAGGCGATTTTAACCGGTCTTGTACAGGACGACGATAACCCGATCGACATCGGGGGTGTGCTTGAGGCGAATCCGACGAAGGCAAGCCGCTACGCTATTTTTAATCTTACATATTCCAAAAAGAATACGGCAAAACAATCATCGGAAACGGTTGCTTCTCGGGAGTATGTGAAGGATAAAGAGGAACTGATTGTCTACGACATACCAAGCGGCAAGCTGGCGGTGATACAGGATGCAGCGATAACAAGTTTGCTGAAAGAAACCGATGCCGTCACAGTCAGACACTCCGGGAACGAGCTGTTCCTGACCTCATGGAAGGACCCCAAAGGGCCCCGTGTTATCCGATATAGTCTGGCGGACAACAAAATTATGAAAGATCTGACGATAGCGTTCAAAGACGGGGGCAAAGGCGGGGAAGAGGTGCGAACCGCAAGTATTGCGAATAATCGTATATACATGCTGGTTAACTCGATGAAGGATGAAACATCCCCTCCAAGGGTAGTCATCGCCGAACTGGACAACGGAACGGTCGTTTATCAGGGCGCGGTCGCGACCAACGATAATCGGAAGTTTAGAAATTTGACGATTTTTGATATAGAAGGCAAACAGCAAGAAGAGCCGTCCCGGCAGTCGGCCTGGGCTCTTCTGCCGCCGTCGTAATACGAAGAACCTCCGGCGCTGCGCGCATGCAGCGGTCTGGAGGTTTTTTCGTTACCACATAAGAATGTTTAAGTTCTTTACAGCGCTATAGCGCGTAGAACAGCATTCTTATTGGCGAATAAACCTACCTCTAAACGCGGTCGCTCATCTTCGAAAAGACCTCGATAGAGGTTTATCTCATTGATCGAAGGGCCATACGCGTCCGCTCCTCGGAGTATCGAGTCTGTAATCGGAATACTTCACGTCATAGAACCCGTATGACCTGACAGCGTATTTTCAGCGCACATTCAGTGCACTTTCAGTTGGTTGTGCTACGATAATTGTTAAGGATGTTCGCATGACTATGGAGAAAATCCCGTTGGAATAAGCGGCAGGCAGGCCGATTCCGCGCCGCCGTTTTTTGGCGGTGGCGGTTGGAGCGTCGGCTGCCGTACTATCGGCGGCGCTTTATTTCCCGCTGCGGCCGTGCTATACTTTTGTAAATTTGCATGCGGAAGAGGACGAACAGATGGCGACGATCAAGGATGTGGCTGAGAAAGCGGGAGTAACCGTTACAACGGTTTCCAGGGTTCTCAATAACCGTGGCTATATTAGCGACGCTACCCGGCAAAAAGTACATAAAGTCATGGAAGAGCTGCAGTATCAGCCCAATGAAATCGCACGCTCGCTTATGCGCAAAAAATCGATGATGCTGGGATTGATCATTCCCGCCATTGCTCATCCTTTTTTCGGGGAACTGGCGAATGAGTTGGAAAATTACGCCTCTCTCAAAGGGTACAAAATTTTACTGTGCAATTCCCGGCTCGATCAGGCGAAGGAAAAAGAATATATCGATATGCTCAAGAGCAATCGCGTCGATGGCATTATTATGGGCAGCCACACGCTGGATGTGCTTGAGTATTTACAGCTTCGCAAGCCCGTCGTGACGTTTGACCGGCGCATTGCGGATATCCCCTACGTATCCTCGGATAACTATCAGGGCGGCGTAATGGCGGCGGAATTGCTGATCCGCAAGGGATGCAGAAACATTGGGCATATTTGCGGCAATTTGTCCCTGGACATGCTGGGCAACCGCCGGACCGAGGGGTTTATGGCAACGCTCAAACGGCATTCGCTGGAACCGGTCATTATCGAACTCGGAACGGATGTGTTCGAAAGCGGCGACTACGAAAGAGCAGTCAGGCGGATGCTGGCCGATTATCCGGAGGTGGACGGCGTTTTTGCAAGCAGCGACATGATCGCCTATTATATGATCAAAGCTTGCGCATCGCTCGGAATTCGGATTCCGGAGCAGTTGAAGCTGATCGGCTACGACGATATTCAGTTCTCCTCGCTGGTGACGCCGGGGCTGACCACGATCAGACAACCGCTCGAAGCGATGAGCCGGATGGCGCTCGACATTATCGACAGACTGACGGCAGGGGAAACCGTCCCTTTGGAGAACGTGCTTCCCGTGACTTTGGTGGAACGACAAACTACGTAAACGAAAAAGCCGAATCCCTTTTGCGGGATAAGGCTTTTTTTGCGCATATGGTTCATTTTGCGGAAAAGCCCGCAATCGTGCAGGAATTCCTGATAAAAATGGGCCCACAGGCCGTGGAGCCGGAGACCCGGAATGCGCAGCGGCACGTCGAGCAGTTTTTGCATATCCATCCGTCTGATTTCAAAATAAAGGCAGAGTGACCGGAAAAGCCAAAGGAGGGCCTATGCCCTCCAATAAAATTACAGCTCTTATACATGCGCCGCCAAAAAAGCGCGGACGATATCAAGCACCTTCGGCGTCCAAAAGCGCGCCCCGTGCCCCGCTCCTTTCACCTTATAGAAGGTTGCCTGCTGCCCCGCTTCCTTTAAAGATTCGTATAATAAAACGCTTTGGTTGAAAGGAACGATTTCATCTTGATCGCCATGCATAATTAAAAACGGCGGAAGCGGCTTCTCTTTGGAAATATAGAAAATCGGATTTGTCAGGGCCGCCTTCTCCTTGTTCTGTTGAATCGGGCCGCCGATCAGCAAAGATTCGGGAGAACCGGCCGCGTCATGGTCGATCCTGGACGGATATTTGCTCATTTGAAGAATGTCGCTCGGCCCGTAAAAATCGATAACTGCGTTGACGCTGCTCGGTTGTTCCGGGAATAAATCCGAATCGAAGCCGGCTACGCCTTCGCTGACCCCTGTAAGCGCTGCCAGATGTCCTCCCGAAGAATCTCCCCAGACAGCAACCCGGCCCGGATCAATTTGATAGGTTACGGCATGTTTTCTTAAATACCGGATAGCCGTTTTCACGTCCTGGATTTGAGCCGGAAATTTGGCTTCGAGCGAATGCCTGTATTCGACGCTTGCTACAACGTAGCCATGATGGGCAAAATCGGATAACTGCGGGATGGCCGTATACCGTTCCTGCGGAAGCCAGCCTGATCCTTGAATGTAAACTAGCAACGGGAACGGTCCCTTGCAGTGAGCCGGCTTTATAAGATTGATACGAATATCGCGCTCTCCGAAAGAGGCGAAAACGATGTCCGGTATGTACTTGGCGATATAGCGATCTTCTTCGTCTCCGCTTACGATCTGCATATCTTCGGAATCGTAGTTATCCACAGGAACTTTGACTTGAAGAAAAGTCAATTTGGGGGCTTCCATTTGTTAATTCCTCCTTAGTTTGGCGGATCGTTTTACTGGCCGATTGCGGCAATTCGCACCGCGCGCAGCTCTCAGCCCGCGGTGTTGTGCTGCATGACGGCGGCCGGTCGACCACATGGGCACGGCATTCTGCGAGGCAATCGGGATTTGGGATTCGGAGAATCGTGAAACCGCTAACAACACTTGCGTCAATGTTATTCAGAACGCTCGAGAAAGTCTTGGGGGAGCTGTGCTCGAAGCAATGGTGTTTCGCTTTCCCGCCCAAGCCGATGCGGTCGCCTGTGAAGCGGCTTGGCCACCCGAAAAACCTGCGAAAGTGCAGGCTTTTTCGACGGAAGCGGTTCGTTTTGCGGAAAAGCCTGCAATTGTGCAGGAATTCCCAATAAAAACGGGTCCAAGCTAGAATATTGGTGGAAAAGCCTGCACATTTGCAGGAATGTTGCGTTCTGAGCGTACCAACGAGGAAAAAGATGTACTTTTGCAGGTTTTCCACGCGTTGCCAAGTAGAAATGCTGCCTCTTAGCATGCGGGTTCTTCAACAGTCACACATTTGCAGGCGTTTCTCCACGTTGCCGAGTAGATTTGCTAGCTCTAGCGAGCGAGAATTCAGCAAATACTTGCGGATGGCTGGGCGGCGAAAAAGCGGCTGTTTGCGCTCGTTCGATGATGCAACTAGTGTAATCGGTATAGTTACACAAATTAGTATAGATTTGCCTGTATCTATAGTCAATATCCTCGGTAAAATGCTCCCTTTTCAGGTGCCGGTAAACAACAAAACTCGATGATATGTCAAACGATTGACATAACACCGGCGGATCACTATAATCTCACTTAGATACGGTTTGGGGAGCAGGGCTCCGCCAAATGGGAAAGAAGGGTGCGCGATGAGCTATACCAGGGAAAAGGCCGACGCGTTTATTCGCGAGAATACGCATTTGCTTCGCAATGATTATCGGCCAGGGTATCATTTGGCCGGGGAATTGGGCTGGATCAACGATCCGAACGGTTTTGTCCATTTTCAGGGAGAATACCATTTGTTTTATCAGCATTATCCGTATAAGCCTGTCTGGGGGCCGATGCATTGGGGGCATGCGGTCAGCCGGGATTTGATCCGCTGGTCGTATCTGCCGGTTGCGCTCGCTCCGGACCGGGAATACGACAAGGACGGCTGCTTCTCGGGCAGCGCGATTGTGAAGGACGGGCAATTGACGCTTATGTATACCGGGCATGTGGTGACAGGCCCCGATAAAGACCGCGATTATGTGCAGACCCAGAGTCTGGCGCTGTCGGTGGACGGAGTCGCTTTTACGAAAAGCGGGCTCAATCCGGTCATCCCTGCGTCCCAAATCCCGGCTCATGCCAGCCAAAAAGATTTTCGCGATCCGAAGGTGTTCGAGCGGGACGGGCAATACTACGTCGTGCTCGGCTCCAACGACGGTGCCGGCAGCGGAATTATTTTGATGTACCGGTCGGCGGATTTGCGGGAGTGGACGTTCGCCGGCGAAATTGCCAGGAGCGACGGCACGCTGGGAGATAATTGGGAATGTCCGGATTTATTCCGGTTGGAGGACCGCGACGTGCTGATGATGTCCCCGCAGCGCATGCCGTCGCAGGGTGACGACTATCATAATTTGCATTCCACGGTTTTCATGCTGGGCATGCTGGATACGGCGGAAGGAAAGTTCCATTATGACAGCTACAGCCCGATCGACTATGGGTTCGATTTTTACGCGCCGCAAACGTGCGAGGACGATCGGGGAAGACGCATCATGGTCGGATGGATGGACATGTGGGAATCGGACATGCCGACTCAGCAGGGACACTTTTGGGCGGGGGCGATGACTCTGCCGCGGGAAGTCAGGCTGCAGGGCGACAAGCTGCTCTTCGTGCCTGTGCAAGAAATAGAGGCTTATCGGGAACAGCCGTATGAGCTTGCGGCACAAGAGCTTGACGGCGAACTGACGCTCGGCTGCACGGGGGACCGCTACGAGCTGGATGTTGTCATCGAGGCGGGGGAAGCGTCCGCGTTCGGCTTGAAGCTGCGCCAGGGTGCGGAAGAAGAGACGCTGATCGCCTACGATACAGTTTCCGGTTTGCTGCGCTTCAACCGCGACCGTTCGGGAAGCGGGCCGAAAGGCGAGCGCAGAACCGCGGTAGAGCTTAAGGATAACAAGCTTGCTCTGCGCGTATTCGTAGACCGCTCTTCCGTCGAGGCGTTCATTCAAGACGGCGAGAAAGTTATGACCGGGCGGATCTACCCGGGGCCGGAATCGCTGGGCATTCAGCTTTTCTCTGAAGGGCAGTGCCGGATCGTTTCGCTGCGCAAATGGGACATTCGTTAAGAGGAGGACGGCACATGAGAACTGTATATACAATTGGCGAAGCATTGATTGATTTTATTCCTGCAGAGACCGGCGTTCCGCTGAAGGCGGTCGGCAGTTTTGCCAAAGCGGCGGGCGGAGCGCCGGCGAATGTCGCTTGTACGGTCGCGAAGCTCGGAGGGCGGAGCGCTTTTATCGGCAAGCTCGGCGAAGACGCTTTCGGCGATTTTCTTGTGGAGACGCTGGATCGGCTTGGCGTGGATACGCGTTATGTATCCCGCACCGCGCAAGCGAATACGGCGCTCGCGTTCGTCAGCCTGCAGGCGGACGGCAGCAGGGATTTTTCGTTCTACCGCAAGCCGAGCGCAGACATGCTGCTGGAGGAAAGCGATATCGACGCATGCCCGTTCGCGGCGGGGGATTTGCTGCACTTCGGCTCCGTCGATCTGATCGAAGCGCCCGTGAAGTACGCGCATATCAAAGCGATCGAAACGATGAAAAGCCGCGGAGGCTTAATCAGCTTCGATCCGAACGTCAGGCTCCCGCTGTGGAACAGCGCGGAGGAGTGCCGCCGGACGATTCTGGAGTTTATTCCGCGCAGCCATATGGTCAAAATCAGCGATGAAGAGCTCGCCTTCATCACCGGAATCGAGGACGAAGCCGAGGCGATTGCTTCGCTGTTCGCGGGCGATGTCGCGCATGTCCTCTATACGCGCGGCTCAAAAGGGGCTTCATGGCATACGCGAACCGGAAACGTCTCGGTTCCGGGACATGCCGTGCAAGCCGTCGATACGACCGGCGCCGGCGACTCGTTCATCGGCGCGCTGCTGTACCGGCTCAGCCTCGAAGCCGGGACGCTGCGCGAGCTGGACAGCGGCGTGATGCAGCAGGCGCTGTCCTTCGCCAACGCAGCCGCGGCGCTGACGACGACGCGCCACGGCGCGATCCCCTCGCTGCCGACGCTGGAAGAGGTGCGGCAGTTCGTTGCCGCGCGCTAGCCGCGCAGGCATGCAAGCTGCCGCTAAGCCGTGCTGCGGCCTGCGCCTGTTGGAGCTGACGGCCCGGCAGCTGGTAGTCGCCTTTAGCCGGTGCCGCTCCAGAAAGCCTGCAAAAGTGCAGGCTTTTGCTCGCTGATACGCTTTCCTCGAACAATTCCTGCAAATCCGCAGTTATTTTGCCGACATTTAGGGCTCAGGCCCCTCATGATCGTAAATTCCTGCACAATCGCAGGCTTTTCACCAAAACGGGCCGCTTTCGCAGAAAAAACCTGCACTTTTCAGGCTGTTGAGAAACCCCCTTTTTTCCTGGATGCTCAAAAAAAGCACCAAAAGCATGAGCCAAATACCCCTCTCAGATCGTTTTAAATCAATTTTTTCTCTTCAAGATGAGTGCCCCCACATAAAAATTGATCTGAGAGGAAACCCGTTAGACTTTCTCAACAGCCTGACTTTTGCAGGTTTTCCCAACGCCGCTAAGCCGTCGGCAATGACGCCGTCCGGTGGCGCGACAAAAAGACCGTTTCAAGTCCTAAACAGAGGCTTGAAACGGTCTTATCGTTGTTGTTCTTTGCGATGTGCCTTTTCCTCGAGTTCCCTCTTCTTCTTTCTGTATGCTTCAACGGTTGCGATTGCCAATTCTTTCTCTTCATCTGTCCAGGATGCCCCAAATGACGGGCTTGTCTCCGACTTAGGCTTGTCGGTGCGACCAAGCAAATAGTCTGTGTCTACCTGGTACAAATCGGCAAGCTTTTTTAATGTTTCAGTATCGGGGTCTCGATAGTTGCGCTCATAATTGGACAGAACTGAGTTAGTGATTCCAATTTGGTCAGCAACATATTTTTGTGACCATCCTTTTTTGTCACGTTCGTTTTTTAATCGCGTTCCAAGGGACATGGATTCATACCGCCTATTTGCCTGCTTTTGAAAATAATCGTAGCATTATTTCGCACCCTGCTAAACAAAATCAACTATTAGTTGATTTTGTGGTTGTTTTCAACGTTTTGTTGAGTTATAATCGGTTCATCATTCAACTTTACGTTGAATTGAATTCATGAACTTTACAAAGGAAGGTGAAGGGATGGAACAATTGCTGCGCAAGTACGAGTCTGTAGTCGAGGAAGAACAAATTCTGAACGAAAGAATCAGGGTATGTAATGAATGTGTTGAAATCATATTGGATTTTATTGAAAAGAGGGCAGATCAGATCCATGTGCTTACAGCGGAGGATATTGTTTCGGCCGCGCATACAATCGGTAAGGATTTGCAGACAGAGTTGCTTCATATAAGATTGCTTTCGATATATTTCTCGATCCCGCCAGTACGCCCCAAAGAACACCTCCCGAGGCGTTCTTTTTTCTTTTTGCCCGGTTTTCCTGGGCCTTGGCGCGGTGCAGCCGGTCGGAGGAAATATGTGAGTTCGGACCCAAGAGAGGACCATAGCGGCACTCGAAGGCACGTTTAGAATCAGATGGCGGATATAGTAAATTTTACTAGAGGCCGTCAGACGGCTCCCCGGCTTGCGGCGAAGTTGTTTTGTATACGCATTCATTTGTATAAAAGAGAAAAATATGCACTCGATCCGGTTATTTTTTATGGAAGTGCAGACTTTGGTAGGAGAGTACATGGGATCAGAGCATAGCAAAAAAATGGTTAAAATTATCCTGTAACAAAATGCAAAACCCGAAAAATAGGTCGATGCGATGGACGCATGGGTCGGCAAAATCGGGACTAAGCACCTAAAAAATGCTCATTTTCAGCGTTTATGGACAAAAAAGTGGAAAAAAAAGCGAAACCTATAAAGGTTTCAGATAAGAATCTGTCGACTTATTCATTTTCGTGCATGATCATGAAATAATTATTTTCAAGATCTATTTTGGGAAAGGGGAGAGTTCGTTCTAAAGGACCTATAAGTAAGTATGATTAATATTCAGAAAATTTAATTAATGAGATAAACTTCTATCGAGGTCTTTCGAAGATGAGCGACAGCGTTTAGAGGCAGGTTTATTCGCCAATAAGAATGCTGTTCTTCACGCTTTAGCGCTGTAAAGAACTTAAACATTCTTATGTGGTAAAAAAATGCATAAAGGAATGGTGCTGCGATGAAGCCAATGGCCGCAAAAGAGGACGGCGCCATTTATTTTTACCGATACACGTCGCTTTCGCTCACTTCTATCGTTTTTTTGTTGGGGGACAGCAATCCGCCGTCTATGTGGAAAATGGGCGTTGTATTGGCGCTGTTCATTGCGGTGAAATGGATAACGGCGTTTTACCGGAGAAGCCATAAAGGCTCCCGGACGTTCAAAGTGACCGTGGGCCTGGAGATGGCCGGCATGATTTGCCTGCTGATTTCCACCGGCGGCATGGATAGTCCCTTTCTCTGGTGTGTGATGAACCCGACCCTGATCGCAGCAAGCTACCTCTCCACGGTGTACTGCTGGTTTATTCTGCTCGGATACCTCCTGTTCGTAACGTCATTCTCTTATTTTATCGCCGGCAATAGCGACCACTCGATCTGGAGAATCGTGTTGGACAACAGCGACTTTTATCTGGTGCTGCTCCTGATGACGCTTGCCATTCAGGTGCTGGCCGGCATGAAAAACAAGCTGGAGAGAGCCAATACGCGAACCAACGAGACGATGGAGCATATCAAATCCTTGTATCAAATCGTCGAAGCGGCCACTCAAAGCGAATCGGGCAACCTGCAGAAAATTTTTGCCGAGTTCGCGTTCAAGCTGACGAAGCAAAAGATGGCGTTCTTCTGGGACGTCAACGGTGAGGACGACGAGGACAAGCTTATTGTCCAAGGCAAAAGGTTCAAGGATACCGAGGCTTCCCTATGCGCAGCCATTGAGTCGAATTTGACCGGGCTGCGGAGGCAGGACAACTGCACGGTGATGAATTTGCCCGGCCACGGCGAGTTTCTGATCACGCCGGTCAAGTCGGCGAGCAAATTTTGGGGAGTGCTCGGCATCAAGATCGAACGCTGGAATCACGAGGAAGGAAGCCGGTGGTTCGTGCAGCAGCTTTATTTCCTCTCCGAACTGTGCGCGGTCATTCTTGAGCGGCACCGGCTTGAGCGCATCGAAAATCAGTTGATGATTATCGAGGAGCAGAACCGGATCGCCGACGAAATGCATGACAGCGTCTCACAGCACATGTTCGGCATCGTGTACGCGATCCACTCGCTCAACCGCAAATGGCAGGACATCCCGGCAGACCAGCTGAAGACACAGCTGGAATTTATCCGGGAATCCGCCAACACCGCTTCGCAAGAACTTCGCACGACCATTTACAGTCTCAGCTCCAGAAAAAGCGGCGCCGCCTTTTGGCTGAGCACGGTCCAGGCTCATCTGGACAGCTTGTCCAAGCTGTATGCCGTGAAAATCCGCCTGAACGTAACGGGAGACGATCACCGCCTTCCGGTCAGCCACCAGAAAGCTTTATCCAGAATTATTTCCGAGGCTGCGGGCAATGCCATCCGACACGGCTCCAGCAGTTCCATCGTCGTGGAATTATGTCTGAAACCAAGCGAGGTCAAGCTGGCCGTCAGCGATAACGGGGAAGGGTTTGACGTCAATGTGCAGATGTCGGATCCGAAAGTTTCGGGACTGGGGCTCAGCAATATGAAATTCCTCGTGCAATCGTTAGGCGGAACGCTGCAAATTTCCAGCAACCAAGGAGAGGGCACGCGCATCTCCGTGTTCATCCCTATGGATCAACAGGACAAAAAAGCTTTGGAAGAGGTTATGGGGTAAAGCCGGTAGTTTCTCATTCGATGAAAGAAGGTGTATAAGCGATGAAGATTGTTATTGTAGACGACCATCCTTTGGTGAGAAGAGGGCTTTCAGCCGTATTGAAACTGGAGCGGGACATCGAAATTATGGGCGAATCGGAAATGGTTGAGGAAGCGATGGAACTGATCGAGGAAACGAAGCCCGACCTGGCTATTGTCGACATCAAGCTCGGCAACCGGTCGGGATTTGAAGTTGTGGAGAAGCTGAAAGATACGGACTGCCGTTGTATGATCCTGACATCTTCGATGATGGAGACGGATGTGCGCCGGGCGGAAGCGTCGGGGGCGGACGGGTACGTGCTCAAAGAGGCGCTGCCGGAAGAGCTGCTGCTGGCGATCAAGCTGATTTCCAAAGGGAAACGGTATTACGATCCGGGCTTGATGGAGATGCTGATCAAAAAGGACGACGACGATCAGTTGGACAGGCTGACTCCCAAGGAGCGGGAAGTTCTGATGGGTCTGGGAGAAGGGCTGTCCAACCAGGGGATAGCGCGCAAGCTGACGATTACGGAATTTACCGTCAAGAAGCATGTCAGCCAGGTTTTGAACAAATTGAATTTGAACGACCGGACCCAGGCGGCCCTGTATGCGCAATCCAAAGGGCTGGTTCATTTCAGCGTGGAGCATGCATAATGGAAGTTATGGTACGAAAGTATACCGCCTGGGTAGTACATAGAGGGGATACAGGATATTCCAATTGATACCTAAAAAATCGTAATATCGGATAATATCATAATATTTGTAATTCATATAAAATAAATGACAAGCAGTTCTATCGGGAGGGTGTTATGGAGAAGACAATACTGGATTACTTCATCCTGATTCGAAAGAAGCTATGGGCTATTGCATTGTTTGTTCTTCTTTCCTGCATGATCACATTCGTCGTCAGCAAAGTGCTCATCAAGCCTGTATATCAGGCCGACAGCCAACTGTTGGTCAACAGCGTTTTTAAAAATTCGGACTCGATACAGCTAAACGATGTCGTGATGAATTTGAATCTGATCGACAGCTACAAGGAGATCATCAAATCGAACGCCATTCTCGACGAGGTGCTCGCCAACCATCCCGAATTCGTGCTAACCAGGGAAAAGCTGGATAAGAAATTGAAAGTAAGCTCCATCGATAAAACGAATATTATCACCGTCGAAGTGGAAGACAACAACTACGGCAAAGCCGTGCTAATCGCAAACGAAATTACGCAAACTTTTGTGAAACGAATCCCGGACCTGATGAATATGAGCAATGTCAAAATATTGACGGCCGCCGATTCCGGCAACCTGCCTCCCTCGGGGAGCGCCGGCCTTGTCATGAATCTCGCAATCAGCTTTGTACTGTCGGCAATGGCCGCCCTCGGCGTCATATTTTTCCTGGAAAACATCAACGACACGCTGCGTTCCGCCAAAGAAGCCGAGCACTACGTAGGGCTGCCGGTGCTTGCGACCATCGAACCGATCAAGAACAATAAAGCCCGGAGCCGTTCAAAAGCTGCGAGCAGAGAGGTGAGTGATACGAAGTATGCCACCGTTAAGTGAAGCACTTGTCACCGCGTCGGAACCGGCTTCATCCGCCGCCGAGATTTACCGCTCCCTGCGGACCGCAATCAGGCAGAAGAGGGTGAAACAATCGGATGACGGGGTCGTTCTCATGGTCGCCTCGCCGGGCGAGCAGGAAGGCAAGACGACCATCGTAGCAAATCTGGCCGTCACGTATGCGCAGGATGGGAAAACGGTCGTCGTCGTCGACTGCAACTTGCGCAGCTCCTCCGTGCACACCCTGTTCGGATTGCCGGGCCAAGCCGGACTTGTGCAGTGCCTGAAATCGGCTTCCGCTGCGAAAGACGCGATCTGCCGGACATCGGTGCCTAACCTGCACGTGCTGCCGGCAGGGGGCCAGCCGCCGAACCCTTCGGAGCTGCTCGGTTCCCGGTCGATGGAGGAACTGCTGGATGAGCTGAAGCGGCAGTACGATGTCGTGCTGCTCGACTCGCCTTCCGCGCTCAGCTTCACGGACGCCGGGCTGCTGGCGGAATACAGCGACGGCGTCATGCTGGTAGCGAAGCACGGCACAACGAAGCGCGAGCATGCCAAGCAAGCGAGGCTCCGGCTCGAGCAGTCGGGCGCCAAGATGCTGGGGATCGTCATGAACGGCTGAAGCGCCGGCCGGCAATCGCTCACAGGGCCGGCCAGGCCTGTGTTTTGCTCCGCCAATTTGATAGGAGGATGAGAGAGATGAAAAAAGTGAAGAAAGCCATTATTCCTGCGGCAGGACTCGGTACCCGGTTCTTGCCCGCAACGAAGGCGATGCCCAAAGAGATGCTTCCGATCATCAACAAGCCGACTATCCAATACATCGTGGAAGAAGCAATCGAATCCGGAATTGAAGACATCATTATCGTAACCGGCAAAGGGAAAAGGGCCATCGAGGATCATTTCGACAACGCTTTTGAACTGGAGAACAAGCTGCTGGAGACCGGCAAGCTGGAACTGCTCCAGGAAGTGCAGCGCTCGGCCAAGGTGGATATTCACTACATCCGCCAGAAGGAGCCCAAGGGTCTCGGACATGCCGTGTGGTGCGCCCGAAGGTTTATCGGCAACGAGCCGTTCGGGGTGCTGCTAGGCGACGATATTGTCACAGGCAGGGTGCCTTGCCTGAAACAGCTAATCGAGCAGTATGAATTATCAGAAAATTCTGTCATCGGCGTGCAAACTGTGCCTTCCGAAGTGACGCATCGTTACGGAATCATCGATCCGGGCGCTCAGGATAACAGGTTGTATGAAGTTAACGACTTTGTGGAAAAGCCAAAGCAGGGCACGGCCCCTTCCAATTTGGCGATCATGGGCAGGTACGTATTTTCTCCGCAAATTTTCGATTACCTGGAGCTTCAGGAAAAAGGAGCCGGCGGCGAAATTCAGCTGACGGACGCGATCCAAAAGCTGAACCGGGTCCAGCAGGTGCTCGCTTATCATTTTGACGGCATCCGCTACGACGTCGGGGAACGCCTCGGTTACATTCTCACTACGCTAAGTTTTGCTCTCGAAAGCAAGGATTTGCGCGATCCGGTTCTGGATGCTATGGCTGCCATGCTGATTAAGGAACAATATCCGTCCATTATGGACCATTTAGGAGGTAGGGAGAATGAGTTTGCCAAAATTGCAGGAGGATTATGAGTATGCGGTACCGCAAAAAAATTATTACCGCACTGTGGCGTCAAGGGATCGCGGCCTGGATTCGTATCTGTTCTTCAAACGCGCGCTCGATATCGTATTGTCGTTGTGCGGGATGATTGTCCTGCTCCCCGCAGGGCTGATCATCGCTCTGCTGATCAAGCTGGAAGATCCGAAAGGCACGGTTTTCTTTAAACAGAACCGCGTAGGGAAAGACGAAGCGCTGTTTCCGATGTATAAATTCAGATCGATGGTTTCCAACGCCGAAGAGCTGAAAGCGAAGCTGCTGGAGCAAAACGAAGTCAGCGGCGCGATGTTCAAAATGAAGAACGATCCGCGGGTGACGCGCATCGGCAAAATTTTGCGCAAAACGAGCGTCGACGAGCTACCTCAATTGTGGAACGTGTTCGTGGGCGACATGAGCTTGGTCGGACCTCGCCCCGCTCTGCCGGCTGAAGTCGCGGAGTATACGGCGTACGATAAAAAGCGGCTGGCCGTGACGCCGGGCTGCACAGGGCTGTGGCAGGTGAGCGGGCGGAGCAGCGTCGGATTCAAAGAGATGGTCGAGCTGGATTTGACCTATATCAAAAACCGCACCATTTGGTACGATTTGAAAATTATCGTAAAAACCGTCCGGGTGCTGCTTGGTTCCAAAGATGCCTTTTAATCAGCCTTACAAAGATAAGCCGCTTGTCTCGATCGTCGTATGCACCTATAATCGCGCCGACTTGCTGCGGATTACTTTGGATTCGCTGCCGGGGCTGTCCGGAATCGAAAAAGCCGAAATTGTCATTGTGGACAACAATTCCACCGATCATACGCGCAGCGTTGCGGAACAATTTGCCGAGCGTCAGACAGGCAAGCTGGAGGTCCGCTACCGCTTCGAACGGAGTCAGGGGCTGTCCGTCGCACGGAATACGGGCGTTCAGGCGGCCCGGGGAGAGGTCGTCGCTTTTCTGGACGATGACGCCATACCTTGTCCGACATGGTTAAGCACGATATGCGCGGTTTTTAGCGGCAGGCGCGACGTTGATGCGCTGGGCGGCATCATCCGCCCGAATTTTGAAACGCATCGCCCGGATTGGCTCATTCCGGCGCTCGAACTGCCGTACACGATAGTGAATCTGGGCGATGCGCCCAGGGCGTATCCGGCGGGCCTGCACCCATACGGGGCCAATATGGCGATGCGCAAATCTTTTATGGAAAGCCATCCGTTCCCGACAGGGCTTGGGCGAAAAGGGCAGCTGCTGCTGTCAGGCGAGGAATCGTGGCTGTTTGACAAGATGAAAAAGGAAGGCAAGACGTTTCTTTATCATCCTGACATGGCTGTCGACCACTTCATCCCGGCCGGCCGGCTGACCAAGGAATGGATTTTGCAGCGCTACTATTATCAAGGCATTTCCAACGGGCTTATGCGCCAGGGATTCGGAGGCAAGCTGTTCCAACTCGGCACGGTCGCAGCGAGGATGGTGTACATTGCGGCAGACTCGCTGCTCGCCCGCAGCGAAGGAAGGAAGCTGCTGATCCAGTGCAGGCTGGAAAGCATTCGCGGAACGCTCTATATGCTGAGAAGACGCGAAAATATGCCATCAACCAGGTGAGGACTATGACGGGGCTCCATTTGAACATCAAAAAGCCGGTAACCTATGCGGCCGCCTATTTATTCACTGCGCTGCTTACGGGAGCCGCAGCGGTGTACCAGCCGGCACTTGGCGTCGGTGGAGCCGCCCTCTTACTCCTGCTGGCGGTCACTCTGCACAGACCGGAAACCGTCAGCTATCCGGTGCTGCTGTCAACCGCCATATCCATCAACTACATTATCGATACGAATGTGCTCGGGATTGAAATCATTTCGCTGTATAAGCTCGGCATTTTGGCGCTGCTCGTCCCGTGCATGCTGCGCACCGGCATCCGGCTAAAGTTCATTTATCCGATTGCGGCGCTCACGGCGATGCTGTTCATCACCTTTTTCTTTTCCGAATGGCATCCGAGGCTGACGGCTTCGCTGACGCTCAAAGCCTATATCGGATTGGCGCTGCCCTTCGTCTTCCTGCTGATAGAGTGGAGCCGGG
This sequence comes from Paenibacillus sp. sgz302191, assembly GCF_057749925.1. Classification (NCBI taxonomy): domain Bacteria; kingdom Bacillati; phylum Bacillota; class Bacilli; order Caryophanales; family Paenibacillaceae; genus Paenibacillus; species Paenibacillus sp. sgz302191. The sequence goes on from NZ_JBYLHY010000009.1 coordinate 191,909, forward strand.
AGATGGCGGCACGGCATATTCAGCTCATCTGCCTGCTTCCGCTCGTCAGCGTTGCGGCGGGGCTGCTGCTCCAGCTCACGCACCTGTACTCTTTCCTGGACGTCGAGTTCACCGGGGCCGTGCGGGTGCAAGGGGCGAATATCGCGCCTCATTTGGCGATGCTCGCTTTTCTCGGGATGACGATCGCGTTGATCGAGACGAAGCGGAATCCGCGGAAGGCGAAATTTTTCTATTTTACGCTCGCCGCCAACTTCGCCGTATTGATCGCGACGGGAACGCGGGGTCCGATTCTGGCTATGCTGGCGATGATCGCCTATTACTTTTTCGATATGGTCAAACAATATATCAAAGGAAAAGTGATCTTGATCATCCCGCTCGCCTGTTCCTTAGCGCTGATCGGAGCGGCATTATACGTGCAGTGGGACAATATGACGAAGCGCTCCTTCGAGCGTGAGACTTCTTCGGGAATCGATTTGTCCGGCAGAACCGAAGCCTGGGCGTTTTTCCTGAACGGGGTCAAAGATAACCCGCTGGCGGGCAGAGGGCTCGGCGCGGTTACCGTGGCGAACGACGGCAGCTTATACAAAGGTTTCGTCGTCCCGCACAACGAATACATCCGCTTTTACTACGACGCCGGCTACATGGGCAGCGGGCTGCTGTTTCTTTCGCTGATCATCGTATTTATTTTGATTTACCGGGCTTTGGCGCCCCCGATCAAAGTGTATTATTTGGCGTTTATATGGGGATTTTTCCTCTACTCTTTTTCCGACAATACGCTCTCTACCGTTCAGTTCATCATTCCATTCTGCTGGTATTTGAATTGCCTGTACGTATTGTCCAAGACAACTCCGAACAAAGAAGATGTGATCCCATGAGTAGTAGAGTCAATATGTTCGATGTCAATTTTGACAATTACGATTTTATGGATCTGCTCGGATTCATTGATGACGTGATTCGCCGGAACAACCATTCTTACATTTTAACCTGCAATGTGGATCATTTAATCAAGCTCAGAAAGGATGCCGAATTTCAGAAGGTGTACTCGAACGCAGGGGCCATCGTCGCAGACGGAATGCCGATTGTATGGGCGTCCAGGGTGCTGAGAAAGCCGCTGAAGCAGAAGGTGTCGGGTTCCGACTTGTTCGAGAAGCTGGGCAAAGCTTTTGAACACCGGCAGTACCGCCTGTTCTTCCTCGGATCGGCAAACGGGGTGCCGGAGCGGGCGATGAAAAACCTGAAATCGCTGTTCCCGGGCATCAATATTGTCGGATGCTACTCGCCGTCCTACGGTTTCGAGCATAAAGATGAGGAGAACCGCCATATTGTCCAGATGCTGATCGATGCCAAACCGGATATCGTTTTCGTCGGCGTCGGAGCGCCAAAGCAGGAGAAATGGATCTACAAGCATTATCTGAAATACCGGGTGCCGGTTTCCATCGGCGTCGGAGCGACCTTCGACTTTATTTCCGGCTCGGTCCAACGGGCTCCTAGCGTGATGCAAAAAATCGGCTTCGAATGGTTCTGGAGACTTGTGCAGGAGCCGAAAAGGCTGTGGAAGCGTTATTTGGTGGACGACTCGATGTTTATCGTGCTGGTATGGATGGAATTCATTAAGCAATTCAAGCTGAAACGGGGGGAAACGGAATGAACAGAGGATTTTCCGGCCGGTATGACTAGGAGCTTCACCGCCGTGTGGGGGCCTGCCATCATTGTGATGGGCGTTATCTTCATGCTTTCTTCCCAATCCTACGAGCAGCAATCGATCAAGAAGCAGCTGACGCGCGCAGTGGAACAGACTGCTCTGAGTCCTTATTTGTCCGATGTCAAGTTTCAATACGGCACCTTGACGGTCGATGGCCGCAAAGACGGGCCGGGGGGCGTGATGGAGTTTATACTCCGCAAGCTGGCCCATTTCACGGAATACTTCCTGCTCAGCCTATGCTTGCTTAAAGCGCTTCGCTATGCGACCAGGCTGAGTGTCGCTTATGCCGTGCTTGTTACGATTCTGATTGCGGCCGGATATGCCGTAACGGATGAGATTCATCAATTGTTTGCCGTCAACCGGGGATCCAGGCCGCAGGATGTCATTCTCGATACGGCAGGCGCGGCAGCCGGCATGTTGACGTACATGGCGCTTGCAGCATGGAAGAAGCGCAGACACAGCGAATCTCGCATGACGGAGGGTGTATGAGAACGTTAAGAAGCATGACTGTCATTCCCTTCACGAATCCGGCGGTAACGGCAAGCTTATGGGCGTGCTCCGCTTTGTTCATGGCTCTGGTTATCGGCTATGCAAGCGCCAAATTGAGCTTCAATGTCAGCATTCAGATCACGATCCTGTGCGTCATTCTATTCCCGGCTTTTATTATGGCTTTGCTGGAATCGCGCCGGATTGTGCCCTACATTTTGTTCATTTGGGCGATATGTCCCGAGATTCGGCGGATTGAGGATTGGCTGGAAGGCTCCTATCATTCGGTTTCCATGTTAAGTCTGGCGCCGCTTTTGACAAGCGCCGTGCTGATTATTCCGGTTCTCGCCAATATGCACAAGCTGGATGCGCCGATCAAAAAAATCATTCTTTTCCTGTCGCTGGCTCTGATTTACGGAACTTTGGTCGGCATTACGAAGAACGGGACGGGAACGTTTTACGATTTGGCCAACTATCTCATTCCAATGCTGCTCATTCCGTATTTTGCCCTTGCTTCCTTCGATAACAAAGACTTGGACGGGCTGCTCATCACCTTTTCCAACGTTGCTATTCTGGTCGCGGTGTACGGGATCATACAGTATTTGATCGTACCTCCGTGGGACGCATTCTGGATGAATCATGTGGAAATGAACTCGATCGGCAAGCCGTATCCGCTGGAAATACGCGTATTCTCCAGCCTGAATTCCCCGGGCCCGGCCGGCATGTTCATGGGGGCTGCGCTGGCGCCGATGATTTTGGAGAAAAAATGGCGGGGACCGCTCGGCTGGGCAGGCGTCCTGCTGGTCGCCGTGGGCTTGCTCATCACGCTCGTCCGCTCGGCATGGGTGATGCTGTTTATCGACATTTTCGCTTATACGATGATCTCGTCGGGCAAGCAAAAATGGAAACTGCTGACGCAAATGACGCTGGTCGCCGCAGCTTTGTATTTTATCATCCCCAAGCTTCCGGGCGCAGAGGGTCTTGTCGCCAGGATGAACACGATGACCGACATTCAGGGCGATCATTCGTATCAGGAGCGGCTGAGCTTTTTCAACACCGTGTTCCCGGTCATTTTCGGCAAACCGCAGGGCATGGGTCTCGGCAGCATCGGCGTCGGGACGAAGCTGAACAACGATGGTGCGCTTGGCGAATACGGGGTATTCGATAACGGGTTCGTCGCCGTCTTTCTGACCTTCGGCGTGTTGGGCGGCGCAGTGTTTTTCTGGGGTCTGGGGCTGATCATTAAAATGCTCATTGCCCGCCAAGAGGGGAATACCGGGTTGTTGTCTTATCGAAGAATGGGAGTTGCCGCTTTGATCGGAAGTATGGTGAGCTTGATTTTCGAGAACGGCTATACGGGCTTGAGGGGTTTTCTGTTGTGGAAAATGGTCGGCATCGGGATCATGGCGCACAGAACCATCACCCAAAAAAGGAGGCAAAACCCGGATGGAGCAGCCGGTGAATTTAAAAGTAGTCCGCATTAGACCGCTCTTCGGGTTGGTCAAAACGTTATTGTCCAGCAAAAGCAATATGGCCAATACGGTCAGAACGATGTTCTTCAGCATTTTTATACTGGTCATCAATATGCTTACGGGAATTTTGACCGCTCGCTTCCTCGGTCCGTCCGGACGGGGCGAGCAGACGGCCATGGTGCTGTGGTCGCAATTTCTCGCTTTCAGCTTCACGTTCGGCATTCCTTCGGCCTTGATTTACAACATCAAAAAGAACATAAAGGATGCTGCGAAGCTTTATACGACGGCCTTGTGGATGGGACTCGCAGGCGGTGCGATCGCCATGGCGTTCGGCGTGGCGGCTCTGCCCTACTGGCTGAAATCCTACTCCCACAGCGTAGTGCTGTTCTCGCAATGGACGATGCTCCTTGTGCCCTTGATCGTATTCTCGCAGATCAACAACGCGATGATGCAGGTGAGGGGCGAATACAAGCTGTATAACCGGATGCGGTTCCTCGTTCCGCTCAGCACGCTGGTGTGCTTGAGCGTTCTGATTTTGACCGGAACGATGAGCGCCCATACGTCGGCAGTCGCTTATTTGGCTCCAGCGATACCCTTCTATATATACACGACTTTGCGGTTAGTCGGGATTTATCGAGTTGTACTGGAGGATACGCTCCGCTCCTTCAAGCAGTTAATCACGTACGGGCTTGGCTCTTACGGCAACGATTTGATGGGCAATGTCTCTTATTATATCGATCAGATCGTCATCGTGGGGCTGTTGAACCCGGCGGAATTAGGGCTTTATGCAGTAGCCGTCAGCCTCTCGCGGATCGTGAACGTGTTCTCCACTTCCATTATCGTCGTTCTGTTTCCCAAAGCGTCCGGCCTGGAAAAAGAAGAGGTGATCGCGCTGACGTTCCGCGTCTACCGCATAAGCACCTGCATCGCTGTGCTGGCCTCACTGGTCATCATGCTGGTCGCACCGTTCGTATTAACGCTGTTGTACGGATCTGAATTCAGAGAAGCGCTAGGGGTATTCCGGCTGCTGCTGCTGGAGGTGTCCATCTCCGGCGGAACGATGGTGCTGGCCCAAGCCTTTATGGCGCTTGGGAAACCGAAGATCGTCACCATTTTGCAGGGCCTTGGGCTGCTGCTCGTCATTCCGATGCTGACACTGCTCGTTCCGAAGTTCGGGCTGACCGGCGCAGGACTCGCGATGCTGTCGTCCGTCGTGCTGCGGTTTCTGTTTATTTTGATCAACGTGCGCTTTACTTTAAAAATGAAAATTCCCAACTTGCTGATTACAAGGGAAGATGTGAGATGGTTGATATCGCAGCTATCGGCGTACACCGCCAAAAAATCTGCCAAATCAACGGAATGATGGAGGGGGGAAACCGATGCTTGACCATAGTAATTCCGCAGGAAAGTACCGCATTTCTGCAGTCATAATTGCACAGGATGACGAACAGCGGATTGCCGATGCGATTGCTTCCTGTAAAGCTTTTGCCGATGAGATCGTCGTGGTGGACGGGGGGAGCAAGGACGGAACCGTACGCGTCTCGGAGCAATTGGGGTGCAAGGTATACACGAATCCTTGGCCCGGATATGCCAAGCAGCGGATTTACGGAAGCGAATGCGCATCGTACGACTGGATTTTCGCGATCGATACCGATGAGGTCGTCAGCGAAACGTTGGCCAAGGCGATATTAGAGAGAAAGCAGGACTTGTCCGACGGCGAACGGGCCTACGCCGTGTTCAGGATCGGCGACTTTTTGGGTCGGTGGATGGGCAAAGGCGAGCGCCTGGTGCGCCTGTACAACCGCAAACACGTGGAGTTCAAAGATATTCTGGTTCATGAAGCTCCGGATGTAGCGGAAAGGCAGGTCACGCATTTGCCGGGAACTTTGTGGCACTACGGTTTTAGAAGCGTCAGCGATCACGTCAGGCGCTTTAACAAATATACCGATCTGGAAGCGGAAGGCGTGATGGCGGCGGGCAAATCGTTCAGACTGCTGCGGATGCTGTACCGTCCACCCCTGCGTTTCGTGCAAAAATACGTGTTCCAGGGCTTGTACCGCAAAGGCATACCGGGCCTGGCCGTAGCCGTCTTCTGGAGCTTGTACGAATTTCTCGTCTGTCTGAAGCATTACGAAAGGCTCCAGGAGCGCAAACAAGTGAAGCTCCGGCATGAAGAAGAGCCGTTAAAAAAGAAGGAGGGGAAAGCTTATGCCATCCAATAGCTTGCGCATTTTGTCTACCGGAATGGGCTGGCCGTCGGCACAGCCCGGGGGGTTGAATACTTACTTCCAGAACATTACCGAGCGGCTTTCGGAACGCCACGTGGTGCAAGCGCTGGTCTGCAGCCAGGAAGAGCCTGTGGTGAAGCCGGGACTGTTCGTCGAGAACATCGCCGATCCGAAGCTCAGCCTCAGGAGGCGGAGAATTGTTTTCGGCGAGTATGCGGCCCGGCAGATGGAAGAGCAGAAGTTCGACCTTGTCTATACGCATTTCGCCCCTTACGGCCTAGGCGTAGCCATGGAAGCGAAGAAGCGGAACATTCCGGTCGTCATGGCGTTTCACGGCCCTTGGAGCGAAGAAATCAAAGTGGAAGGGGGCGGGATGAGGGAGCGGCTCAAAAGATGGATCGCCAAATCGATTGAGATGAAAGCTTACAAGCATGCGGACGCGTTCATCGTGTTAAGCGAAACGTTCCGCGATATTTTGCACAATCATTACCAGGTACCGCTGGACAAAATCCACATCGTCGCCGGTGCGGCCGACACTGTGCGATTCCAGCCGTCCGCGGACCGGACGGCGGTGCGCATGCGGCTGGGGCTGGCGCCGCATCAAACGGCGGTGCTGACCGTGCGCCGGCTGGTCAACCGCATGGGGCTGCTGCAACTGCTCGCAGCCTGGAAAGAAGTCGCCGGGCAAGCTCAGGACGTCGTGCTGCTGATAGGCGGGCGCGGCCCGCTGAAGGGCGAGCTGGAGAGCCGCATCGCCGAATACGGGCTTCAAGACCGCGTGCGGCTGCTGGGCTATATCCCCGACGGCGAGCTGGCGGGCGTGTATCAGGCGGCTGATCTGTTCGTCGTGCCGACCCAGTCGCTGGAAGGCTTCGGACTGATCACGGTGGAAGCGATGGCTTCCGGGGTCCCGGTCATGGCTACGCCGATTGGCGGCAGCCGGGAAATATTGAGCAAATTCAATCCGGCGATGCTGTTCAAGAGCGCGAATAGCGGCGATATGGCGGCGGGCCTCATTCATATGCTGAATCACCGCGAACAGTGGCCTTCGTCGGAGCAATGCCGGAATCACGTCCTGGACCATTATACGTGGGATCTGGTGACGACACAGGTGGAAGCCGTGTTCGAGCAGGCCATGGGCCGCAAAATCCAGGCGTTCATGGTCAAGGACCGCGACGCCGGGGGCCTGCGTGTCAGGAGAGGAGGGACGGATACGGATGTTGAGAGTAGCCTACATTGATCATACGGCCAGATGGAGCGGAGGCGAAGTCGCCCTTTACAATATTTTGACCCATCTGGGCAGCAGAGTGGACCCGCTGGTCATTTTAGCGGAAGAGGGCGTGCTGGCCGACAGGCTGCGGGAAAAGGGCATCGACGTCAGGGTCATTTCCCTGGACGATAAAGTCCGCAACCGCAACCGCAACGCCGTCAACCTGCAGGTCGTATCCGCAGCGTTCCAACTGTTCGTTTACGGAAGAAGACTGGCCCGGATTTTGCGGGAAGAGCAAGTCGTTTGCGTCCACACGAATTCGTTGAAATCGGCGTTTTACGGCGCCGTTGCCGCCAAAATGGCGGGCATCCCGCTGATCTGGCACATTCGCGACCATATCGGCGCACCGTATTTGAAGCCGGCCGTCGCCCAGGTGATCCGCTTTCTGTCGCGGGTGCTGCCTAACGGCGTCATCGCCAATTCCAACTCAACGCTTGCGGCATTGCAGCTGCCGAAATCCAAAAAAACGCTGGTCGTCTATTCTTCCTTCGCCAAAGTCGTTAGTCAGGCGGCTCTCGTCATCAAGCCGAGGAAGACGTTCACGGTGCTGCTGGTCGGCCGTCTGGCCGAATGGAAAGGCCAGCATATTTTGCTGGAAGCGGCCAAATCCTTTTTGCCTGAAGCCCATGTCCGATTCTGGCTGGCCGGCGATGCGCTGTTCGGCGAGGAAGCTTACAAGCAAGGGCTGATGGATCAAATCCGGGAGAACAAGCTGGATAACGTAACGCTGCTTGGACATGTCGATGATATTCAGGGGCTGATGCAGCAGGCCGATCTTCTCGTACATACGTCGATCACGCCCGAGCCTTTCGGGCAGGTCATCGTAGAAGGAATGGCCGCCGGTCTGCCGGTGATCGCATCCAATGAGGGAGGGCCGACCGAAACCGTCGTCCATAACGAAACGGGACTGCTTATCACTCCCAAAGATCCCGCTCTGCTGGCGATGTCGATCCGGCATTTGCTGGAGCATCCCGTAGAGAGGCAGAGCATGGGGGAAAAAGGGAGAAAACGCGTGCAAGAGCATTTTGTCATCGAACGAACCGTTACACAGATCACCAGGTACTATGAAGGGTTGATTGCCAACCCTTGAAAGTAACCTCGGAAAAAGGGGTGGATCAAATGAGAATAGCAATCGCGCATGATTATTTGATTCAAATGGGCGGAGCCGAAAGAGTCGTCGAGGTCTTTCACCATATGTTTCCGCAGGCGCCTATATTCACGACGATGTTCAGCAGCAACCGGCTGATCGGCACGTTGAAGGAAGCGGATATACGGGCGTCGTGGCTGCAAAAGATGCCGGGAGGGAAGGATAACTTCAAAGGGATGCTTCCCCTGTACCCATTTGCGATCCGGGATTTTGATTTTCGTGATTTTGACATCGTGCTCAGTTCCAGCAGCGCATTCATGAAGAGCATTCAAGTTCCGAAAGAAACGTTTCACCTCTGTTACTGCCATACGCCGATGCGGTTTGCATGGGATTACGATACTTACATAGAACGACAATCCAACTCCGGCATTACGAAACGGCTTTTGAAAATTTATATGAACCAGCTTAAGCAGTGGGACCGGAAAACGTCGAAGAACGTCAACCAGTTTATCGCCAATTCGTCGGTCGTCAAAAACAGGATTCAAAATTATTATCACCGGGATTCCGACGTTATTTTTCCGCCGATCAACACATCGCGCTTCCGCAGCTCCGAGGCGATCGGGGATTACTATTTGATCGTCTCCAGGCTCGTATCCTATAAGCGGATCGACCTGGCCGTGGAGGCGTTCAACCGCAACGGACTGCCCCTGTACATCGTCGGGGAAGGGCCCGATCTCGAGCGTCTGAAGCAAATGGCGAAAAGCAACGTCCGCTTTCTCGGAAGGCTGGGGGACGCTACTGTGACGGAATTGATGGCGCAGTGCCGGGCGCTGATTTTCCCGGGCGAAGAGGATTTCGGCATCACGCCGCTCGAAGCCAATGCCGCCGGCAGGCCGGTTATCGCTTATCAGGCGGGCGGCGCGCTCGATACGATTGTACCGAAGGTGAACGGCGTCTTTTTCCGCCGGCAGGAGGTCGACGATTTGCTTGCCGCCATCGGCGAGGTGGAGAATCATGCCTGGAACGTGCCGCAGATCGTGAAGCACGCGCAAAAGTTCGACGAGAAGACGTTCATGGAAAAGCTTAAAAACTATATGATCAAAGCCTATGACAAATTCAGAGAGGAACGGTGATGGTATGAAATTAGCGGTAATCGGAACCGGCTATGTCGGATTAGTTTCGGGTGTGTGCTTTGCGGAGACAGGCAATCACGTCATTTGTGTCGATCAGGACCCCGGCAAAATCGCCATGCTGCAAAATGCGGTTTCACCCATCTACGAGCCTGGGATCGAAGCGTTCATAGAACGCAATATGAAAGCCGGCAGGCTGCAGTTTTCAACCGATTTGCGGGAGGCCGTGCAGCAGTCCGAGCTCGTCATCATCGCGGTCGGCACGCCTTCGCTGCCTAACGGCGAGGCCGATCTGCAATACATCGAGGCGGCAGCCGGAGAAATTGCCAGGGCGATGAACGGCCACAAGATCGTCGTGACCAAAAGCACCGTTCCGGTCGGAACGAACGAGAGAATTTACCGCATTTTGGCGGAACATACCGCTGAACCGTTCGATGTCGTCTCCGTGCCGGAGTTTTTGCGGGAAGGGTCGGCGATTCAGGACACGCTTCACCCGGACCGGATTGTCATCGGTTTGGACAATAAGGAGCTGGAGCAGACGATGGTGGAGCTGCACAGCCGTTTTACGGATCAAATCTTCGTCACGGATATCCGCAGCGCCGAGATGATCAAATATGCCTCCAATGCGTTCCTGGCGACAAAAATATCGTTCATCAACGAAATATCCAACATTTGCGAAAAGGTCGACGCCGATGTTACGCAGGTAGCCCTCGGAATGGGCAAGGATTCGCGGATCGGCCCCTCGTTCCTGAATGCCGGGATCGGATACGGCGGGTCCTGCTTTCCCAAAGATACGAAAGCTTTGATCCAGATCGCGGGCAATGTCAACTACGAATTCCAGCTGTTGAAATCGGTCGTGGAAGTGAATAAAGCGCAGCGCTACAAAGTCATTACGAGGCTGGAGGAATCGCTCGGACAGCTGTACAACACGGTCGTCGGGATTTGGGGCTTGTCCTTCAAGCCGAACACGGACGATATCCGCGATGCGCCGGCGCTCGAAATCGTCGAGACGTTGATCCGCCGGGGCGCGAAAGTGAAGCTGTACGATCCCGCCGCCATGGATAAATTCAGGGAACAGCTGGACCACCCTGCGATTCAATGGTGCAGTCTGGCGCTGGAGGCTGCCGGAGGCGTCGACGCTTTATGCCTGCTCACCGATTGGCAGGAATTCAAGGAAGTTTCGCTGCACCAGCTGACCTTCCTGATGAAGCAGCCGATTATGATCGACGGCAGAAATGTATTTTCCAAAGAACAGATCGAGGGAACCGGCTTGAATTACTATTCGGTGGGAAGACCGGATATGACCCCGCACTTCCGTCCGCGGGCCTACGTTTGACAAGTTTAAGTTCGTCCAATAATAAGAGGGAGTGTGATTAGCATGAAACTGGTTCTTTTATCCGGCGGGTCGGGCAAGCGGCTGTGGCCGCTCTCCAACGATTCCAGATCCAAGCAGTTTTTAAAGGTGCTCGACAGCCCGAATCAGGAGATCGAATCGATGGTGCAGCGGGTGTGGAGACAGTTGAATGACGCCGGTCTGGGAACTTCCGCTTATTTGGCAACGAACCGTTCCCAGGTTGAAATGATCGCCAGCCAGCTTGGCGGCGAGGTTCCTCTGATCGTAGAGCCGGAAAGAAGGGATACTTTCGCCGCCATCGCGCTCGCCGCAACTTATATGTATTCGATGGCCGACATGCCGCTGGATACGGTCGTCGCCGTTCTGCCGGTCGATCCCTACGTGGACGAAGCTTTCTTCGAGAAGATCAAGGAGTTGGAGCAGGTGCTTCGGGAAACGGATGCGAACCTGGCGCTGATCGGCGTCGTACCGAGCGTCCCGTCAGAGAAGTACGGCTATATCGTCCCTGCGGACCCGCACCCGGATTATGCGGAGGCGCTTCGGGTCAGCCATTTCCGGGAGAAGCCGGACCGCGCGCAAGCGGAAGCTTTGATCCGCCGGAACGCTCTGTGGAACTGCGGCGTGTTCGGATTCCGCCTCGATTATTTAATACAAGTGCTGGCGGAAAAAGGACTTCCGATCCAGTACGAAGAAATGCTTAAAAAATACAAGGAGCTTCCGAAAATCAGCTTCGACTACGAAGTGGTGGAGAAGGAAGAGAATGTGGTCGTCCTTCCGTACGACGGCTTCTGGAAAGACCTTGGCACGTGGAACACGCTGACGGAGGAAATGAACCGTTCCCAGATCGGCACGGGCATTGTGACGGAAGACTCCGTGAACACGCATTTGATCAACGAACTGGATATTCCGGTTACGGTGATCGGCATGAACGATGTCGTCGTTGCTGCCAGCCCGGACGGCATTCTGGTCACTTCGAAGGCGGAAAGCCCGCGAATCAAGGAAGTGATGAATGCGATCCAGCAGCGTCCGATGTATGAAGAGCGGAGATGGGGGCGCTATCGCGTCATCGACTATGTCAAATACGCGGAGGGCAGCGAAGTGCTCACCAAACGCATTCTCGTCCGCGCCGGCAAAAACATCAGCTACCAGCTTCATTACAAAAGAAGCGAAGTATGGACGATCGTCAGCGGCATAGCCGATATCGTCATCAACGACAAGCCGTATCAAGTGAAGCCCGGCGATGTCGTACGGATTCCGGAAGGGACCAAGCACAGCATATTGGCGATAACCGATCTGGAACTGATCGAGGTCCAAACCGGATCGCAGCTGATTGAGGAGGACATTGTGCGAATTTGCATGGAATGGAAAGATATCAAGCTTCATCAGTTTATATGAGGTTTGGATTGTGAAATAAACAACCCCTTTTTGTTCTCTTTTTCATGGGACTGGAAGGCGGTTGTTTATTTGGTAATCCGATGGGCATAGCAATGGCATCTTAAAATCATCCAATGGAGGGCGCGTTATGCGGGTGTTTCAAGGCAGAAAGGTTGGTGTAAAAGGAAAGGCGGCGATCCTGCTTTTATTCGCGCTGATTTTGCCCCAACTTCCTTTTTATCCGAACATTGCTTCTGCTTCGTCTGTCCCTGTGAATCCGTCTGCCTCGGCGGAGGCGAAGGCCGTTTTGCAGATTTTATATGACATTTCGGGCAAAAATATTATAGGCGGCCAGCACGATTACCTGGAAAGTCCGGACGAATTAAACGATAAATCGCAAAAATTGACGGGAGCGTACGCCGGAATCCACGGTTACGAGTTCGGCGCGATTATGAACCAATCCAAGACGGCGGTTGCTTCGCAAAGGCTGAATGTCGTGAAGAGCGCGATCGATTGGCATGAAGCCGGAGGTCTCGTAACCTTAACTTATCATCAGAGCATTCCCGGCAAATGCCGCTGCTGGTCCAACGTATCGACGGAAATGAGCCAGTCCGATTTCGACCGGTACGTCACTCCGGGAACGCCGGAATACGATAAGCTGATTGCCGATCTCGACGATGTGGCGGTGTACCTGCAAAAGCTGAAGGATGCCGGGGTCCCCGTATTGTGGCGACCGTACCATGAGATGAACGGTGGCTGGTTCTGGTGGGGCAAAAAAAATAATTACCCCGCCCTCTGGGATATCATGTATGAGCGGTTCGTCAATGTGCACAAGCTGGACAACCTGCTCTGGGTGTGGAGTCCGAACGCGCCCAACGCTTATGCCGATCCTTACCGGCTGACGTATCCGGGCGCCGACAAGGTCGATGTGCTGGCCGTCGATATCTACGACAACGATTACCGGCAGGACTATTACGACGACATCGTTGATCTGGCGGACGGCAAACCGGTGGCAATCGGGGAAAACGGCGAAGTGCCGGATCACGCAGTTCTTGAAAAGCAGCCCAAATGGGCGTACATGATGATTTGGGGCAAAATGCTGACGGATAACAATTCCTATCAGGGGCTGCAATCTTTTTACAAAAATTCGAAATCGCTGTCGAGGGGCGCCGTGCCTTCTTATTTTCAAATGGCCGACAGGCCGCCGGCTGCCATGCACGGTCTGCGGGCCGAATATTTCGACGATAAAAACTTGACCTTGCTCAAAGAGGTGCGAACAGACCCCAAAATCGACTTTAACTGGCATAAGTCCGCTCCGGTGCCGTCCGTTCATGCCGATAAATTTTCCGTCAGGTGGACGGGCAAGCTGAAGCCGAAATATTCGGAAACCTATACGATTTCCACGGTCAGCGACGACGGAATCCGGGTGTGGATCGACGGGACTTTGGTGATAGACAGTTGGAACAATCAGAGCTGGGTGGAACGAACGGGAAAGATAGCGCTAACCGCCGGGCAGCTTGTGGATATTAAAGTGGAATATTATGATCATACGGAAGGGGCTGCGGCTAAGCTCATGTGGGCCAGTTCCTCCCAAGCGAAAGAAATCATTCCCGAAGGCGTCCTCTTCCTCCCTTGATGAATTCGCAAAAGCTAAGACTGGAAAGAGAGGACATCATGAAAAGAAGAGCGTTTCAGTTTATTGCCCTGTCGGCCGTCTTGCTTTGCATCATCATCTTGTCTTCCGCTTCGTATTATTGGAGCGTGGCGGCGAAGACGACGAATCCTTCCGCTCGGGCTCAGGCTTCATTGGCACTCATGGGCGACAGCCGGCTTTTGTGGATGCTTGGCAGTCCGGACGATTCCTTTGTTGAGTTCGCCAATTACGACGCCGGCATCCGAAGGTACTCGGCCTCGGCAGCCCCGGCTAACGGCGCGAATTGGAAAAAGGTGCCCAAAGGCCTCAACAAATCGGTGAATCCCGATTTCAGCATCGACTATTCCCTGGACACGGTTCCGGAATACGGCGTTCAGCTCCAGGTCAAGGTGCTGGGTGCCTACAAGTCCGTTCCGCAGATGGCTGTATTTTCCAACGGCATGCTGTCGGGCATCGTGCAAATCGCCGGCGTCGGCGGGACGACAAGCAAGTATGCTTACAAAAAGACGTACGATCTTTACATCCCGAAGGAAATGCTGCGGCAGGGCGACAATGAATTGAAGCTTGAGGCGATCGGCTGCATGTACTGTTCGCCGGCGGAAAACCAGTACCTGTGGTGGAACTGGGATTACATTGCGCTGACAGCTTTGCCGGCGCCGGCGGAGGAGCCGATTCACGGCAATTACATCGCGTCCGGCACGAGCGTCAACAATATGTCCTTCTATTACGACGAAGGCGCCGTCCGCCACCTTCCGTACGTGCTGAAATGGCTCGGCATCGCCTATAGCGGCAACATTATGCGGACCGGCTGCGCCACGGATGTCAAGAATGCCTGCTCGTCCATCAAGGAGTATTATGAGACTTTGCGGGACTACAATACGCAAGCCGTCTCTTTTCACCTGCATACAGGCAACATCAAGCTGAAAGCGGACGGCACCCTGCCGGACGACGCCGAAGCGAAGCTGGCCGATTATTTGAAAAATTACGGTTCGCTCTTTCAATATTATGAAGTGGACAACGAGCCCGGCTTGTTCAACAGGTCCAAGGCGGTCAATCTGGCGATTGCCAAATGGCTGGGCGAACATATTCCCATTTTGGCGCCTCATATGAAGACGGTAGCTCCCGGATGGGCATACGCCCCGGAGTATGAGGAGAAAGCGTGCAAAAACCAAGCGCCCGGCCAGACTGCCCGCTGCGGCGATCCGGACGGCTGGGAAAGCGATCCGGCCCAGCGCAAGGAGCTGGAGCGGGTGACGGATTTGACCAACGGGCACGCTTACGGCTCATCCTACGTGGATAACGATGGCGGGAGCTTCGTGGAAAATTTGGAGACGTTCGGAGGAGCGGAGGACGGCTTGCCGAAAATGATGCTGAACACCGAGTACGGGACGTCGGACAGCCACACCGACGACAAGCAGTACGGGGCCGTTCAGCCGAAAGCGGCCGCTTTCGACCGCATCATGCGCGCCCATATCGGCTATGCGGACATGTTCACGCAGCATGCGGCTTTTTATCCGTCGTATTCGCTGTTCGAAACGGGCTTTGATCTGAACGGCCATAATCCGTCCGAGACGCGAATCCACAGCAACCCGTCGGAGCAGGATTCCCGCGCAGCCGTCATGCGCAGGCTCAATCTGGCCTATGCGACCCATGGCCGGCCGCTGGCCTACGAGGTCACGAACAAGAGCGGCTTGACGGGCAAGCTGGTATATGTTCGCGCTGTGGATACCTCATCGTTGAAGCCGCTGCCCGGATCGCAGGGGACATCGGACAAAATATTGCTGAACTTCGTCAATTTTGAGAAAACCGCGCAAACGATAGAGGTCAAAGTGATGATGCCGGAAGCGGCGGAATTTGAAGGGGAACGGTTCGGAGCGGGCGACACGTATGAGGAAGCCCGGACGTACGTATCGGGGCTGCAAGCCGCCTCCGAACTGCAGCTGAAGGAAACGCTCGCGCCGGGCGAAGCGGTGCAGTATATTTTGACGCGTTCCGCGAAAGTGAAGCCCAAGGCCTCGGCCTGGCTGGATGCGGTGCCTTTGCAGCAGCATGCGATCGAGCTGGACTGGCAGGAATCGGAAGGGGCGCGGGGCTACGATGTATGGCGCAGCTCCATTCCGGGCGGCAGCTACACGATGATCGCCGAAAATATACAAAAAACGCATTATTTCGACAATGACACGCAGCCTGAAACGGCTTATTCTTATCAAATACAGGTGACGGGGACTAAACGGGGTTCTCCGGTCACGCAGGCGACCGCCACCGATTATGCGTCTTTGGACCGTAAGGATTGGGCGGTTTCCAGCAGTTCCGGGAAGCCGGAGCGCGCGATTGACGACAATCCCAACAGCCGCTGGGATACGGGCACTGCGCAGACGGAAGGGCAGTACTACCAGGTCGATATGAAAAAAACGGCGGAGATCAACCGGATCGTGCTCCGGACGGAAGGCTCGCCGAACGATTTCTCGAAAGGGTACGAGGTCTACCTGTCGGACGACGGCTCCGCATGGGGAAGCCCGGCCGCGGCGGGGCGCGGGGCTACGGTGACGGACATCCGCTTCGCGCCGCGGCGGGCCAGATACGTGAAAATCGTGCAAACCGCGAGGAGCGGCAGCTACTGGTCCATCCATGAGCTTTACGTTTACGGGATCGGCGAGAGTCCAGGCGCACCGGGCTGATACGGAGTCAGCCGCTTGCGGCTCCGCTGCTCTTCCAGCAGCCGGGCCATCCACTGCTGCATGTTTCGGGATTGTGGCGTGGCCAGGGAAGGATGAGCGAGATTGCGCGTTTCGAGCGGGTCCTCGGTCAAGTTGTAGAGCTCATACTCTTCCGGCACAGGCTCGGTTTTGACCGTCACGGCGCAAGAGGCGCAGGCCGACCACTGCGGAGGCCCGCCGGCATACCCGCCCGGAGGCGGCACGCTGACGGTGACATCCCGGACTCCGGGCTCGCTCCAAAACTGCTCGTTGTCGAAGTAGCGGGAATACTTCCACAGTTCTTTGACGTTATTTCGCCGTACGGTGGCGATAACGGTTTCGATGTGGTTCGGTTGGACAACGGCGGGATAGGGCACTCCGAGCAGGCTGACCTGGTGCTGGCCGCGCAGAAGGTCGTCCTCGGTCATGAAATAGATCGGATCGTCCAGCGGATCGGTCTCGTCCTGTTCCAGAAGCAGCCGCGAAAGATCGCGTCCTGCCAGGGGGTGAACCTGGCTGAACTTGCTTTGCAGCCGGCTCTCGATCGCCGCGATATCGGCGCCCGCCAAGCCCAGCATGGTGGGCAGAAGATCGAGGTGGCTGGTCAGCGATCGAAAGGCTCGGCGCTGCGGGAACAGCTTTTGATGGTGAATGAGACAGGGGACGTGCAGCATCTCCTCGTAAGCGCAGTACATTTTTTGGTGCAAATGGTTGTGGGCCCCCAGCAAATCGCCGTGATCGGACGTAAAAATGACGATCGTGTTTTCATAGAAAGGCGAGTTCACGAGCGCATCGAAAACTTTGCCCATCTGTTCGTCGGCGTTTTTTTGCAGCTGGTAGTACAGCTTGCGGTAAAACGGCTCGTCGATGATGGGCTGCAGCGCCAGGGGATACAGATCCCGGTAGCTCGCCTGGCATCGCGGTTTCGTGTCCAGAGGTTCGTCCAGAGTCGGCGGCGGATCGACCGGAGGCATGGGATCCACGGCGAACCGGAAAAAAGGCAGCCGCTCCGTGACCGAGCCGTACAGCGTAATATCGTGCGGATTCACGAACGATGCGACGAGGAGCCACGGCTCGGCGCTGCTGCCGGCGCTTTGTTCGCGGCCGAGCGCCTCGATAAGCTGCGCCGCCTCGGCGGCGTAGACGACGTCTCTGCCGCTGACGCCGAATGCCGCCGACGAGGCGGAGTTTCGCGGGTCGGCGCCGTGCGGCTCGGGGCCGATCCAACTGGAGAAGCCGAAGCTTTCCAGGGGATCGGCCTGCAGGTACAAATCTTCCTCCGCCCGATCGGGCACCCCGGTCAAGGGATGATAGCTCGGAACGCTGCGGTGCGTGCCCGGAATCCCGATATCTTCAAAGGAGATATGCCACTTTCCTTTATAATACGTCCGGTATCCCGCCTCGCGGAAATAATTTCCCATCGTCGGCACCGTATTTCTACCCAGCCAAAACATATCGGAATCGAAGGATCTCTTGGCCAATCCATTGGTCTGGCTGACGCCGTGGAGCGACGGATACTGACCCGTAAACAAGGTGGCGCGGCTCGGACAGCAGGCGGTGCTGCCGATATAATGCCGATGGAACTCCAGACTGTTCGCGCGTAACCGCTCCTGCGTCGTAAGATTTTGCCTGCGCCATTCGCGGATTTCCGCATTTTCGTATACGGGAGGATAACGCTCCTCATCAACGAGCAGGACGAGAAAATTAGGCTGTTCCGGCTTGCGTGAAGGCTCCCCGTTCCTAACCATGGCATACACATCCTAAGCGTTTTTTACCTAGATTATGCCGGGGAGCTTCAAAAGAGTATTCATGCGTTCTTTTCCCTGTATTGACCCGGAGTAATGCCTTCCTGCTTGCGGAACGAGCGGATAAAGTTTTGCGGATTGTTGTACCTGAGCCTGGATGAAATATCCTTAATCGGTATATCTGTCTCGGCCAGCCATTTCTTCGCCATATTAAATCTGTAGGCGGATAAATATTCGCTGAACGAATGGTTCGTTTCTTTGCGGAAAATACTGCTTAAATAATTAGCGTTGTAATGCAGCTGCGAAGCGCACTCCTCCAGCGTCAAATCCGTGTCGTAGCAGCGCTGCACCAGATCGATGATTTTCTCCGAAATGTTGTGGTACTGCGCATCCTGCCGGTCGCGGAAAATTTTGATCATCGGATATACGACCTGCGTCCAGAACCAGTCTTCGATTTCAGCCGCGATTTGCAGCTCCAGCAATTCCTCGAATAAAGAGCCGTTTCCGGGGTGAATCTGATTCAGGCTGATGCCGGATTCCTGCATGACGATCAGCAGATTGTTCAGGAAGCGGGCCAGCGGAACCTGGTACTCCTGCGGGGACAGCTGCGCCGAAAGCACGGACTGCAGCAGCTGCTTCAGCAGTTCCTTCGATTTATCCTTCTCCGCTACTTTGATGGCGTCCTTCAGTTCCTGCTCGATATGCTTCGGATAGTTCAGATTCAAATAATGCTTGCCCGAGTTAATATTCTCATATTGAATAATGATGCCTTCGCCCAGCTTGATCCGGTGCTTCAACGCTTCCAGCCCTTCCCGGTAGGCGATGGACATGTTCGTAAACGACGACGTCGGCAGGCTCATGCCGATGCTGACCTGCAAGTTCAGGTAGCTGAATATTTTTTGCTGCAAATTTTCCGTCAAGGCGTACAAAGTGTTGCGGAAAGCCGCCGGATCGCTGTCCGGACTGCCGATCAGTGTGACGACGGTATGGTCGATAATGACCGGCGCGAACCGCTGCTCGGTTCCGATCAGTTCCTCGATAATGTTGTGCACCGCGAACAGCAGCAGATCCACGTCCTGCTTTTCGTACCTGGTATTGTCGATCGAGTCGATCTGCACCGTAATGGCGGCCATCGTTCTCCATTCGGCCATTTGGGCGCCGTAGCCGAACTGCTGCAGCTTTTCCAGCAGCTCGTTATGTTTGATGTTGCCTTGGAACGCTTTGATCAGGAAAAACGTGCGCACCTGCTGGATATGCTGGCGCACTTCGTTTTCCAGTTGGGATTTGGACTGGAACAAATCGCGGACCTGCTCGCCGATCATCTGGAACTCGTTGGCTTTGCGCTGCTGGTTCACGGTTACGAGCTCTCCGATCTGCTTGAGCAGCAGTTGAATCGGCGAATACATTCGGCGGGAGCCCAGCCATGCCAGCAGCATGGAGACGAGCAGCATGATCACGCACACATAAATCGTATAGGTACCGATTTTATTGGATTCCTTGGTCAGGCTGTCGATGGACGTCACCGACAAGTACGCCCAGCCGTTCAGATTGGAGCGCAAATACGTCACCGCGTACGGCTTTTGATTCATCTGCGTGGTGAATTGGCCGCGGGGCTCCGATGGGAGCTCGATATTTTTTAGTCCCGTTTCGGCGACCGGCTTGCCGATGAACTCGGGGTTCGGGTGCATCAGAATCCGGTTGTGCTCATCGATGATCATAATATCGTCATACTGCGGCGTATCGCTGCTCAGCAAATCCTGCAGACTGCACGCCGGTATGTTGGCCAGCGCTATCCCGAACTGCTCGAACCCGGTGGTCGGCAGCTTTTTGACCAGGCTGATATGGTAATCGCAAGCGACGCTTCTGGCATTTTCCTCCGTGTAAAACCATGCGGACGGATTCAGCACCCAGGAGCTGTTCTCGGACCCGTTCATCAGTGCGGCCAACTGGTCGTGGTACGGGTACTCGTTGAACTTGTACAGCCCGGAGTTTTTGACCATCCAGTTATAGCGTCCGTTAATAAGGACAACGTCTTCCAGCTTCGTATCGAAAGACTGCATGTAGCGAATCTCGCTGCGCAAGTCGTCGTACATTTTGAAATCGTTTACAGTCAGTGGAATATCCAACGCTTTTTTTAGCACGGTAGAATTAATCACTTGATTCAAAGTATGGTTGACAGTCGTTAATTTCTGCTCTACATTTGAATTAATTTGCATGATTAGCTGCATTTTACCTTCGTTTACATTTTTTTGGATCTCTTTGGAAGAAGTCACAAACGAGAAAGCGCCGATGAAAATGACCGGAAGCGTGCTCAACAAGAACCCGAAAATCGTCATTTTGCTCAAAAAACTTAAAGAACGCACAGCATCCAACACCTTATCATGGAGGTTACGAAGCATCTAACATGTCTATTGTAGTAAACGCTTTAGTTCAGGACAATAATCATCTGGACGGCGGATAATCATTTTATTAGATTATGACGATAAATCGAAGTATTGACAAGGGGGATTCGTATGAACATGGGCTCGGTACAAAGAAATAAGAGAATTGCTGGCCTGGTATTTATAACGTTGGCTATTGTGTGGCTGAGCGCCTGCGGGAACGATCATGCGGCACAATCCGGGTCTGCTGCCGACGGGCGGCCGGAGATTTCCATTATGGCTCCTTTGCATTTTCCCCAACCTCCGAATCAGAATCTGGTAGAGGAAATCGAGCGGATGACCGGGACCAAACTTGAAATGAATTGGGTTCCTGCCGGTATTTACACGGACAAGGTGAACACCTCGCTGACGACCAACACGCTGAAAAAAGCGACTTTTATCAAATATTCGGACTATATCATTTTAAAAAATTCAATCCGTTCCGGCTCGTTTTGGGAGATCGGACCCTATTTGAGCCAATACCCGAATCTGAAGCAGCTCAACCGGGACATTCTCGGCCAAGCGGCGGTTGACGACAAAATATACGGTTTATACACGGAGCGCCCCTCGTCCCGCCAGGGAATCATTATCCGCGAGGACTGGCTGAACAACCTCGGTTTGTCCAAACCGACGAACCTGGATGAGCTGTACAACGTATTGAAGCAGTTTACATACGGGGACCCCGACGGGAACGGAAAGCAGGATACGATCGGATTAACCGACCGGAACGATCTGGTGTTCGGCGCGTTCAAGACGCTGAGCTCCTATTTCGGCACGCCGAACGGCTGGAGCATAGCGGACAATCGGTTTGTTCCGGAATTCGAATCGCCCGCTTACATGGATACGATGGATTTTATGAAAAAACTGTACACCGAGAAGCTGATCAATCCGGATTTTGCCGTGACCAGCAAGGAAGTGCAGCGGGACAAGCTGATCCGCGGCATCGCGGGCGTATATATCGGCAGCATGCAGGATGTGCAGCGGCTGGCCGATGAAAGCAAAGCGGTCAACCCGAAAGCGAAGTACACGCTCGTGAATCGCATCGAAGGGCCCACCGGCTTGAGAGTATGGTCAATTCCCAACTATAACGGCTTGTATTTATTTTCAAAAAAAGCGATAAAAACCGAAGAAGAATTGAAGCAAGTACTCGCATTCTTCGACCGGACGATGGACAAGGATGTCGCCAACCTGCTGCGTTACGGCATCGAAGGGAAACATTACACCAAAGTGGGCGATCAGGTTCGACTCTTGGAGGAAACGTCACAGTTGCGCGTGGACGAGGTGAACTCGCTTTATACGCTGATGATCGCGGATTTGAGCAATCCGAAGGTCATGCACATCGCCGAACAGGAGTCTTTAACCCAACTTGCGGATCAATTGAGCGCGGATAATGAGAAATTCATTGTTAAAGATCCGACGGTTAATCTGGAATCCAAGACGTATGACGAGAGGGGATTGGAGCTTTACAAAATTATTTCCGACGCGACCTTCAACTATATACTGGGTAACTTGAGTAAGGAAGAGTTCAGTCAAGAAATCGCCCGCTGGAAGCAAAACGGAGGGAATCAGATCATAGAGGAATACAGCAAAGCGTATTTTCTAAAAAAAGCAAAGTAGCGTCGCTCGTGGGCAATCGTTCTACGTAGCACCCAGGCTATAAAATCGTTCATCCCGGGCGGCCGGGAATAGAACGCTGACATACAACAAGCCAAGGTTCGGCACCTTGGCTTGTTTGGGTTTTTGTAAGTGGAGTTTTGTGGTGAATTATGGAATTTGATTCACGTCGATGATCTGGTGTTATGACTGCGGCCACTTGTCGTTGGTTAATTTTGACATACTAGTACCGCAATTTGTCACTCTTTTTGATTTGTTTTGCCAGACGATACTCCGTTACGATCCGATTTCTTTTTGTTTGTTGACTCCAACCTTGTTGTTGCCTACTATCAATAGATAAACAACTAAAACAGAAATAATAAGCAGGAAGGAACCCCCTAAATAAAAGGATGCATTCACACCTAGATTTTGCGAGAACATGCCAAACACAACCGGACTAAGTAGTTGTCCTACCCTATTCACTGTTTGGCTAATACCTATCGTAATTGATCGTTCCTCTGGATCTGCACTATCGGCAACGACAGAGTTGCTAAGTGGAATCGCTATTCCCATCGCTAATCCTATGATAATAGAATTAATAAGCTGTAGTACAAAATTGTTGCAAATTGGAATGATAGCTATTGAAACAGCTAGTACTACAGAACAAAGTACTAAGGCCCCTGAGCGTCCTCGAGCTACTTTTATAACGAGTTCTAATATGGATCTGCTCGCAATCGCCGCTAGTGATCGAGCCGCCATAATAAAGCCAACAGCAGTCAATGTATAACCAATGTCCTTTAGATAAACGGGTAAGAATAAAAATCTAGCACCGTGAGCAAATAAAACACCGCAGCCTACTAACATTCCGATTGAAATTTTCCAATTTAGAGATTTTTTTAGATCTTGTAAACGGAATGCAGGCTTTGAAGCATTAGTTTTAGAAATATTACCTATGTCAGTTAAATAAAATGCTAAGAATGATAAGCCAACCAAAATAACACTTAAAAACAACCAGACCATACCATAACTTTTAAAATCAACTAATAAACCTCCCAGAATGGGGCCAATCAACGAACCAATAGATGCATAAACCATAAACCAACTATAATTTTTATCCATATTATTGTTAAGATTACTGCTTAAATTGGCTACTTGAGTCTGAAGGCCCACGGTAAAAAAGATTTCGGCAATTTTTAATATAGATAACATAATGACTAGTTGAATAATGGAGGGGAACAAAAAGAGCATAAAACATGAACAAGCGCTTATCAAACTTGCAACAAATAATGGTAACCGAAGTCCCCATTTCTTTGTAGCGATGCCAGCGGGTACAGCCGCCAACAATGGAGCTAAACTAGCGATTGTCATAATAATACCAACGGAATTGTAGTTTCCCCCCCATTCTTTAATAAGTATAGGGACAAAAGATGGATACATGTTTGTACACATAAAAAAGATGGCTACGATGCTCAGTACGATTGCTAATTCACGGTTTTTTATCAATTTCAAGGGGCAACTCCTTTACTACTGCGTTATAGATACTGGATTTCCAAGGACATCAAATAAATCGGAATTACATTCCATTTGGTTTAAATACTCATCTTTCGAAATAAATACATTATGCCAAACTAAAAAACCAATTATTGTAAATATCCTGCAAGATAGTACAGATGCCTTGTAATAATCCCCTGTTTCATGTCCACTTTCAATGCTATATTCAAATCCTTGCAGTAATTTATTAATTGATGTCAAATTAAAAAATTCCTTGGTTGTTTCTGACTTAAGTATTAAATCAAAAATTTTGTGCCGGGTTTCTTTATCTTCCAAAAATATATAGGAGTAGGGAGAGGTAGACTCCGTAGCTTTGACAAGCTCTTGACAAACCTCAAGAGGTAAAGTTTCTTTTGATATTTTAACGTGCAAATTTTTAAATATGAGATCCTCTTCACTCAAATGTCTGTCAATAAAGTCTATATATTTGTTACTAAGAAAAGGAAGTCTTGAAACGATACCATATTGCTTATGAACTAGTCTTTTTGTTAGAAAATAGTTTGTAAAAACTGTAGAATAATTTTCTAAACTTAATTTCATAGAAGGATAGTTATGACTGCTATTTAATAACCAAGATGCTTCTATGTCAGTGAAAAATTTGTAAGTAAAAATTCTATCAATTTCTCCAAGGCGCAATCTTCCATATTTAGGATAATCATAGATTGTTTTTGGTTCAACTAACTTCTCAACCATCTCATAGTATAATTTTTTATCATACACTTGATCGTTAGCATCCCCTCCTATCACGATATCGATATGATTATCATTAATGACATCAGCTAAACAAGCTTGAAAAATTAGACCGGGTTCTGATATTGGTTCTCCGAGGGCAAACATCATCTTGGGTAATCTATGTATATCTTCTGCTTTTACTGTATAGTCGTACAGACTTAGCTTATACCCCTTCTGTCTATAAATATCTACAATTCTGCGAATATTGTTAATCTCTGATTTTACACTTGTTGAACCGTAGGAAAACAGTTTGAGATCTAAATCTGGTTTGTGTTTTAACATTCGTGATAATAGGAAGTTTGAGTCGTATCCACCACTAAACATGACAGCAATTTGTTTGTTTCCTAGTTCTTCCATCCTAGAATGTAATGCATCATCAAATGTTTGTATTAGACCTGCTTCTTTATCCTCTCTAGAGTATTCTCCTTTTACATACGGATTTGGCAATAATGATAATTGATTTGAATTATAATCATATTCTAGAATCATTTCTGTTGGAATCTTGTATACATCTTGAAATAGGGTTTCGTTCCCGGGTACAAATGCGTAGTGTAAGTAAGTAGGCAACGCGTCTTTATTTACTTTTGGTTTTATTTTTGCCTTTCTAAGTAAAAGTCTTACATCACTTGATAAGAAAAGAGTATTGTTTTCACTGTAGTAATACATATGATTTAATGATGTATGTCGATCTTGAATGATGAACACTTTTAGCAATTTATTATCAAAAATCGATATAGTAAAAAAACCATCCAATTGATTAAAACCTTTCACACCAAATTTCAAATAGATTTCAGCAATCACATCCAAATCATCCTCATATTGATTTTCAGATTTAAAATCCATTAGATTATGTATTTCCCCAACTATTGAAATTACAACATGGTTATAAAGCTTAACTGATTTATTTTGCTTTTCGTTTAGAGAAATTCTATGCGCCTCTAATTGAATTTTTGTGCTTGAGTAAGTATGAGATGTTAATTCTTCTTTTGCGTCATTTGCTGCAGAATTAAGATCAAAATATTGCTGATCTCTGTTTACCATTAAATACAAATAGTTTAAATTCATAATTCTCTCACTCCATTTTATGATATTTTTACTTGTAATATTTTGCCTTTTTCAAGAATACATAATTGTTTATAGTTACGTAAATAATCATTTGCTCATATTTGGTACGGGTATAATAATTTTCTAATATTTGGTATTTGTTATTTGTATGTATGCAAAGAGAGAAGGAAAAACCTATCGTCAGATTCATACGGATTTCCATACAACCTTTTTTTCGAGACCACCCTCAAAAAAAGGGCGACATTTCTAATAATGGCTTCCAAGGAATATAACTCTTGTTGGCGAATATATACACCGGAGGCTATTCCTTTCGTCTTGGTTAAAGTGAATAACAATGTAATTGGGGTGCGATAAATGGGAAAGATAATTTGTTTTGTATCAGAAGAATTTGCTGATTTTGAGATTACACTTGCATTACATAAAATTAAGAATGTTGGAAAAAAAGAAGTCTTTGCAATGGGATACAACTATGATCCTGTAGTTAGTGAATCCGGTCTGTATTATAAACCTAATCTGACAGTTTATGCAGCTATGGAACTGGATGATATTGAGGGACTCATTATCCCTGGCGGACCAATTCGAGACCAGCAAAAAGAACTAACAGTACTCATAAATAAACTTGATCAAGAAAAGAAGATGATAGCTGCAATATGTCATGGTCCACAATATTTGGGAAGAGCAGGAATTTTAAATAGAAGGAAATTCACCACCTCTTGCTCAATAGAAAGAATCAATACATTAGGTGTAGAAGATCCATTTCCACGCGAGAATTTCCTTGATAAGCGTGTAGTAAGAGACGGACATGTAATTACTGCAAATGGTCGTGCATTTGTTGATTTTTCTTTTGAAATTTTTGATTTCCTGGATATTTATCAAGGTAAGGATGAGGAAAGCGAACAATTGTTTAAAGATATAATGGACAGATAAATTATGATTATCAAGCTTTCAACGGGAAGGCCAGCTTATTAACGGCTGTTATGAGTAATTTTTAATCACCCAAGTGGATGTATTTGTTTGTCATCTGCAGGGTGATTTTTTTGCATGCGCCCGTAGGGTCCCCGGTGTGTCATCTTCCGCGGCAATAATCATTATCTCACATCCTTGTTATGCAAGGCCGAAATGGTGAAATGATTGTTTCGGTAATCTATACAGGTGTGTAGTGTAGGAGGTGTAGCAGCACAAAACCATTAATTGTGGAGGTCTGACAAATATGAAGAGAAAACTGGTCTCGATTCCCCTGAGCGTTCTGCTCGTTTCCAGCGTCCTGCTGGCCGCTTGCTCAGACGGGGGCAAAACGGCGACTCCCGCATCGACTGCAAGTGGGGACACTCCTAAAACAACTGACAATAAGCCGACGGCAATCACGATTATGGCTCCGCTCAACATTCCGGAAACACCGCCGGACGTAGTGATTAAGGAGCTGGAGAAGCTGACGAACACGAAGTTAACGTTCCAATTTTTCCCTGCCGATACCTATGAAGAGAAGCTGAACACGACTTTTGCGACAGGCGGCCTGCCTCAGGTGACTTATCTGAAAAACCAGGCCACGTTCATCCAAATGAAGTCGGCGATTCGCGACGGCCAATTTTGGGAAATCGGGCCTTACCTGAAGGACTTCCCGAATCTCGGCAAATTGAAATCAACGACCAATGACAACACGAAAGTTGACGGCAAGCTGTATACGCTTTACCGCGGCGTAGATATCGCCCGCCAAGGCATTATCTACCGGAAAGATTGGGCCGACAAGCTCGGACTCAAGCCGCCGGCGAATCTCGATGAGCTGTACGCGATGATGAAGGCGTTCACCGAGGGAGACCCTGACGGCAACAGCAAGAAGGATACGATCGGTCTGGCGGACCGCAACGATTTGATCTACGGCTCCTTCAAAACCGTAGCGACCTGGTTCGGCGTTCCGAACAACTGGGGGCTTAAAGACGGCAAGCTGCAGCCGGAGTTCATGTTTCCAGAATATGTAACCGCGATGGATTTTTATAAAAAGCTGCGCGACGAAGGCATTATCAATAAAGATTTTGCCGCGACAAGCAAAACGGATCAGCAAAAGCTGTTCACCAAAGGCACGGCGGGCATGTATATCGGGGCTATGACAGAAGTTACGTCTCTGAACAAAGATTTGATCAAAAACGTTCCTACGGCTGTCGTGGATGTGCAAAGCATGGTTGCCGGCCCTGAAGGCAGATTCTCGTCGTGGGCCCTAAATGGCTACAACAACGTGGCTTTGTTCCCGAAATCGGCGATCAAAACGGAAGCGGAACTGAAGAAAATCTTGGCATTCTTTGACAAAATGATGACCCCTGAAGTAGCCAACCTGATGTACTGGGGCGTTAAAGACGCTCACTACAGCGTAATCGATAACAAGGCGAAGAAACTGGATGACGAAAAATGGACGCGTGAAGTCAAAGTTTTCTCTGATATGGCCATTGGCGACGAGGATACGACCGGCAGATATTTGGGCATACCGACCATACCTGCCCAAGGCAAGGCGGATGAGCTGAAATTCGCCAATCTGAAGTACGCCGTGCAGGATCCGGCCGCTGCGCTGGACTCCAAAACGTACATCGAGAAAGGCGTGCA
Source organism: Paenibacillus sp. sgz302191 (assembly GCF_057749925.1). NCBI lineage: Bacteria > Bacillati > Bacillota > Bacilli > Caryophanales > Paenibacillaceae > Paenibacillus > Paenibacillus sp. sgz302191. Next base: position 220,060 of record NZ_JBYLHY010000009.1, read on the forward strand.
GCTTCAAGACGTAATCAAAGACGCAACCTACAAATACATTTACGGCAACCTCGACAAGGCGGGATTCGATAAAGCTGTAGAGGATTGGAAAAACCGCGGAGGCAGCAAAATTATCGAAGAATATAATGCCGCGGGCAAAAAATAACTGATGGGTACGGAGTAACACAGGTTGAAAAAGAGAAGAGGCTGTTGCACGAACAGCAGCCTCTTTAATTTTATCTAATCTACCGGAGAGGAAGAAATGCTATGCAGGAAGCACACATTCAGCCAAAGGTGGTGCCGACAACCCGAAGCAGCGAGCTCGGCAGACGCCTTTGGAAAAATAAATTGATCTATATCATGCTGCTGCCGGGAATTCTGTATTTTCTAATATTCAAATATATCCCCATGTACGGGCTGATCATTTCGTTTCAAAATTACAAACCGTTTAAAGGAATCAGCGGAAGCGAATGGGTCGGTTTCGAACATTTTCGCCGCTTGTTTACGGAACCCGATTTTTGGACGATTCTCAGCAATACGTTAATTCTGTTCGGTATGAATCTTTTGTTTTATTTTCCGATTCCGATCATTTTGGCGCTGATGTTAAACGAAGTCAGAGCGGAACTGTTTAAGAAAACTTTTCAGACGATTGTTTATTTGCCTCACTTCATGTCCTGGGTCATTATCGTCTCGATCACCTTCGTCATGCTGACGATGGACGGCGGGATTGTCAACGAGCTGCTTGAGTATTTCGGATTTACGGAAATCAATTTCCTTTTGAGCCCCGATTGGTTCAGACCGATCTATACGCTTCAAGTCATTTGGAGAGAAGCAGGTTGGGGAACGATTATTTATTTGGCCGCGATCGCTTCCATCGATCCCCAGCTTTATGAGGCTGCGCGGATGGACGGCGCCGGGCGCATCAGACAAATGTGGCACATTACATTGCCGGCGGTTCGCAGTGTGATCATCGTATTGTTAATTTTGAAAATCGGTCATGTTCTCGACCTCGGTTTCGAGCACGTCTACCTGCTTCTCAACTCCATGAACCGGGAAGTTGCCGAGATCATTGACACTTATGTATATACGGCAGGCTTAAAGCAAGGGCAGTACAGCTACAGCGCCGCAATCGGATTTTTCAAATCGTTTATCGGACTGATTCTTGTCATGCTGGTCAACAGGATTTCCAAGAAGATAGGCGAAGAGGGCGTATATTGAGGAGGACTGGACAATGATTGATGACAGAACGATAGCCGGCAGAATGTTTAACATCATCAATTATGCATTATTAACGATTATCGGTTTAGTTACCGTGCTGCCGTTCGTGCATGTCGTAGCGGGTTCGTTCACGACAAGCGCGGAAATGGCCGCCAAGAAGTTTGTGCTTTTCCCTACGGACTGGAGTTTGGACGCTTATCGGTTTATTTTCTCGACGAATACGATTTTTAAAGCGATGGGCGTATCGATCGGAACTACTCTTTTCGGAACGATATTCAGTATGTTTGTGACGATTTTGATGGCATACGGTCTGGCCCGCAAAGATTTGGACGGAAGAAAGACGGTCAATTTCCTTGTCGTATTTACGATGCTGTTTAACGGCGGATTGATTCCGACCTTCCTGGTTGTCAAGGAGCTGGGTTTGATCGATACTTACTCGGCGTTGGTTCTGCCTACTGCAATCAGCGCATTCAACCTGATCATTTTGAAAAACTTCTTCCAAAACGTGCCGGAAGGGCTCGAAGAATCGGCCAAAATCGACGGCTGCAACGATTTCGGCATTTTGTTCCGCATTGTGCTGCCATTATCGATGCCGGCAATTGCAACCATCTCTTTATTCTACGCAGTGACTCATTGGAACACGTATATCAACGCAATCTTTTATATTAACGACAGCAAGCTGTGGCCGATTCAGGTGCTGCTCAGACAAATCGTCGTTCTGGCCAGCGGAATGGATTCCAGCTCAGCCTTAGACAATACGACTCCGCCGCCGGCGCAATCGATCAAAATGGCCGTTATCGTCGTTGCGACGCTGCCGATCCTGCTGGTGTACCCGTTCCTGCAAAAGCATTTCGCTAAAGGAGCGATGTTGGGCTCGATCAAGGGATAGGAAAAGAGGGTCTTGCACATGCACATGCAGACACACGAAGAGAATTTACGCGCTGCGCTTGCCGAAATGGACGGTTTGTTCAGCCGGTTTTTCGACTGGCTGGCCGGGCAGTACGATGCGCGCAGCGGCGGATTTTTCTACGCCCGCAGCTCGCGGGAGATCGCCGGCCTTACGCCGGACATCGAATCGACGGCTCAGGCGCTGAACATTTTGGAGCGCTGCGGCCTGTTGGAATCGATGCCGCCCGCGGTGAAGGAGCGGTTGATCCGCTTTTTCCAGAGCAAGCAGGACCCGGACACAGGCTGCTTTTACGATGCGAATTCGCATATGCGCGAAGACGAGGTGATGGTAGCCCGGGCGATTGGCTACAGCCTTAACGCCCTGCGCAAGCTCGGGGGCGAGCCGCTTTACGCTTTGCCGTTTCAGGCGCGGCAGGCGCCCGGCTACATGAGCTCGCCGGAAGCTTATCTCCGCTGGCTGCGCTCCGTGGAATTAAGCAACAGCTGGCGCGGCTGCGACCGCTTGTCAACTTCCGCGGTGTATGTGCGGCAAGTCGAGCCGCCGGAGCGCCGGGCGGAGTTTGCGCATACGGCGTTCCGGTTTTTTGCGGAAATTCAGGACCCGGACACTGGGCTTTGGGGCCGGGGAACGCAGTATGAGCGAATTTCCGGCACTTTCAAGCTGCATACCTTTTATGACAGCTTCGGTGTGCCCATGCCCGCAGAGCGGCGGATTTACAGCAGCATACTCCGCTGCCTGCGGACGGAGGAGGCCAGCGATATGTGCTACATTCGCAACCCGATCCACCTGCTTTCCTATATGAAGCCGGACATCCCGCCGGAGGAGCTGCGCGAGATCGTCCGCATCACGCTGGCGAACATGAGCAGGCTGCTCCGCACGGACGGCGGATTTTCCCGCGAGCTGGCTCACTCGCCTTCGGCGCCGAATGTGGCGCAGATCAAGCGCGGGGAGTATTACCCGGACATGCCGAGGCCGGTTCATATCGGGCGCGGGCTAGTCGAGGGCGATATGAATGCGGGAACGCAGGCGCTGCTGATCCGGTCCGTGTGCTATCATCTGGCCGGCCTGCAGGAGCCGGGGTGGAGTTTTTCCGCCGATTCATTTTACAAACCAATACTGTGATAACACTGGCAAGCTAGAGAGGGAAGGGAGAAATCAGAATGACTGTTATTGCAAAAAAGACACCGATCGAGTGGGCGAAGGCTGCCTGCGATTCCGTTATGAGCCAGTATACCCCGATGGAGCTTCCGCCCGCCGGGCGCTGGCACTACCATCAGGGCGTATTTTTGTGCGGAGTGGAGCTGCTGTCGGAGCAGGTGAAGGAAGAGCGCTACGCCGACTATATCCAGGGATATGTGGACGGCCTTGTGGACGAATCCGGTAATCTGTACTTTGCCCGCGACGAATTGGACGCGATTCAGGCCGGGCTTTTGCTGTTCCGCCTGGAACAGCGGACGGGCCGCAGCAAATACCGGATAGCCGCCGACAAGCTGAGAAGCTTGTTTCATACGTTGAACCTGACTTCCGAAGGCGGCTTCTGGCATAAGGACAAATACCCGTATCAAATGTGGCTGGACGGCTTGTATATGGGCGGCGTTTTCGCCTTGAAATACGCCAACGCCTACGGGGATCACAGCCTGCGGACGACGGTGCTGCATCAGGAGAAGCTGATGCGCAAATACATGAAAGACGAGCGTACGGGCCTGCTCTACCACGCGTGGGACGAGAGCCGGAGAATGCCGTGGGCCAACCTGGAGACGGGCTGTTCGCCGGAGTTTTGGGGCAGGTCGCTGGGCTGGTACGGTCTGGCGCTGGCGCAGTTTTTGGATGAGCTGCCGGCAGGCGAAGCGGGCCGTGACGAACTGGCCGCCGCTCTGGGGGATTTTGTGCGCGCGCTGATTCGCTACCAGGACCAAGAAAGCGGTCTGTGGTACCAAATCGTGGACAAAGGGCACATGCCCGACAATTGGCTGGAGACATCCTGCACCAACTTGTTTGTGTACACGATCGCCAAAGCGATTAAGCACGGCGTTGTCGGAGACGAGTGCCTGGATGCGGCCCGAAGGGGATATGAGGGACTTATCCGCACGCTGCAGTTCGACGAGCAGAAGTGCCTGATTTTGCCGCACATCTGTATCGGAACTTCCGCCGGCGATTACGAAAATTATGTGACCCGGCCGACGAGCGAGAACGATCTGCACGGCATAGGCACATTCGTCATGGCTTGCGTGGAGATGCAATCGTTAACCGCAAATGAACACTAGAGGTGCAGCCAAATGTCGATATATAGCATTACACGGTTCGGCGCCGTTCCCGACGGAGTCACCGATAACAGTCAGGCGATCGCCGAGGCTATCGAAACTTGCGCGATCAACGGAGGCGGGACCGTCTACATTCCCGCAGGGACTTATGTCACCGGCAGAATCGTGCTGCGCAGCCGCATGACGCTGGAACTGGAAGCGGGCGCCGTACTGCAGTTCCGCACCGACTTTGACGACTATCCGCCTGTTCCGACCCGATGGTCCGGCTATGAATGTTACGGCTACTCGCCGCTCATCTATGGCAGTGGTCTGTCCCATGTGACGATCAAGGGCAAAGGGATCATCGATGGGCAGGGAGCCCCGTGGTGGCAGGCGAATCGGGCCCTGCGCCGGGGCGAAACCGTGGAAAGCGCGCGGACGAAGGAAATCGCCGGCTTGAACGAGGAGCTGCTTCGCTCGGTCAAAAGCAATATCGTGGAGTGGGAGTCGCAATTTCTCCGCCCGCCCTTGCTGCAGCTGATCGATTGCGAGCATGTGAGCATCGAAGGCGTTACACTGCAAAATTCGCCGTTCTGGAACACGCATCTGGTCTACTGCAAAAACGTGCATATTCACGGCGTGAACATTAAAAATCCGAGCGACACGCCGAACGGCGACGGCTTGGACATTGATTCGTGCTCGAATGTGCGGATCTCCGACTGCTTCTTCGACGTGGGGGACGACTGCCTCTGCATCAAGTCGGGCATCGACGAAGACGGACGCCGTGTCGGCAAGCCTTCGGAGAACATCGCGGTGACGAACTGCACGATGCTCAGAGGGCACGGCGGGGTCGTGCTCGGCAGTGAAATGGCCGGCGGCATTCGCAACGTCGTCATTTCGAACTGCATCTTCATCGGTACGGATCGCGGCATCCGCATGAAAACGAACCGCGCCCGCGGAGGGTACATCCGAAACATTCAGGTTAGCAATGTGTATATGGAGGATGTATTTTGCCCGCTGACGGTCAATTCGTTCTACCGGCACGGAGTGGATGAAAGCAATCCGTTGATCGGCAGTCCGCTTCCCGTCGCCGTCACCGACAGCACGCCCGTGATCGAGCACATCCGGATCAGCGACGTAACCGCCAAACGGTGCAGAGCTTCCGCCGGATTTATTTACGGACTGCCGGAGATGCCGATCCGGGACGTGCAGCTGCATCATGTGCTGATCGAAATGACGACCGATCCGCTGGAGCAGGGCGACGAGCCGGATATGGTGCGGGAGCCGATCGTCATGGCCGGAGACGGCATGCTGTGCAAGCACGTGGAGGGCATGGAGCTCCACCACGTCCGCATCGAGACGCGGCAAGGTCCGGCGCTGCGCGCGGAAGACGTGCGCGACTTCGAAGCGCATGAGCTGTCCATGAAGCGCAGGCACAAAGATACGCCGGTCGTGGCGCTGACCCGCTCGGCGGAGGTGTTTATTGCCGGCAGGCATACGGCTGACGGCAGCTATTTGCAAACCGACGCGGGCAGCACGCGCGTGGGGGGATGACGTACCAGGGGAGCTCGGTTCCCCTGGTTTTTTTTGGATAAGTCGGGCTTAGGCCCGACTATTTCTTGATGAGCATCGGCGGCTCCGGGTAGTACGATATTCACCCGAGTCCCCACCGTAGCAAAAGCCGTTTCTGCGCAACGTCGTCCAAAGCCGGTGCGACCGTTTATGAAGCGGCTCGGCAGCCCGCAGTGGCTTCACTCTGCAAGGCCTCCACCCCGCAAAACCTGCAAAAGTCAGGCTGTTGAAAAACCCCCGTGTCAGCGGCGATAACCACAATCTGCTTGGCTGCACGAAGAAAACCTGCAAAAATACATGAATTTGCGTCCTTGATCGCTGGCCACGAAAAATTCCTGCAATTGTGCAGGCTTTTCAGCGGGGATATGGGCTCAGGTTCACTTTCAGCGCAAATTCCTGCACTTTCGCAGGCTTTTCGCCAAAAAAAGCCAATTTCAGAGAAAAAAACTGCACTTTCGCAGGTTTTCTCCCTGACACGATGCATCCTGCCCATTTTGTTCAGTTCCGCGACCTCGCAAGGAGAGGTACGCGCCCAGAAAAAGCGGCTATCCCTCAAATTAGGGTAATGGGTATGCATAAAAGCAACCCCGTCGCACAGACTCCTACTTCCAGTAATTCCCACCCCCTCACGGCTCATTTTTTTGCAATCGAATCGCTGGAGCCGGCGTCGATCAGGATAGTTCTGTCGAATATGTTCACCAATTCCGCGGAATACGACTCCAGGTCGACTTTACCGTAAAGATTCGCATTCGCCCAATACTCCCCGATCGCCCCCGTGATCGCACTTGTCATCACGCGAACGTTGAACTCGCGGAACTTTCCCTATCGCCCCCTCAGTTCAATAAAAAACGCTCCTTGTTAATGCTTGACTTGGAGTATACTCCAAGTTTTATCATGATTTTCAGCAAGTAAATTCTACCTCCAGGAGGCGTAATCATGAGCACTTCAAAAACAGTTTTGATCACTGGCGGAAACAAAGGTATTGGTCTTGAGACTGCCAGGCAATTGGGCAAGCTGGGATTCACAATTTTAATCGGTTCAAGAGATCAATCTAAAGGGGATGAAGCTGCAGCTTTGCTGAAGAATGAGAACATAGATGCTGAGGCAATTACGCTTGACGTTACAGACATGGATACCATTCAATCTGCCGCGAAACGAATTGATGATCAATATGGGGCGCTTGATATTCTGATTAATAACGCTGGCGTGAGCTTGGATGGAGGTCTTCCTCCGAGTCAACTGGAATTGACCGTTCTAAGGAATACTTATGAAACGAATGTATTCGGCATGTTTTCTGTCACTAAGGCAATGCTCCCTTTGATTAAAAATTCGCCTGCTGGCAGAATTGTAAACCTCTCAAGTGGCCTGGCTTCCTTGACCTTGAATAATGACCCGGAATCCGATGCCGAAAAATACGGAGTCAATGTGCTCGCCTACATGAGTTCGAAAACGGCTGTCAATGCACTGACTGTCTTGTTTGCCAGAGAATTAAAAGGTACGCCGATCAAGATAAATTCAGCTGATCCGGGGTACACAGCTACGGATTTGAATGGGCATACGGGTTATCGTACCGTTGAACAGGGCGCGTCTATTGTCGTGAAACTCGCCACCCTCCCCAACGATGGTCCGACCGGCGGTTTCTTTGATGAAAACGGAGTGATACCGTGGTAATACAGCAGGAGGAGGTGGCAAAAGTGAGCGACGTTCCGGAAGCCTTCAGTTCAATTAAACAGGCGGCAAAATTCACTGGGCTATCGGAAGATACGATCCGCTATTATGAGAAAATTGGATTGCTGCCGTATGCGGATCGTAAAGCAAACGGGCGCAGGACTTACAGTAAACATCAGCTGGAGTTTATGGTTTTTTTGACGAGAATGAAGGCAACAGGAATGACGTTGGAAGAAATCAAGCGATACCGTCAACTCTCCTCGCAAGGATCTTCCTCAATCCATCAAAAAATCTCGTTTCTAATCGAGCACAAGACAAGAGTCCAAGACGAAATTTCTCGATTGCAGGAGACCGAAAAAATTGTTGATTATAAAATTGATTATTATAATAGGGTTCTAATGAACCCCGATTTAAAAGATTCCAACTGCGATCCCATAGAAGAGTAATTAAACGATGAGCTGCCATATCGCCAGTCTGCATTTTATTTTCTTCGAACACAAGGAATGTGGCGCCGAGGGAAAGAACTGAGCGTGACAAAATGCACGCTGCCTGCAGCCTGCAGCCGGCGGTTTTAGCGCCTGTTCAAAATGTTGACCGCGGCAGATAGCGTGCCGCCAAACCGATCGGGCCAACGCGCCAGCAGGTCGTTCCGGCCAGTCCCGTGAAAGTCGCCCGCGAGCGGCTCCATGCTTGCGCCCGCGGCCCACGGCCCGAAAGGGGAAGCCGGCGGTAAGAAGGCGCTTCCTGTACTGAGGGCGGCTGTCCAAAGTCCCTGCTCCCGATCCACAAGCAGGAGATCGCTGCGGCCGTCGCCGTTCAAATCAGCGAGAAGCGCGTCATAGCGCTCGCCGGATATGGGCGCGGTCAACCAGGCGCCAGCGGCATGTAAACGCAGTCCGTCGCTTAGCCAGACGTCCCATTGACCTGCCGCGCGGTCCCAGAGCACAAGATCGGCCAGCCCGTCGCCGTTGACGTCCGCGATATAAGGGGAGCGGGCTTTGGCGAAGCCGGGGACTTGCAGCCGGAGCTGCGGGGCGTAAAACCCTCGTCCGTGGCTGAGAGCCACAGCCAGACGGCCGGAATCCGGGTCCCACAGCACCAAATCCGTCAACCCGTCGCCGTTCAAATCCCCCGCAAGAGCTTGCCATCCCCTGAACGCGTCTCCCGCGGCAAGCCATCTCCCGTCAGGCTGCAGCCCGGTACCTGTATGTAGCGCCACCTCGCAAACGCAAAGCCCGGGATGCCATACCGCAGCGTCAGTTCGGCCGTCGCCGTTGAAATCGTCGGCCAGCTCCGTCCCGCCGCCCGATACGGGCCAGCCCGACAAAACCGGACGCACCGTGCGAATCCCGTTCCCGATTTTAAACCTGCTGTCCAAACTCACCTCAGCAAAATACCAATTGCCGCTTGAGCGCTGACGGATCATGAGCCTGTCTTTACCGCCTTTTTCGGTTTTTGCAGTCAGAACCCGGTAATCGGGTCCTTCCCAAACATCGGTTTGCCGGAAATCCGGTACAAACGAAAGCAAACCCAAAATGGAGACGAACCGTCGGCCGTCCGCTTGAAAGGAGCGGATTAGCGTTTTGAGCGGCGTTTTGGCCTCATAGATTGGCGGGGCGCCGGGCTGAAGCCGGATATATGGGAATTCAAGAAACGGATGATAGAAAAAAGAAGCCAAGTCATCGGCTCCATACTTGCGCATCTCGCTGACGATTCGTTTCGTGTCTTCATTGACAGCTTCGCCGCTTACGTAGAAGAGGGGCGTCGGAACGTACAGAGCTCCACTGGAGACAGGCGAGTCCGAGCCGTGAAACGTGACCTTCCGGCTGTCGGGGAAGGCGGGATTATTTTCATAAATGAGGCCGCTGCAAGCTTCAAGAATATCCCTTTGAACCGGGGATGCCGCATAGTGCGGCGTCTCGAACCAATCCGCCCGCAGCCCGGCGGCGTGAAACAGCTCAAGCGCCTTGGCGAACCGACCGTATGCGTACGAATGCCGCAGCTGGGCAGGCTGACTCAATGCCTTCGGCGAATCGTCCGGCGGGCAGTTCGCGCGGCAGTTTGCGTAATGAAATTCGTAGCCTTCGCCGCTTACCGTTTTGCCGTATTGATGCGTGTATCCGTGAATGCCGAGGGATGCGCCTTTATCGGACAACGTGTGCAGCGTTTGGACAAAACGAACCGATACCGGATCGCTCCGGTCCGCAATGGAGCGGTCGATCCGGCGGATCGGGTCGACAAACCGGGGAATGACGGCGACATGAAACGGAACGCCAGACGCACGCAAAAAATCGGCGACAGCAATAAGCTTCGCCTGATTTTCCGCAGATTCGTAATAGTCTCCGGGGCCGATATCTTCAAGCCGAATCAATGCTTTTTTCATCCGAATTCCCCCTCGCCTGCACGAAACCTTTCGTTGGTGATATGTATGATGGGATCGGCCTTTTTCATAACCGGCTTTTGCAAGGGGAGAGGATGCGAGGGGGGCTAGTCTTCCGGCGTGCGATCAAGGTACAAGCGGGTAACCTCCGTATATTCGCCTTGCTCGATCTCTTTTCCGTCAGCCTTTTCTTCAAGCGGATCATGGGTGTTCATTCCGGGTGCGATCGTCGGCTCGGTTTCTTTTTCATGTTTTGGCACTATTTTCACGCTCCTTAACAAGTAATATAGCCATTCGGTGGGAAGGATATCCGCTTTTCGGGCAGGGAGAGGGGGCAAAAGGGCAGTTAAAAGGCCAACCTGTAAAAGGTCGGCCTCAAAGCTTTATTTTTTACAGCAAAATTCCGGTGAAAGTGATCGCTCCGATTGCAGTCGCCGTACCGCTCAGCGTTAACGCCTGTAACGTATACGTTACATCGCCGGTTCCAGAAGTTGAATCAACATGGTCGACGCTCGTTGCGAAAAATGAGGATGTCGAGATCGCTTCATCATTGATGCTAAAGATGACGGTTGCTCCATTAAGAATTTGCAATTGAAGCACAGTATTAGCCGCATCTGCTTGCCATCCGACAATTCCGGTTAACCAAACGCGGCTTCCGGCCGGAACCCCCGTTATTGTAATCGTCCCGAGAGGAGTCGCGACAGCACTTATCGCTATTGCTGAACTCCCCGTCGTATTTGGCGAATTCTCGGAAACCTGAAACTGTTGGAACGCCCCTGTGGCCCCGGTAGCACCCGTAGCACCAGTATCGCCCGTGGCTCCGGTAGCGCCAGTGTCGCCAGTGTCGCCAGTAGCCCCAGTGGCACCTGTGTCGCCCGTGGCACCTGTGGCCCCCGTGTCGCCGGTGGCTCCAGTAGCGCCAGTGTCGCCAGTAGCACCCGTGGCACCCGTGACTCCGGTAGCCCCAGTAGCGCCAGTAGCGCCAGTGTCGCCAGTAGCCCCAGTGGCAGTGTCGCCCGTGGCTCCAGTAGCTCCAGTGGCACCCGTCGCGCCAGTTGCACCAGTGTCGCCCGTGGCTCCGGTAGCGCCCGTGGTTCCGGTGTCGCCTGTAGCCCCAGTGGCCCCAGTAGCGCCAGTAGCCCCCGTGTCGCCGGTGATTCCGGTAGCGCCAGTAGCCCCAGTGTCGCCGGTGGCCCCTGTAGCCCCAGTTTCGCCCGTGTCGCCGGTAGCACCCGTGTCACCAGTGTCGCCGGTGGCCCCTGTAGCGCCAGTGGCACCTGTGTCGCCCGTGGCTCCGGTAGTGCCAGTAGCCCCAGTAGCCCCCGTGTCACCCGTGTCACCAGTGTCGCCGGTAGCGCCCGTGGCACCTGTGGCACCAGTAGCGCCCGTGTCACCAGTGGCACCTGTGTCGCCAGTAGCCCCCGTGTCGCCCGTGGCCCCCGTGGCCCCTGTGGCACCAGTAGCGCCCGTGGCTCCCGTGGCTCCGGTGTCGCCAGTAGCCCCAGTGTCACCAGTGGCCCCCGTGGCACCTGTGGCTCCGGTGTCGCCAGTAGCCCCAGTGTCACCAGTGGCCCCAGTGTCGCCCGTGGCACCAGTAGCGCCCGTAGCCCCTGTAGCGCCAGTGGCACCAGTGTCGCCAGTAGCCCCAGTGGCCCCAGTAGCCCCAGTAGCCCCCGTGTCACCCGTGGCTCCGGTAGCGCCCGTGTCACCTGTGGCACCAGTAGCGCCCGTGTCACCAGTGGCACCTGTGGCACCAGTAGCGCCCGTGTCACCAGTGGCCCCTGTGTCGCCAGTAGCCCCCGTGTCGCCCGTGGCCCCCGTGGCACCTGTGGCACCAGTAGCGCCCGTGTCACCAGTGGCCCCCGTGGCACCTGTGGCACCAGTAGCGCCCGTGGCTCCCGTGGCTCCGGTGTCGCCAGTAGCCCCAGTGTCGCCGGTAGCACCCGTGTCACCAGTGTCGCCGGTAGCGCCCGTGGCCCCAGTGTCGCCGGTGGCCCCGGTAGCGCCAGTGGCACCTGTGTCGCCCGTGGCTCCGGTAGTGCCAGTAGCCCCAGTAGCCCCCGTGTCACCCGTGGCTCCGGTAGCGCCCGTGGCACCTGTGGCACCAGTAGCGCCCGTGGCACCAGTGGCACCTGTGTCGCCAGTAGCCCCCGTGGCCCCTGTGGCACCAGTAGCGCCCGTGTCACCAGTGGCCCCCGTGGCCCCTGTGGCACCAGTAGCGCCCGTGGCACCAGTAGCGCCCGTGGCACCAGTAGCGCCCGTGGCACCAGTAGCGCCCGTGGCACCAGTAGCGCCCGTGGCACCAGTAGCGCCCGTGGCTCCCGTGGCTCCGGTGTCGCCAGTAGCCCCAGTGTCACCAGTGTCACCAGTGGCCCCAGTGGCCCCAGTGGCACCTGTGGCACCTGTGGCACCAGTAGCGCCCGTGGCTCCCGTGGCTCCGGTGTCGCCAGTAGCCCCAGTGGCCCCAGTGGCCCCAGTGGCCCCAGTGGCACCAGTGTCGCCCGTGGCACCAGTAGCGCCCGTAGCCCCTGCAGCGCCAGTGGCACCAGTTGCACCAGTGTCGCCCGTGGCACCAGTAGCGCCCGTAGCCCCTGTAGCGCCAGTGGCACCAGTTGCACCAGTGTCGCCCGTGGCACCAGTAGCGCCCGTAGCCCCTGTAGCGCCAGTGGCACCTGTGTCGCCAGTAGCGCCCGTGTCACCCGTGTCACCCGTGGCTCCGGTAGCACCCGTAGCCCCAGTGTCGCCAGTGGCTCCAGTGGCACCGGTAGCGCCAGTAGCTCCTGTGGCTCCAGTGTCGCCCGTAGCCCCAGTTGCACCAGTTGCACCAGTGGCACCGGTAGCGCCAGTAGCGCCCGTGGCCCCAGTGGCCCCCGTCGCGCCCGTAGCCCCCGTGTCGCCAGTGGCTCCAGTGGCTCCAGTGGCTCCAGTGTCACCAGTGGCCCCCGTCGCGCCCGTAGCACCAGTGTCGCCAGTAGCACCAGTGTCGCCCGTGGCTCCAGTAGCTCCAGTGGCCCCCGTCGCGCCCGTAGCACCAGTGTCGCCAGTAGCACCAGTGTCGCCCGTGGCTCCAGTAGCTCCAGTGGCACCCGTCGCGCCCGTAGCACCAGTGTCGCCAGTAGCTCCGGTAGCACCCGTAGCACCAGTGTCGCCCGTGGCTCCGGTAGCGCCCGTAGCTCCAGTGGCCCCTGTGTCGCCCGTGGTTCCGGTGTCGCCAGTAGCGCCCGTAGCCCCCGTGTCGCCGGTAGCACCCGTAGCACCAGTAGCCCCCGTGTCGCCAGTGGCCCCCGTGTCGCCCGTGTCGCCCGTGGCTCCGGTGTCACCCATCGCACCCGTGGCACCGGTAGCCCCCGTAGCCCCCGTGTCGCCCGTGGCACCAGTGTCGCCCGTGGCACCAGTGTCGCCCGTGGCACCAGTGTCGCCCGTGGCTCCGGTGTCGCCAGTAGCCCCAGTGGCCCCAGTGGCCCCAGTGGCCCCAGTGTCGCCCGTAGCGCCCGTAGCGCCCGTAGCGCCCGTAGCGCCCGTAGCCCCAGTGTCACCAGTGGCCCCTGTAGCGCCAGTGGCACCAGTGGCACCAGTGTCGCCAGTGGCCCCCGTGGCCCCAGTGTCGCCCGTGGCCCCGGTGTCGCCTGTAGCCCCAGTAGCCCCAGTGTCGCCCGTGGCCCCTGTAGCCCCCGTGGCTCCGGTAGCGCCCGTAGCACCTGTGGCTCCCGTGGCTCCGGTAGCGCCCGTGGCTCCAGTGGCCCCGGTAGCACCTGTAGCCCCAGTCACACCTGTCGCGCCAGTAGCTCCGCCTGATGGCCCTGTCGCGCCCGTCGCACCGGTGGCTCCTGCAACACCCGTCGCCCCAGTGGCTCCTGCAGCCCCCGTAGCACCAGTAGCACCTGTAGCTCCCGTAGCACCCGTCGGCCCGGTGGCTCCGCCTCCGGTTGCAGCCAGCAATGCCACGTCGTCTACTAAAATATCCGCTGTTCCAGCCAGCGGGATAGTGTTGATTAGTATGAACGCTTGAGTGGTGCCGGCGGGAGCAGGGCTCGTCGTTTGGTAGATTTCGAGCCAAGTATTGTTTGTAGCGTCAGGAATTCGATCTTGTAGAACGTCTATAAAAAGTCCGGTGCTGAGCAGATTAAAGAGGCTGTCAAAAAAAAGCACCTGGGCCGTAACGGAAGGTGCCGGCAGTCCCCCGACCTTGGCAAGCGAAACAAGGAATTCGTAAGATTCTCCTGAAGTTGCCGGTACGAATTGTGCTATAAAAGAGGTAACTGCACCGCCTTGCAAATCGGCAGCAAATATACCCGAATGCGAAAAAGTACTTGTAACCGAAGCATTGGCAGAGCTCCACGGGACAAGAGTTCCTGTTTCAAAACCGCCGTTAACGACTAAGTTTTGAATAGTCATTTTTAAAGCCCCTTTCCTCATAATTGCGTTTCCCTTAACCCGTTAGAGAAACGTAGAATAGTATACGGCAGCTTTTGTTTTCCAGTAACGTCCTTTGACGCTGGTCAGAATCACAATTTTTGAACGCGCGAAGAAGATGTGGGCGGTCATGAAGACCGTTACCGAGAGGGGAGGCTGTCTAAATCCAATTTTTTTATTTGCACAAAAAAGCATAAACATGAATGCTGCGGTCTAGCTTGGGAATAATCATTATGATATTCTTAAAATAATGAAAAGCGGCTGTAATAATCCGGATGACTATATTATTTGAAACAGAACAGGTGAGACTTATATGCATACTAGCGCCAACAATGAACTATTAGATAACTGGCTGTCTTTTACCAATATACAAACGAGCATTAATAATAAATTGGAGAGTGCTCTACAAGAGAACTATAGTTTATCGTTAAAAGAATTCTATGTTCTTTATTTCCTGTCCCAAACAAGCGATAAACAATTAAGGTTACAGAAATTGGAGGAAATGGTCGGCTTAAGTCAAAGCGCCGTATCAAGACTGGTAGGCAGAATGGAAGCTAAAAGCTGCGGTGCTTTGCAGCGGCACGTTTGTGAAGACGATCGGAGAGGGATCTACACCCATTTGACGGAGCTCGGCGAAAATAAATTTAAAAGAGCCTTGGTAACTTTTAACGAAATTATTCAGTCTGCCTTTTTAGAGGACGGCCTCCAGAATGAGCTGCAGTCTTTAATCCAAAAATGCAAAACGGCGGATAAATAAATCTGCTGCAGAGTAACTTTTGCCCGAAGATGTTTGTTCGGGCTTTTTTGCATTTGAAGATGCAGCGCCTCGCCTAATAACTCCGTAATGATTTTACCTTCCCAACTTTCGCACGCATGTATCCGAACTGAAAAGTATAAATTAATGAAATCACCTATTTACAAAACTATACGTTCAGTATATTATTTAATCATTAATTAGTGAACATTAAGTGCAGTATTTAATTGCGTTATCGGTAAAGAAGGGGGGATCATCGCGGCGCTTGAATAAAATCCATATGTCAATATGATTTCCAAATAAGGAGTTGTAACTATGACTTTTTCAAAAAAACAAGCCATCGAAAAGGATCTCCCGGCATGGTTAGCCATACTTCTGGCGGCCGCATGCGGTATCATTGTAGCTAATCTTTACTACGCACAGCCCTTGGTAGGTTTAATCAGCTCTTCAATTGGGATGTCTGCCGGAAGTGCCGGCTTGATCGTAACGTTAACCCAGATTGGGTATGTTGTCGGCTTGCTGTTTGTCGTACCTTTGGGGGATATTATTGAAAATCGAAGGCTGGTAGTCGTCACTTTACTGCTCAGCGCAGTCGCCCTGATTGCCGCTGCAGTCGTGAAACACGCTATGCTTTTCTTAGCGGCTTCACTTTTCATCGGGTTGGGGTCGGTAGCTGCACAAGTACTCGTGCCTTTTGCATCATACCTTGCAACGGAAGCAACACGCGGCCGTGTTGTAGGCAATGTCATGAGTGGTCTGTTACTTGGTATCATGCTCTCACGTCCGTTATCGAGCCTGGTGGCTGACTTCTTAGGCTGGCATGCGATATTCGCCCTGTCAGCCGCAGTTATTGTTCTCCTGGCGATCGTGCTGGCTAAGGTCCTTCCTGCAAGGAAGCCCACGGCAAACACGCACTATGTAGTCCTCCTTGGTTCAATGTGGCATCTGCTTCGGACTACCCCGATCTTACGCCGTCGAGCCGTTTATCATGCGTGTTTGTTTGGGACTTTCAGCTTGTTCTGGACAACAGTTCCGTTATTGTTGACCAGTCCTGCTTTTCATTTTTCTCAAAAAGCCATTGCGTTGTTCGCCCTTGTCGGAGTCGCGGGTTCTATAGCGGCACCTATAGCCGGCCGACTGGCTGATCGCGGCTTGACCAGATCGTCTACAGGGATAGCTCTCACGATTGTCGTCGTTTCTGTTTTGCTGCCACTCATCATCCAGACAAGTTCGCCTGTCGGAATAGCTGTTTTAGTCGTATCAGCCATTCTATTGGACGCTGGAGTATCTGCAAATCTTGTGCTTGGACAACGGTCAATCTTCTCGTTAGGGCCAGAAATCCGCAGCCGATTAAACGGGCTATTCATGGCTATTTTCTTTTTGGGCGGTGCCGTCGGATCCGCTATCGGCGGATGGGTATACGCATTAGGAGGATGGAGTGCAGCATTATGGGTAGGAATAATCTTTCCGGTCATTGCTCTGCTTTATTTCGCCACAGAGAAGAAGTAAATCTTTGAGGTGTGCATTTTATATAGAAGCGAGGCGCAGCAAAAAAACCTCCGAAACCACGGCAATCAAGTGGAGTCGGAGGTTTCATTGTTGATTTTTACTTTCCTTGCACGATTTCGGCAAGTATTTCGTAGGAGCGCAGACGGGCGTTGTGATCAAAAATTTGCCCGGCCACAATGATTTCGTCGGCTTCCGTTTTATTCAGGATCTGCTGCAGCCGCTCACGTACCGTTTCTTTGCTTCCGGCAACCGTGAAGCTCAATTGCTTCAGGACGTGGGCTTTTTCCTGCGGCAGCCAGAGCGGCTCCATACTGTCCACAGGCGGCTTCAACAAGCCGGGCCGGCCGCGGATCAGATTGAGAAACAGCTGCTGCTGCGACGTGGACAATTTTTGCGCTTCTTCGTCGGTATCGGCGGCAACGACGCTGATGCCTACCATAGCATGAGGTTTGTCCAGCACTTTAGACGGACGGAAGCTGCTGCGGTACAGTTCCAGGGCCGGCATCAAATAGTCCGGGGCAAAATGGCTGGCAAAAGCGAACGGCAAGCCCAATTGGCCTGCGAGCTGGGCGCTAAATCCGCTTGAGCCGAGCAGCCAGATCGGGATGTTCAGCCCTTCGCCGGGAACGGCCCGCACGCCGGGCATGTTGGTTCCCAAGGACGGGTCCAGGTAACCGCGCAGCTCGCTGAGCAGTTCGGGGAAATCATGCCCGTCGCTGCCCAGACCGCGGCGCAGAGCGCGGGAAGCAAGCTGGTCCGATCCGGGGGCTCTTCCCAGCCCCAGATCGATGCGCCCCGGATACAACGATTCCAGCGTGCCGAATTGCTCGGCAATGACCAGAGGGGCGTGGTTGGGCAGCATGATGCCGCCTGAGCCTACGCGGATTCTCGAAGTGCCTGCCGCGACATGGCTGATAATAAGCGAAGTGGCCGAACTGGCAACGCCGGCCATGTTATGGTGCTCAGCCAGCCAATACCGGTGATAGCCCCACTTTTCGGCATGCTGCGCAAGATCAAGCGTCCGACGAAAAGATTCGGCAGGGTTGCTGCCTTCAACGACAGGGGCCAGGTCCAGAACGGAAACAGGCACCTCATCAAATCGCTTGTTTTGTTTGGTTGTACTACTATCTTCGAACATAAAGTCGTCAACCTCCTCGATAAGTAAAATCCAACGATAATAACCATGCTCTCATTATTAGATATTATGCAAATTAAAGCAAGTACCAACTTATTTGTAGTATAGTATCTTTTTTATACCAGCTAGGGATACTTTTTTAAATTTCCTTATAAAAGCCTCTGTTGCAGCGGTTTGCCGCTGTGGGAGAGGTTTTTTGCCGCCCGCAAATTCAGCGTATTTTCAGATAGTTTTTATGTTCTTATCAGCATAGCTTCAGGAGCGTTTCAGGTTAGGCATCTATACTCAAAACATAAAGTTAATCCAACACAGTTAGGTGGAATGAACATGAGCGCTAAACCAAGCCATAGTTCGGCCGAAGCTATCGTATACAACAAAATTTACGCCGCAGCTTCAGACAATGCCGTTTCCCGGTCTGTCGGCCAGATCAAGCTGGATGAACGCATTCGGAAAATCGTATCCGCGCTCTCCAATTGGTCCGTTATAGCTTAAACATTTTATAGATTGCAAATAAAAGAAAGGTGGTATATCCAATGAACGAATTAATTCCAACCAATCATACACCTGAGGAACGTCGCAAAACTTCCATGAAAAGCGTCTTCGCGGCTTTTATGGCCGGAGCGGTCGTAGTCGGCAGTCTTATGTTCGCTTCCGATAAGCTGAATTTGTTTACCGGCGGCGTTCAGCCGCTTGCAAGCGGAACGGTCGCCGCGGCAGCGGGAACGACGACCGGCCGCGGCGTACAGACCGCATCGCTGGGCGCTTCCACCGGAACGAACAGCATAGCTGCTATTGCCAAACAGGCCAGTCCTGCCGTAGTCAAAATCGAGACGAAAACGAAAGCGACCAAGACGAAAAGCAGCAACCCGCTATACGACAGCCCGTTCTTCCGGCAGTTTCTTGGTGACGGCAGCGGTGGCGGCAGCCAGTCCCAGGGCGACAACAGCGGCAGCTTGCAGGAAAGCGGGCTCGGCTCCGGATTTATTTTCGAGTCCTCCGGTTATATTTTAACCAATGAGCACGTAATTGACGGCGCCGATGAGATCGACGTGTACGTACAAGGCTACGATACGCCGTTCAAAGCGACTTTGCTGGGCAACAGCTACGATCTGGATCTGGCAGTGCTCAAAATTTCCGGAAACAAAGAGTTCGCCTCCTTGCCGATCGGCAATTCGGATAATGCTCAACCGGGAGACGGGGTTGTCGCCATCGGCAATCCGTACGACTTCGACTATACAGTTACATCCGGCGTGCTCAGCGCCAAAGAACGCTCGATCAGCATCGACGACCAGCAGGGCACAAGAAACTACAAGCATCTGATTCAGACGGATGCGGCGATTAACCCCGGCAACTCCGGCGGTCCGCTGCTCAATATGAACGGCGAAGTGATCGGCATCAACACGGCTGTCAGCTCGGAAGCTCAAGGCATCGGCTTTGCCATTCCGACAAGCACAATCAATTCCGTTCTGGATAAATTGAAAAACAACGAAGCGATTCCGAAAGAAGCTTCTCCTTACATGGGCGTCAGCGTTCAGGATGTTACGCAAGATATGCTGTCCGATTTTAAATTGAAAAATACCGATGGCGCCTTTGTCGCTGCCGTACAGCAAAAATCGCCCGCCTTCGAAGCCGGTATCCGCCAGTATGATGTCATTACGGCCATCAACGGAACGAGTATTTCGAGCGCAGAGCAGCTGACCAAACAGGTTCAGGCGGCCAAAGTCGGGGATAAGATGAAAGTGACGATTTCCCGCAATGGCCAATCTCAAGATCTGACGGTTACCGTCGGGGATAAAAATAACGCAGGCACTGCTTCCACCCGGAAATAAGCCGGATTGTGCAGGAAACCAGGACAAATGCAAACCCGTTGACTTATGCGTCAATGGGTTTTTGTCTTCCTGAGCCCGGGATTTCTTTTCAGTAAATGTTAAGCAGGCTATCAAGAAATGCTCAGGCCGCCCTCAGGGCCGATTCAGTTTCGTTCGTTACAGTATACATAACGAAAGAGACAACGATTTGGCACAAAGGGGTGGGCAATATGCACGCAAAATCTTTGCGGAATTTGGACTATTTTTTGGTTGCAGCGGTTTTGTTATCGGCTTTTTTAAACGTCTGGAATATTTGGAACCAGACCTATGTCAACGCTTATTACACGTCGGCGGTTACCAGCATGCTTCAAAGCTTTCATAATTTTTTCTTCGCATCGTTTGACCCGGGAGGCTTCGTTACAGTCGATAAACCGCCTGTTACGTTTTGGCTGCAGACCGCCAGCGCCTACTTGTTCGGGCTTAGCGGCTGGAGCGTCATCCTTCCGCAGGCTTTGGCTGGTATCGGTTCCGTATTGCTGATCTATTTTACGGTGAAGCCGACTTACGGCAAGATTGCCGCCCGCATGGCCGCGTTCGTTTTTGCCTGTACGCCGATTGCGGTAGCGGTTGCCCGAACGAACAACGTGGACAGCTTGCTTGTATTCACTTTGCTGCTCGCCGTCTGGATGCTGCTGCGCGGTATCCGCAATCACAAGTGGGGGTGGGTCGCAGCCGCCTTCGGCACGGTCGGCCTCGCTTTCAACATAAAAATGCTTCAAGCGTATATGGTTGTACCTGCTTTTTACTTGCTGTACTTGATCGCTTTTCGCGCCAATTGGAAAAAGAAACTGGCCGTTCTTGCCGCCTCAACCGTCCTGCTCGTCGCGATATCCGTCTCGTGGGCGGTGACGGTAGACTCGATTGCCAAAGACAGCCGGCCCTATATCGGCAGCAGCCAGACCAACTCCGTCCTGGAGCTGGCCTTCGGGTATAACGGCGTATCCCGTTTAACGGGCTCCGGGATAGTCGGTGGCGGCAGCGGGGGCGCGCCGAAAGAAGCTCCGGCGACGGCAGGCACCGCCACCGAGCAGGGGCAAACCGGCAGCGACGGCACAGCCTCCGCTGCAAGCACCGGCGCTTCAGCCGACGGAAGCGCGGTCGGACCGCAGGCCGGCGATGGTGGCGGCGGACCGATGGGCGGCGGCAGCGGCGGCGCATTCGGCACGGGGAGTGCCGGACCGCTGCGGCTGTTCCAATCCGGCCTGTCCGGGCAGATCAGTTGGCTGATCCCTTTTGCAGCCTTTGGCTCCGCCGGGCTGCTTGCAGGCATCCACCGCAGAAAGCCGCTGACGGACAAACAGAAAGAAACGCTGTTCTGGCTCGCATGGCTGCTTCCCGCCATGGCATTCTTCAGCGTCGCAGGCTTTTTCCATCAATACTACCTGATCATGCTCGCTCCTTCGATCGCAGCGCTTGTAGGAGCAGGATGGGTCGAAATGTGGAGGCTTTACTGCGATAAGGCCGGCTGGCGGATGTGGCTGCTGCCGACGGGCATTCTCGCTACGACAGCGCTTCAGCTATACATCATGTCCGATTATACGAGTCAAATCGGTATCGGCTGGTCCATAGGGATCGGCGCAGCGGGCGTCCTGGTATCCGCATATCTCGGTCTGCGCACGCAAAAAGCGAAATGGAACCGGATCGCCGCCGCTGCCGGGCTGCTCGTCCTGCTGGTCGTTCCGCTGTATTGGTCCGCTACGCCGCTTATGTACGGCGGCAACAGCATGCTGCCTGAAGCGGGGCCTCAGTTGAAATCCTCGTCACAGGGCGCAGGCATGGGGCAAGAAGAAGTGAACGCCAAGCTGCTGCAATATTTGACCGAGCACAACACCGGCGAAAAATATTTATTCGCCACAATGCGCGCCACATCGGCAGCGCCTTATATTATCGAATCCGGCAAGCCGGTTATGGCGATGGGCGGCTTTTCGGGGTCCGACCCGATTTTGACGCTGGCTCAGCTCAAAACTTTAGTGAAAAACAAAGAAGTCAAATACTTCCTGCTTGAGGGATCGGGTTCCCCGGGCAGCGACAGCTCCGAGCTGACGAATTGGATTCAAGAAAACGGAAGCGTGGTTTCGAGCGATGAGTGGCAGACTTCGGCTGCGGCAGCTTCGAACTCAACTTCGAGCACAACTCAAGACACGACGCAGGGCCAGGGCGCGCCAATGCGCATGGGCAGTTCGATGACGTTATACGAAATTCAATCCTAATCCGAGACAAGGAGTGTATCAAAATGAAAATCAAGAAAGCTATTATTCCTGCCGCAGGCTTGGGAACGCGCATATTGCCCGCTACCAAAGCTCAACCTAAGGAAATGCTGCCGATCGTCGACAAGCCGGCCATTCAATATATTGTGGAAGAAGCCGTTCAATCGGGAATTGAAAGTATTTTGATTGTGACGGGGCGTAATAAGAAGTCGATCGAGGATCATTTTGATAAATCCGTTGAACTGGAACAAATTCTTCGCGAAAAAGGCAAAAGCGAGCTGCTCACAGAAATACAGAACATCAATCAGATGGCGAATATTCATTATATCCGACAGCAGGAACCGCTCGGATTGGGCCATGCCATCCTTTGCGCGCAGCCGTTTGTCGGCAATGAACCGTTTGCCGTTTTGCTCGGCGACGACATCATGGTCAGCGATACCCCGGTGCTGCAGGAGATGATCCGGCTGTTCGAAACCGCGGATATGAATATTGTAGGCGTACAGCCCGTCCCGCCGGACGAGGTGAGCAAATACGGCATCATCGATCCGGTCAGAAACCTCAACCGAACGTATTCCGTGCGCGACATGATCGAAAAGCCGGCTCCGCATCAAGCGCCGTCCAATATGGCGGTGATGGGCAGATATATTTTGAAGCCATCGGTGTTTGACGCGCTGCAAACGATCGAGAGAGGGGCCGGCAACGAATACCAGCTTACCGACGCGCTGCGCGAAGTATGCCGTACCGAGGGGCTGCTCGCGCTCCAACTGAACGGAGAAAGATATGATATCGGAGACAAATTCGGATATATGAAGGCATTCGTAGAAATGGGCCTGCAAAGAAAAAGCCTCCGTACGCGCCTGCTCGATTATCTGGAGATGCTTATATTGAAGGAACGCGGTAAAGAGAATATGAAGAAGAGCGTATGAAGCTTTGCCCAGTACAAGAGCGATACGCATGGATTGAAAAAGCATGATCGCAGCGGTTTCCCGTAAACCTTGCCGCCGATGATGCTTTTTCTTTTTTTACCGTCATTTGGCCCTCTTCAGCGCGGTTTGGCGCTTTTGCCGCATTCAGGGGATTCTCAGGCAGTTCTCATTGTCTCTTAAGGGCAAGCTCAGGGGATATTCAGGTTAGGGGTCTATACTTGTCCTTGTAAGAAACAATAACTTATCCGAGAGGTGGAACTACATCATGAAAGCACTAAGCAAAAAAATCATCGCCGGCACTCTTCTTACTACTTGCCTGTTCAGCTCAGGCAGCGTCCTTCTCAATAGTCAAGCCTACGCGGCAACGCCGACTTCGAAGTACAGCGCAGCAACCGACACATCCGCAAATCAGGACAGCAGAATGGTCAAAGAAGGCGCCAAGCTGCTCGGGGTCGACGAGGCGGCAATGACTACGGAATTGAAAAAAGGCAGAACGCTATCGCAAATAGCTTCTGATAAAGGATTCGGCAAAGACGCTTTTCTACAAAAGCTGAAGGATGCCGTTAACACTTCCATCGACGCCGACGTTAATGCCGGCACGCTTACCAAGGATCAGGCCGACAAGCAAAAAGCCGCTTTTCCCGACCGTTTGAACCAGCAAATCGATAACGCAAACCTCGCAAACACATTGGCGAATTGGAATTGGCAAACGCAAAAGACCGACCCTGTCTACAATAACACAGCGACAACAGCGACCAACTCTCCATCCAACGACGATAAAGGTTTGATCGATATTAAAAATCATTGGGCTAACAAGTCCATCAATGATCTGGTAGGCAGAGGCGTTCTTCAGGGGGACCAGAACAAGCGTTTTAACCCGGACTCGACCGTCACACGCGAAGAGTTGGCTGCGATGCTGTCCAGAGGCTTTAATTTAACTGCGGACACTTCGAAAACTCCTAATTACTCGGATGTGCAGAAAAACAGATGGTCCTACAACAACATTGCCGCGGTAAAAGATTACCTCGATCCGCAAACCGACGCTAACGGCAATTCGGCCTTCAATCCGACCGACGGAGCGAAGCGGCAAGATGTAGCGGTCAGCCTCGTAAAAATACTTTTGAAGAACAAGCCTTCGACTACTTTGATGGACACGGCTTCCGCCGACAAACTGCTTAAAGAGAAATTCAAAGATGCCGACAGCATTCCTGCCGCTCTCCGTCCATATATCGCAACTGCGGTTCAACATAACTTAATTCAAGGGGACGAGCAAGGAAACTTCGCACCTACGCATACCATTACCCGCGCTGAAGTAGCGACACTGCTCGATCGTTGTCTCACCAGCGATAGCAGCCAATGAGCCGATAAAAAAGACGCCTCCCAAACCTTTTAGGTGTGGGGGCGTTTTTTTTGTTGCCATATGCAGCGCTAAGCGCGTGGGGCAGTAGGACAATCGTTCTGATTGGCGAATAAATCTGCCTCTGAGTGCAGCCCCACATCTTCGAAAGACCTCGATAGAGGTTTATCTCATCGCCGAAGGCGGGCGGGACCCGGCTGGCACCTGAAAAGCTGAAAAAATGCAGGCTTCTTCTGCGAAAAGTGCCGCACTTGGGCGTGGCTCCTGCGCAATAGCTCCTGGCGCAACAGCCCCTGGCACAACAGCTCTCGGCGCAACATCTCCCCGGTGCAACATCTCCTGACGCAACAGCCCTCGGCGCAACATCTCCCCGGTGCAATACCTCCCAGCACAACACCGAGCACGCAAAACCTGCGCCTGTCAGGCCGCCCAGTAACCCATGCTAAGGGAGGTCGCCCAATCCGCCCGGTTGCGTGAAGAAAACCTGCAAAAGTGCAGTTTTTGCTCGGTTGATGCGCTGGCTACGACAAATTCCTGCAAATGTGCAGGCTTTTCGCCGCGAACATGGGCTCAGGTTCATTTTCATCGAAAATTCCTGCACAATTGCAGGCTTTTCGCCAAAATGAACCACTTTTATGAAAAAAACCTGCGCTTTCGCAGGCTTTCCCTTGCCAACCACCTTGTTCCCTCCACTTCAGCACATCCACGGGAGAAACCTACACTTCCGCAGGATTCTCCCTGCCAACCGTCTTGTGCCCTCCACTTCAAGCGTATCCACGGGAGAAACCTACACTTTCGCAGGGTTCTCCCTGCCAACCACCTTGTGCCCTCTCACTTCAAGCGTATCCACGGGCAAAACCTGCGCTTTCGCAGGCTTTCCCCGCGTTGTCCGTGCTGATTCTAGCGGGCGAGTTTCAACGCTCTCGCGCTTTCTCAAGGCCCTCCATCGCTGCTCATGATCAGCGTTTTTTCAAGTCGTTCATGATGCGGCGGCCTGTCGGCGTCTGGGCCAGGCCGCCGCCGGCCGTTTCGCGGTGCTGCTCCGGCATCGCCGATCCTACCTCGAGCATCACCTGGATGACCTCGTCGGACGGGATGACGCTCCGCACGCCGGCGAGCGCCATATCCGCTGCCGCGAGGGCGGTGACGGCGCCGAAGCCGTTGCGGACGATGCAGGGGATTTCGACGAGCCCGCCTACGGGATCGCAGATGAGTCCGAGCGAGTTTTTCAGCGCGAGGCCGACGGCGTGAACCGCTTGTGCGGGCGTGCCGCCGCGCAGTTCGGTCAGCGCGCCGGCCGCCATGCCGATGGCGGAGCCGACCTCAGCCTGGCAGCCGCCTTCGGCGCCGGAGACGAAAGAGTTGTTGGCGATCACGTAGCCGATAGCCCCTGCGGCGAATAAGCCGTACACCAAATGTTCGTCGCTCCAGCCGAACCTTTGCTGACAGCTGACGAACACGCCGGGAATAATGCCGCACGAGCCGGCCGTCGGCGTCGCGATGATTCTCCCCATGGACGCGTTCACTTCCGAGACGGCCAGAGCGTAGGCCATGGCCAGGCTCGCATCTCCGCCAAGATTGGGCTCGGTTTGGCTCCGATAAGCCATGACGCGCTGGGCGTCCAGCCCGGTCAAGCCGCTGCGCGATGTCGTATCTTCCCGCAGCCCGCGCTGCACCGCGTCTTTCATAACGGCGTAATAGTCCGCCATCTTGGCGAATTCCAGCCGGGAATCCCGTCCCGATTCAGCGGACTGCTCCTCCAGCATGAGCCTGCCAATGCCGGTTGCCTTGGACTGGCTTAACGCGGCTAGCTCGTCTAATGTGCGAAAATTCATTACGTCCAACCTCCTATTGCAAATCTACGATTTGTATCGACTGCAATGCCGGTATATGGCGCAGTTCCTCCATAAGCTCAGCGGTCACCGGACCGTCCAGTTCCAGCACGGTGAGGGCATCTCCGCTGCGGCTTTTGCGGTCGACAGACATGTAGCCGATATTCGTTTCATGCTGGCGCAGCAGCTGGGTGATATCGGCAATGACACCGGTCCAATCGCGGTGCTGCAAAACCAGAGTCGGGTAAATGCCGGTCATTTTGACGCTGAATCCGTTCACTTCGACGATCTCAATGTTGCCTCCCCCGATGGACGTGCCGACTACAGTGAGCTGCTTCTGTTTCGTTGGGCCGGAAAGAATCAGCTTGGCTGTGTTCGGGTGCGGATATAAGCCTTTGCCGATTTCAAAGGCAATGTGCAGCCCGCTCTGTCCGGCGATTTCAAGCGCATTCGAAATGCGGGTATCATCAGGCCGGAAATCGAGCAGCCCGCCGACAATCGCCCGGTCGGTGCCATGGCCCGCATAGGTGGCGGCGAACGAGCCGAAAAAAATAATGTGCGCATCGGCAGGCTGTCCGCCGAAAAGCTGGCGAGCCGCCCGGCCAATCCGGGCGGCTCCTGCCGTGTGGGAGCTTGACGGTCCGACCATAGCAGGACCGATAATGGAAAAAACGTCTTTAAATCGCATGAGCCATCGTCTCCGAGACAAGGATATACAATCCGCAAAGGACAGCTGGATAGCCGCGGCTTGAACGGACATGGACGTTTGGGGCGGGGACACGCCGGCCGGTACGAGACAATCGCAGGACTCGCCGTCCAGCCGTCCGGGCAGCTCCGTTTTGGCCTGAGCCGATAGCCCGGCGTCCGTAAACGCCGTCGGTCGAACCAGCCGTTTTGGACAGTTTATGCGTATAACGCGCAATAAATTCAGGAATCGGCCGCTTCGCGAGCTGAGCAGCAAGCGATTTGCCCGCTTGATCCGCAGCAGATGCCCGGAAATGCCGCATCCGCATCCGTATCTCCGAACAGCCCCTCGCGCACCATTTTGCTGCAGTGCTTTCTTCGGCCGGACAGCTGTTAATGGGAGGCGTCCTTACTCCACCGGGCAGCCGCGGTCATAGCAGCAGTGACATTTTACGAGAAAAATTTTATAATTTGCATGTGTAAAGTGCTTAAAGCTCAATTCGAGCAAAAATCAATCATCGGAGTCCCTCCCGATCCGGAAAACGGGTAAAGCGGAGGCTGAAGGCAGGAGTAAACTTACATGCGGAACAGATCGGGGAGTCGCCTTTTACGCTGCAGCAGCAGTCTTGGTTTTATTTGTTTGTCACTCGTCCTGTTGTTCGGGTCGCTAGTGCCGGCGCCGGTTAGCGCCAAAGCTCAGGGCGAGCAGCTTATTTGCCTGGATCCCGGGCATCAACTGCACGGAAACAATGATCCGGAGCCCGTCGCTCCGAATTCAAAGGAAATGAAAGCGAAAGTGTCTTCCGGGACAACGGGAGTAGCCACGAAAAAGCCGGAGTATGTGCTGACCTTAGAAGCTTCGCTGCTGCTCAAAAAAGAGCTGGAACTGCTGGGCTACAAGGTGGTCATGACCAGGGAGTCCCACAACGTCGACATTTCGAATGCGGAAAGAGCACAAATGTGCAACGAAGCTCACGCAGATTTGGCCGTGCGGATTCACGCCGATGGCGACAGCTCTCCAGCGACGCAGGGCATCTCTGTGCTGTATCCGGCATGGAGCGAGGGGACTCAAGCGATTTACGCCCCGAGCAAGGAAGCGGCGGAAATCATTTTAAGGGAAGCGGCAGCAGCTTCGGGAGCCGTATCCAGGGGCGCCGTGCCGCGCTCCGATTTGACCGGATTCAATTGGTCCAAGGTGCCGACGGTTTTGGTCGAGATGGGATTTATGACAAATCCGCAGGAAGACAGGAAGCTGTCGGATCCCGGTTACTTAAATAAACTGACCGGAGGGATCGCGGCGGGCATTAATTCGGCTTTGGCCGCCCGGGTGGAAGAGCCGGAGGTTGAGGGGCAATCCCGGATCTACATGCCGATCCAAACCTGGCTGTATGAATTTTCCAAGGGCAAAATGACCCGTACCCGGTCTGCTTTGTCGCCTCAGCCTTTGCAAGTTGCCGCCGCCAGGGGTGGCTGGGGAAAAGTGAATACCTGGCTTGGAGAGCGGTGGGTGTTCCTTGGGCATGCTTTAACCCCGATCCAGCCGGTGAACAAGCAAATTGAACTGCGGGAAAACACGGCAATCTACCGGAGCCCGCTTGATGTGGAGCCTGCGGGCTGGCTATCCTCGCAAAAGGTAAACGCCCGCGAGCAATGGAACGAGTGGTATTTGATCGATACCTGGCTGGGAGAAATGTGGGTCAGGACAGCGGCGGAAGTGTAAGAAGTCATTGGATAGTGGGTTATATTTTCGTTGCCCTTGTGGTATACTGGATTCAAGACATGCGTACAATGCTAAGAGAGCCGTGCTGGTAACACGACTCTCCGCGCAATAGCCGCTTTTAAGGGCGGTAGGCTTTAGATAGGTTAACACGATCAGAAATAGACCGTTACCTTGGGTAGGGCGGTCTATTTCTTATTTCTGAAAGACAGCAGAGCTACGATAAGTAGTCCGAACGTAAGCATGATCATAAGTGCCTCGTATACTGTCACAGGCATCATCCTCCTTTCACAGAGGATTAGCCGACCGCCCTTGCAAGCCTATTCTATTTGCACACCGATTATAGCATATATTGGAACTTTCAGAAATATTTAAGCGAATATTAACGTGTTATTCAGCTGGTTATCAGCCTGGCTTCAGTTCACGATCTTATCATTTTATTAATCCCACGGATAAAAAAATGATGAGGAAGGTGAACGGAATGAAGGTTCGATACCGGCTTTTTTTGGTTTGTTTGTGGTCCGTCATTCTTGTCGTTTTAACATGCACCAGTAATCTCGAATCTTTGTTCTACAACCATACGGTCCGGTTTGCTTTCGATCCGCATCCGGATTTTTCACAGCTGTTTCTGTTCGATTTGACCGAAATTCATCCCGCTTGGATTATCGTGAAGACAGGCCATTTTCTCGGCTTCGGCATGATTGACGTTTTGGCCTTTTACTTAATACGGAAGCAAAAACCGGCAATGCTGGTTGCGATCCTGTTCGCCGTTCTTACCGAAATTCTCCAGCTTTTCTTCAATCGGGACGGCAGATTGTATGATATGATGATCGATTCCGCCGGAGTGCTTCTGTCCTATTTTGTCATTCGCGCCGTGTTTTCCTTGAAAAATCGGACTCCGTCCTCCTGGAACAAGCCAGGCGATTACAGCGGCAAGCAGTACGCCAAAAGCTGAACGACGGACTGCCCGTCCGCCGATTTAGCGGCCCGGCAGGTCGATCCGCCTTTCATCTTCGGCCCCAACTAGGTCCGGCCGGGATGTCCGCTCTAATTTTTCCGCCCGTTGGGGAATGCCCGGGAAGCTTGACGGTCAACAGTCGGTAGACGATGCCGAAAGCGACCCAGGCGAGCCCCATCCACAGGGCGTTTTTGTCGAGGAGCGAGAGCAAATAACCGATAAATCCGGCTCCGGCCAAAGGCAGCGCAAGGTAAAGGACCGTTTGTTTGAACGAACGCTGCCGGTCTTTGACATAACGCTTGACGATGACGGATATGTTGACAAAAAAGAAGGCGGTCAGCGCGCCGAAATTAACGAATTTCACCGCCGTATCGAGGCTGATGACCAAGGCAAGCAGGGAAATTGCGCTAACGATGAGGACGTTGACGACGGGGGTTTTGAACTTCGGGTGCAACGAGCCGAATACCCGTTTGGGCAGTATGGAGTCCCGCCCCATCGCATACAGAAGGCGCGAGACGCTGGTCACGGATGATAATCCCTGGGTAAAGATGGCGAGTACAAGCACCGTGATGAAAATGGAGCTAAGCACCGCGCCGCCGACGAGCTTGACGATTTCAAAGCCGGCCGAGTCCGTATTTTGAAAAGTCAGATTCGGATAGGCGAGCTGGGTCAAATAAGACGGCGCCAGATAAAGAATGCTGGCCGCAATAATGATGATCATAATGGCTCTTGGAATCGTTTTTTGTGAATCAATCGTTTCTTCGGACATCGTAGTGACGGTGTCAAAACCGAGAAAAGAGAAGCAAATCAGCGCTGCGCCCGCCAAAATAGCCGAAAACGGGATCTCCGTTTGAACAAAGGGCTGCAGCGGATGAATGTCGGCTAAACCGGTAAGATTTTTAAAGAGGAACAAACAGAACACGGCGATGAAGACAATTTGCAGCCATACGAAAATTTTGCTGAGATTGGCCGAAAAGCGGATGCCGATTATCGCAACGGCCGCCAAAACGATATTTAGCGAGACGATCCATACATAAGCGGGCACGGAAGGGAATTGCGCATGAAGATAAATGCCGAACGTCAGGCAGGCGATGATCGGCGAGAACAAATAATCCAGAAGCAGCGCCCAGCCTACCAGAAATCCGAGGTAAGGATGGATGCTTTTGCCGGTATACGTATAGGCGGAACCGGAGGTCGGGTACGTTTTGGACATAATGCCATAGCTGTGCGCCGTGAAAAAGATGGCGATAAAAGCAAGCGAATACGCCTGGGTCAGCATGCCCTGCGAATTTTCGTAAGCGATCCCGTAGATCGAGAAATAAATCATCGGCGTCATCCAGGCCAAACCCATATAGACGACTTGGCGCAGATTCAAAGTTTGGCGAAGCTTGACTTCGGACTTCATGATAGCAGCACTCTCCCTTGTTGTTAGTCTCATAAGAAAAAGCCCGGGCGATATCCATAAAAGAATATCCTCCCGGGCTTTTGTCCCTCCGTGAACACAGCGGCGCTGTGCGTTTTCTCTCGGACCTGGCCGGAGATGCTTTTCCGCGGAACCCTAGAAAACAAAATATATGTCACAATACATGACTTTAAAATTCGAACTGACTGTTATTTCATAAGAATTATGAGGCATCAGAAAATTATGTTAGTTAATATAACACAAATAAAACAGTTTGAGAAGCGTTCGGACAAAATTTACTCATTTTTCGCCAGCCTCATTGACAATCGCTTGATATGGTGTTACTTTAATTAACACAACCGCATAGCTTTGTTTACTAGGGTTCCGCTGGCTGCCAAAGATAGGATGTCAGGCTGGTCCGAGAGTAAACCGCTCTTCGCAGGAAGAGTGCCACGGAAGGATAAAAACCTGGGAGATATCATGGAGACGTCAAAGTCTCGTGATGTCTCCTTTTTGTTTACACGCATAAGCGAAAAGGAGCTGGTCAGGATGAGGAGCATTTGGAGTACGACCCTTAATGCCGGAGGGAAATGGTCGGGAGTCATCGGTAAAAGGAAGCTGCTGCGCTTTACGGCGCTCGAATCGGGCGCGAACGTTTCGATGATGATGTTTAACGCCAGGGAGCTGACGGAGCGCTACAATATGCCGGATACGCTGAAAGCGCAGCATACGGCGCATTTGACGAAAGGGAACGTGCTGATGAGCGATAACGGGCGGGCGCTGGCCAGCTTTGTCGAGGACAGCCTCGGATGGCACGATCCGCTGTGCGGATACACAAGTCGGGCGGCGACCGATGTCAAATACGGGGCGACGAACTACCAGGATCTGCGGAACGGTTGGCTTCGCAGCGGCCAGGAAAATTTCGCCGTGGAACTGGTGCGCAATGGTCTCGGCATGCGCGACATGATGCCTGTCGTCAATTTGTTCTCGAAAGTATACTGCGATGATTTGGGCGTGCTGCATTTCAGCGAGAATCACTGCCAGGCGGGTGCGACTGTGACACTGCGTACGGAAATGGACATTTTGCTTGTGCTGTCCAATACGCCGAACCCGCTTGATCCGCGAACCCCGTATCCGTCGGTTCCCGTAAAGTTTGAAGTTCAGGCCGCAGAGCCCGTGGATGTGCAGGATTACTGTGTGAATTACCGGCCGGAAAATCGCCGGGCTTTTGAAAATACTTGGGAATACCACGAGTTATCCGGTTTTTAATGAACATTATTTTCGAGGAGGAGTCCCTATGACGGTTTTTAATCGAGTGGAAAGTCCCCGCAAGGCCGAAGATGCCATATATGACGCGGTGGTGTTGGCCGGAGACGGATGGATGCATGATCTCGAGCCGGGCCAAGTGCTACGCATCGTCGATCTGGAAGGCAATCAGGCGGCGGATACGCTGTTTTATGACGCCGATCATCCGGAAGATCATTATAGTGCGGTGGCGACCATCGCCGGTCAAGGCAACATGTATTTGACCGCAGGTTCGGTGCTTCGAGCCGAGTCCGGCAAAAAACTGGTGACGATTGTCGCCGATACGTGCGGACGCCATGATACGGTGGGTGGTTCCTGCTCCGCTCAAAGCAATACCGTGCGGTATTCCCACGACAAACTATCGATGCACAACTGCCGGGACACGTTCATGCTGCAGCTTGGGAAGCGGGAAGGCGCTTATACGAAGCGGGACTTGGCTCCGAACGTGAACTTTTTCATGAACGTTCCGGTAACGCCGGACGGGGGGTTAAAGTTCGACGACGGCGTATCGTCGCCCGGCGCATATGTGGAGATGCAATCACACGGACGCACGACGGTGCTCATCAGCAACTGCCCGCAGCTCAACAATCCTTGCAACGCCTACAACCCGACGCCGATTCGGCTGCTCATATGGGAGGGGTGACGCATATGTTCAACAAAGTGCTGATCGCCAACAGGGGAGCCATTGCAGTGCGGATTGAACGCACTTTGCGCAGGCTGGGCATCGCTTCGGTTGCCGTGTATACGAGCGCCGACCAGGACAGCTTGCACGTCGACCACGCGGATGAAGCGGTGTTGATCGGCGAAGGTCCGGCCAAAGAAAGCTACTTGAACGCCGAGCTCATTCTCAGAACGGCGCTGGAAACAGGCGCTCAGGCGATACATCCCGGTTACGGCTTCCTCAGCGAAAACGCGGATTTCGCACGTGCATGCCGCGAGCGGGGCATCGTGTTCATCGGTCCGACGCCGGAACAGATGGAAATGTTCGGCCTCAAGCATTCCGCCAGGGAGATCGCCGAACGGGCAGGGGTTCCGATGCTGCCGGGAACGCCGCTCATCACCGGGCTCGAAGAAGCGCTGCGGGAGGCCGGGCGAATCGGCTACCCGGTTATTTTGAAAAGCACTGCCGGCGGCGGCGGGATCGGAATGCGCGTCTGCGCCGACGAGGCGGAGCTCCGCGCCGCTTATGACGGCGTGCGTCATCTTGCCGAGACGAATTTCCGGAACGGCGGCATGTTCCTGGAGAAATACATCGCCAGAGCGCGGCATGTCGAGGTGCAAATATTCGGCAACGGCTTCGGCGAAGTTGTCGCCCTTGGCGAGCGGGATTGCTCGATTCAACGCCGCAACCAGAAGGTGATCGAAGAAAGCCCGGCGCCGAACCTGTCCGGGGAAGTGCGTGAAGCGATGTTCGCCGCCGCACGGCGGCTGGCTGCGGAAGTCGGCTATCGCAGCGCGGGCACTGTGGAGTTTTTGTACGATCCCGAAACGTGCGAATTTTATTTCCTGGAAGTTAATACCAGGCTTCAGGTGGAGCACGGCGTCACGGAAGAAGTGCTCGGGATCGACCTGGTCGAGTGGATGGTCCGCGAAGCGGAGGGCGGGCTGCAGGATTTGCAGTCGCTGCTGCGGGAGCCGGTCGGCCACAGTATACAGGCCCGGATATATGCCGAGGACTGCCTGCAGCAGTTCCGTCCGAGCGCGGGGCAGTTGGACCGGGTGGTTATGTCGGACAGCGCGCGGAATGAGACCTGGGTGCGGGACGGCATTACCGTGACGACGCTGTACGACCCGATGCTGGCGAAAATTATCGTCCGCGGCGCCGACCGCGCTGATGCGATCCGCAAGCTGATCCGCGCGCTGGAAGAGACGCGGATGTACGGCATCACGACGAACCTGCAGTATTTGCAAGCGCTGCTGCAGGAGCGGGAAGTTGCGGAGGGCCATGTGCATACCCGGCTGCTGAACGGTTTTGAGCCGTCGGAGCATGCCCTTGAAGTGCTGGACGGCGGCATTCAATCTACGGTGCAGGACTACCCGGGACGCATCCGCCATTGGGACGTGGGCGTGCCGCCCTGCGGACCGATGGACCCGCTCTCCTTCCGCATCGGCAACAGGCTGCTCGGCAACGGGGACGACGCGCCCGGCGTGGAACTGACGCTGCGCGGCGGCGCCTACAAATTCCGCGGCGATATGCGGTTCTGCCTCACCGGGGCCGACATGCAGGCCGAGCTTGACGGGGCCGCGGTTTCTATGTACCGGCCTGTTTTTGCCGGCAGGGGGCAGGTGCTGCGCTTCGGCGAGGCCAAGGAGGGGATGCGGACTTACCTGCTCGTTGCGGGCGGGCTCGATATGCCGCACATTCTCGGCAGCTCCGCCACATTTACGCTGGGGGGCTTCGGCGGTCACGGCGGCCGCGCCCTGCGTCCCGGTGACGTGCTCGGGGTAAGCAAAAGCGGAAAGGGAGCGGACGGTGATGCAGCTAGCGATACTGCCGCCGTCACTCAGCCTGATTTTGTCTATCGCCCTGCCATGACACGGGAATGGACGATCGGCGTCATTCCGGGCCCGCACTGCACCGGAGAGTTCCTTAAGCCCGAGTATTTGCGGCAGCTGACCGAAATTAGCTATGAAGTGCATTTTAACAGTTCGAGAACGGGTGTCCGATTGATCGGCCCTGCTCCGCTCTGGACGCGGGAGGATGGCGGGGAAGCGGGGCTGCATCCGTCCAACATTCACGATAACGCCTATGCGATCGGCACGCTTGACCTGACGGGCGACATGCCGATCCTGCTCGGGCCGGACGGTCCGAGTCTGGGCGGATTCGTATGTCCGGTGACGACGGCGACGGCGGAACTGTGGAAAATCGGCCAGTTGCACCCGGGTGACAGCGTGCGCTTCCGCCTGCTGACGCTGGAGCAGGCGGAAGCGCTGCGGCAGCGGCAGGAAGAGCAACTGCAAGCCGTCGGCGGCGGGCAGGCCCCGCGTTATGGAAGCGATGCGCTGCCGCTGGCAGATGAAGCGCTGACCGCGGAGTACCCGAAGCTCATGGAGCTTGCGGCAAGCCGCAGGTTCCCGCTGACGATCCGCTGCTGCGGCGATCAAAACCTGCTCGTCGAATACGGCGCAATGGAACTGGATTTGCTGCTGCGTTTTCAGGTGCAGGCGCTTATGCAAGCCATTGCCGATAGCGATGCGATTCCCGTCTTGGATTTAACGCCGGGCATCCGTTCGCTGCAGGTTCATATCGATCCGTCGCAAATGACGGTTAAAGAGGCTTGCCGGCGGATCGCGGATATTGACGCCGCGCTTCCTCCGCTGGAATCGTTCCGGGTTCCTTCCCGGATCGTGCGCTTGCCGCTATCGTGGGACGATCCCGCGACGCAGCTCGCGATTCAGCGCTATCAGCAGGGCGTGCGGCCTGACGCACCGTGGTGTCCGAGCAATCTGGAATTTATCCGCCGCATCAACGGCCTGGACAGCATTGAAGACGTACGCGAGATCGTGTACAGCGCCAACTATCTCGTTCTCGGTCTGGGCGACGTGTATCTGGGGGCGCCGGTGGCGACACCGACCGACCCGCGCCACCGGCTCGTAACGACGAAATACAATCCCGCGCGCACATGGACGCCGGAAAATGCCGTCGGCATCGGCGGCGCATACATGTGCGTCTACGGGATGGAAGGGCCGGGGGGATACCAGTTCGTCGGCCGCACGATTCAAATGTGGAACAGGCTGCGGCCGACGGCGAGCTTCAAGCCCGGCAAGCCTTGGCTGCTGCGCTTTTTCGATCAGATCCAGTTTTATCCCGTGGAGGCGGATGAGCTGCTGCGGCTGCGGGAAGATTTTTTGCGCGGCCGGTATGAAGCGGACATTACGGAGACGACATTCGATCTCGGCGAGTACCTGCAGTTCCTCGACTCGATTGAAGAGAGTGCCGGGGCGTTCCGCCGGCGGCAGCAGGCTTCCTTCCAGGCCGAACGCGAAAACTGGAAAGCTCAAGGGCTGGCCGAGTACGTCGCGGAACAGGAGACGGCAAAACCGCCCGCGGAAGACGAGCTTCCCGAAGGAACGGTCGGTGTGCGCGGCATTATGCCCGGAAGCGTCTGGAAAGTGCTTGTCGCTCCAGGCGAGCGGGTGAAGAAGGGCGACAAGCTGGCCATTTTGGAAAGCATGAAAATGGAGTTCCCGCAGCACGCCCCTTGCGACGGTTGCGTATCGACGGTATTTGTGAATCCTGGAGATCAGGTTCACGCCGGACAACTGCTTGTCGGCATTGCCCAATAATAAGGAAGAGGTGCCACGCTTATGAAAAAGGTTGAACTTCCGCGCGAGCTGAGCATTTCGGCGCTGCGGAGCATGTATGAAAGCGGGACGGTTACTCCTGCGGAAGTTGTCGGGGAAATAATCCGGCGTGCCGATGAAGACGCCGATATGAATATATGGATCACTTCGCCGTCGATGGAGCGGATCCGGCCGTACCTGGACCGGTTGGCGTCCCTCGATCCGGCGGACGCGCCGCTCTGGGGCATCCCCTTCGCGATCAAGGACAACATCGACCTGGCCGGAGTGCCGACGACGGCGGGCTGCGCGGAGTACGCCTACACGCCGGAAGAACACGCCGCCGTGGTGGAACGGCTCATCGCCGCCGGGGCGATCCCCGTCGGCAAAACGAACCTCGACCAGTTCGCCACAGGCCTGGTCGGCACGCGCAGCCCTTACGGCGAAACGCACAACGCGCTTCGCCCCGAATGGATCAGCGGCGGCTCCAGCGCGGGTTCCGCCGTATCTGTGGCGCGCGGGCAAGCGGCGTTCGCCCTCGGCACCGACACCGCGGGCTCGGGCCGTGTGCCCGCGGCTTTGAACGGCCTGGTCGGCTACAAGCCAAGTCTTGGCGCGTGGCCGACCAAAGGCGTAGTGCCGGCGTGCGCGAGTCTCGACTGCGTCACGGTGTTCGCCCACAGCCTCGCGGATGCGCTGGCTGTGGATGCTGCGGCGCGGGGCGCCCACGAGGCGGACCCGTGGTCGCGCAGCCTGCCGCAGCCTGTGGCCCGCCGGCCTGCCAAGGTGTGCCTGCCGGCGGGGCCGCTCGCGTTCTACGGGCCGTACGCGGGCGAGTACGGCAGCGCCTGGGACGCGGCGGTCCGGCGGCTGGAAAGGCTGGACATCCACATCGAGTATGTGGATGCGGAGCTGTTCGCGCAGGCGGCGGCGATCCTCTACGAAGGCCCCTGGGTGGCCGAGCGATGGGCTGCCTTGGGCAGCTTCATCGAGGCCAACCCGGGCACGGCCTTCCCGGTGACGGAGCGCATCCTGCGCTCGGGAGCCGCCGCGGAGTACGACGCGGCCTCCGTGTTCAAAGCGCTGCACCGGCTCCAGCGGTTCAAGCTGGAAGCGAGGAAGCTGCTGCAGGACGCGGTGCTGGTCATGCCGACCTGCGGCGGGACGTGGACCCGCGAGCAGGTGCGCCAGGACCCGGTCGGGACGAACCGGGATATGGGTCGCTACACGAATCATTGCAATCTGCTCGATTTGTGCGCGGTTGCGCTCCCTGCGGGGGAAGCGGCGGAGCGGACGCCGTTCGGCGTCAGTTTGTTCGCCCTCGCGGAGAACGAAGGGCTGCTCGGCGGCGCGGCGGAATGGTTTGGCGCGCAACCGGCTGCGACGCCGGATACCTCCGCTTTTGCGCCTGCAGTTGCATCTGCATCCGCACCTGGACTTGCACCTGCATCTGCGCCTGCGGCGGAAACGACGGTCCGCGTTGCAGTCTGCGGCCTGCACATGCGCGGCTATCCGCTGGAGCGGCAGATGCTTAGCTGCGGCGCGACATTTCTCAGCGAGGCGCTGACCGCGGCGAAGTATCAACTGGTGAAGCTGCCGACGGTTCCGGCCAAGCCCGGTCTCATTAAGCGGCCGGAGGGCGGGGCGTCCATCCGGCTGGAGCTGTGGGCGATGCCGCTTGAGGCGTTCGGCGCTTTTGTCGCTTCGATCCCGGCACCGCTGGGCATCGGCCGGGTGGAGCTGCTCGACGGCACCGAGGTGCCGGGATTCGTATGCGAAGCTTACGCGGCTGCGGACGCGGAAGACATTACCGCCTCAGGCGGCTGGCGCAATGCAACCGCATAATACACCAGAAGCAGGAAAGCCCAAGCGGCTTCCTGCTCCTTGGTATTCTTGATCGCGCTCCCTGTTCCTCGGCGTGTTTGAACTTGCTCCATGCTCTTTGACGTGCATCAACGCGCCTTCCCGAACGTTTTCCCGCCGCGCCTCTTCTCGTTCCCTTTTCCCGGCTTGATCGACCGTCGTCATGCGGCGCAACACCGCGCGCTGGAAGTTGTACGCGCCGCGGCGTTCTATAATTCGACTGTTATTTTATCTGTCAGATCGTCATTGCTAATTGACACGGAGTCTAATCCGATCATCACTTTGACGGCGATTGTATATTTGCCGGGCGGAACCGGATGGTTTTGATTGTCGTTCAGATTCCATTCCTCGTTGAACGTAAGCTTCTCCGCATCCTTGAAACCCCTCACGATCAAAGCTTGGGTAAATGCTTTATTGATCGACCATTTGTAAACTTCTTCATTTTGATCGTTATAGACCCCAATATCATACTTTTGTCCCGAACCGTATGAAATTTGCAGGTCTTTCCCTGAAACGTTCTGCAAAGAAAAGTCCAGTTTTATTTTCCCGTTCTCTTGTTTCAATTCCAGCGAAGTTTTAAAAAGTCCGGATACGGGCTGGGGCTTCATTGTTTTCATTTCCGGAACGCCTTTCTCTAATTTTGGTCCGTTAACCGTTCCGCTTTCGATGGACGCAGCAGGTTCCCGGCGGTTTTCCAATGCTTGATTTTCTTTGATTACGATGACTGAACATCCGGCCAACAATGGAATTAGCATGATTCCCCACAAAATTTGCGGTTTTTTCATAGCGCTTCACCTCAATACGGTTAGACGGTGCGATATTGGAAAATGTTCCACCTGCAACTCGCCGAAAAAGCTTCCCGCAATTCTATCCCCTAAAATGACTTATTCACAATTTATACACATTATCAACATATCCCAAAAGCCTCTTGTGTATAAGTTCGGATAATCCTATGCACATATCCACAACTTCTCTTGTCCACAGCTATCAGTTTTGTGGATATTTATTTTGCAGAGCCGGATTTTTACCAATTAAAATGCCTGTTAAAAATTGTATTATCATATATGAAACTGTAAAATGAAAGTAGGCCTGTCCCGCTGATTTTGCCCATTTTTTCCATAAAGCTGGTCTTAGGTCGGGGATTCCTTCGGACCTTTGTCTAAGACAATACACAACCAAAGTGCGTTTTGGCGATCGTGATTCTCCTTTATGATGAAAACAAATAACAACGGGAAACGCATCCGGGAGCCGGGTGCAAGGAGTTGTTTTCGAGGAGGAGATGCTGGTGAAGGAATCGTTGGGATTGTATTTGCGAACATTAAGCTGGCTGCTTTCCATTCCTTTGGTGGGAATGATATATGTTTATCTGAATCATGCCGGCGGACCGGCGCACAATCTGGTTACCGACATGGACCGTCAGATCCCTTTTCTCAAAATATTTATTGTACCTTATTTAAGCTGGTACGCGTTCCTTTTCGTCACGTTTGTTTACCTTGCTGTCAAGCATAAGGAGCTTTATTTCCAAACGTTGGTGAAGTTTTTGCTTGGTTTGTTGATTTGTTACGGCGTGTATGCCGTGTATCAGACTTATGTGCCGCGCCCGGCGCTGACGGGGGATGGCTTTCTGGACAGGTTGGTGGGCTTTGTTTTCAGCACGGATGAACCGCTGAATTGTTTTCCCAGCACGCATGTGCTTACGGCTTATCTGATGATGAAAGCGTTTGTCGGTTCGGCGGTGATTCCGAAGCTTTACAAGGTTATTGTCACGGTGATTTCTGTTGTAATCATCATTTCGACTCAATTTGTGAAGCAGCATGTTTTGCTGGATATCGTTGGCGCCGTTTTGGTTGCGGAAGGTGTCATTTATGTGGTGAATCGTTGGTGCAAAGGTTGGCTCGGCAAATTTTTTGCCGGCAAATCTCCTGCTTTTCCTGTAGAAACGGCGGGATTAATGGGCACAATGGGAACAGAGAAGCTGGCAGCGGCTGCAAGAACCATACATTCTGTGGGTACAGCGGGTACTGCAAAAGCATTTGAAGGGGGTCCTAGGAAACGATGAAAACGCAGAGAGAGAAAATTTTGATTCTTACCGGCGCCCTGGGTGACGGACACAATAAAGCGGCTCAGGCGATTGTAGAGGCGGTTCGTCATTACCGCCCTGACGTAGAAGTGGAAGTGGTGGATTTTCTGGAATGGACGCATCCTTATTTGCACTCGGTCGGGAAGTACTGCTACATGCAATGGGTGAAAAGCCTTCCTTCGCTGTATGGCTATCTGTACCGCAAAACGAGAGATGACAATACGTTTTCCAACATGTTCAAACGGATGAAATCGTTCAGCACCGACCGCATGCTGGAGCTTCTTCGCGAAGTCAGGCCGACTGAGGTGGTCAGCACGTTTCCCGGCGCTGCCGCGGCGATGTCTTATTTGAAAGCGAACGGACTGACGGAGGTTCCTACGGTTACGGTCATCACGGATTATACGGCGCACAGCTACTGGATTCACCCTTGTACGGACCGCTATCTGGTAGGCGCCGGGCATGTGAAGCAAGCGCTTCTGCGCTACCGCATACCGGAGCAGCGAATTATTGTGACGGGAATTCCGATCCGGCTGCCTTTTATGCAGCAGTACGACCGGACCTCGCTGAGGGATCAGCACGGGTTGGACCGCGAGCTGCCTACGGTGCTGGTGATGGGCGGGGGGCACGGTTTGATCGGCAAGCAATTTTTGTCGGTGCTGCAATCGGAAGACCTCGTTTCCACGGTTCAATTTATTTTCGTATGCGGGCGCAATGAAAAGCTGAAGCAGCTGCTTGAAGCCGAGCTCGGGGGTGACAAAACCCGCCATCGGGTGCTGATCACAGGTTTTGTGGATCACGTGCACGAGCTTATGGCTTTATCCGATCTGATCGTTACGAAGCCGGGAGGCCTGACGGTATCGGAGGCGCTGGCGCTTGAGCTGCCGATGATGCTGTACAAACCGATTCCCGGGCAGGAGCAGGACAATGCGGCCTATCTTGTCGGCCTTGGCGCAGCGCTCGAAGCTAAAAATGCGGCGGATTTGAAAAGACAACTGCTGCAAGTAATCGACAACAGGGCGCTGCTTGCTTCCTTAAAGAAGAAGGTGAAGTCTTCTCATTCGAAGCATGGCGCGTTTCACACGCTGAATGCAATTTTGGAAACGCGGCACCATTACGTGCCGACACACGAGAGCCGGTCGGTTACATATGCTAATGCATGATCGCTTCGGCACGCGTACGGAATGAGCACAGACGGTTCGGTCGTTCTGCTTCACGACTGCGGCGAGACTTTCGGGGCGAATCCCGATGCGCCGGCCTATATGCTGCAAGCTTTGCAGAAGGTGCTGGAAGAGCTGTGGGCCCGGAATTACAAGTACGTACGCATCGACGAAATGAACCGTTCGGCGGCGGACATTCGCGTGGAGAAACAAATTTCCGTTTCATAAAAAGGCAGTGATAGCGATTCGACCCGGATGCGGCAGCGGGGAGGATCGTTTTTTATTTGTAAAATGGGTACTGCTCTGTTATACTAAATTTAAGTAAAAATATTAACTAAAACTAGGTTGTGATGAGATGGCTACAATAAGGGATATTGCCGAGCGTGCCAAAGTATCGTCGGCAACCGTTTCCCGCGTTCTGAACAACGATCCTTCTTTATCGGTCAGCGAAGAGACGCGGGAGCGGATTTTTCAAATCGCTGAGGATATCCACTATAAGCCGTCGCGCGTAAAACGGCTGAAAAAAGAAAACGATTTAGCGAGCAAGGAAATCGGCCTTCTTCTTTGGATATCGCCGGACGAAGAGAAGGAAGATCCGTACTTTTCCTCCGTCCGCCGCGGCATCGAAAAGCGTTGCGAGGAGCTTGGCGTCGCGATCGGCAAAGTGATCCGGGGCAACAATGCGGATCATCTCGCTTTGCAGGATCTGGACGGGCTGATCATTGTCGGATCCGTTGACGTGGAGGATATCGAGCGGATTTTTAGTAATAGGAAGGAAATTATTTTAGTAAATCATTCGCTCGACATTCGCAAGTACGATTCGGTCAAGCTTGATTTTCAGCAAGCCGTGGAAAACGTCCTGGATCACTTTTTTCAACTGGGCCACACATCCATCGGCTTTATCGGCGGGCACGAATATTTGTATAAGCTGGCTCCGAATAAAAAAGGCAGCCCCGTTGCCGATGCCAGGAGACATCATTTTGAACGGATCATGGAAGCGAAACAGCTGTTCAGGCCCGAGTTCGTGCAGATCGGCGACTGGTCGACGGCATCCGGATATGAAGCGATGCAGCACATTTTGCGGCAGCCGGATCGTCCGACAGCCTGCTTTATTGCCAACGATCCGATGGCGATCGGCGCGCTGAGAGCGCTGCACGAGCACGGAGTGAAAGTGCCCGGGGAGATGGCGATTGTCGGCTTTGACGATATCGAAGTATCCGCATACGTAAATCCGCCGCTTACTACCGTCAAGGTGTATCCGGAACAAATAGGCAAAACTGCCGTACAACTGCTTCTTGAACGGCTTGAGGGAAGGGAAGTGCCTATGCACGTTGTGATCGGCACAGGGCTTGTCGTGCGCGAAAGCTGCGGGGGCTAGGAGTTTGTCCGCACAATAGCAACACCTTCGGACAGGCTCCAAGCCGGCGGAGATCAATTGAGGGAGGTGATGACGCATTCATTGATGAGCGTTCGGGAATGGTAAGTCGAGGGAGCAATCGGGCAAGGGAACACCAAAAAAAGAACCCAAGCCGCAAGGCCATGGGTCAAAGAAAAAAACAACTATGCAAGTAATTGTAAAACAAAAAGAGAAGAGTTTCAAACGAAATCGACAAACTCGGAAACTTGAGACCTGGAGGATTCAACAGATGAAAAAAATGCTATCCGTACTTATAACTTCCGTCGCTGCCGTATCTCTGATCAGCGGTTGCGGCAATGGCAGCGGCGCGTCGAACGGCACTGCCACTAATGAAAACGCTTCAACGAAAACGGCGAAGGTAGAGCTGCAGTTTCTGCAATATAAACCGGAAGCGCGCGACACGTTCGACGCGCTGATCAAGAAGTTCGAAGAGCAAAATCCGGGCATTCATGTCGTCCAGGACAACCCGCCGGACGCTTCGACAGTGCTCAAAACGAAGGTCGCGGCAGGCGAAGTGCCCGACGTTATCGCCAACGGCGGCGACAACGTATACGCCACTCTCGCGCAATCCGGCGTTCTGGCCGATTTCACGAACGCGCCGGAGCTGGCTAACATCCAGCCGGCTTACGTGAAGATGCTCAGCGATATCGCGGGAACGGATAAAACGTATGCGATTCCTTACGGCGTTAACGCCAACGGCATCATTTACAACAAAAAATTGTTTAAAGACAACAATTTGTCGGTTCCGGCGACCTGGGACGAATTTGTGGCGCTGAACAAAAAAATTCAGGACATGGGCAAGCTGCCGTTCTACTTCACGTTCAAGGATGCGTGGACGACGCTACCGGCTTTCAACGCTTTTGGCGCGAGCACGCAGGAGGACCAATTT
This sequence comes from Paenibacillus sp. sgz302191, assembly GCF_057749925.1. Taxonomy (NCBI): domain Bacteria; kingdom Bacillati; phylum Bacillota; class Bacilli; order Caryophanales; family Paenibacillaceae; genus Paenibacillus; species Paenibacillus sp. sgz302191. The sequence goes on from NZ_JBYLHY010000009.1 coordinate 263,781, forward strand.
TTCAAAAAGCGCAAAGACAATCAGGCTACTTTCGCTGCCGGATATAAAGAAGCGGCGGACAAGTATTTGCAGTTTGTCTCGTTCGGACAAAAGGATACGTTCGGCGTAGGCTATAATGACGGCAACGTAGCTTTTGCGGGCGGACAGTCGTTCATGTACGCGCAGGGCGTCTGGGCGATCGCCGAGATCAAAAAAGCGAACCCGAATATCGAGGTCGGCGTATTCCCTTACCCGGTTACGAACGACCCGGCCAAAAACAAACTCGTATCCGGCGTCGACCAGCTGTTGACGATGTCCGCTACGACCAAGCATGCCGCGGAAGCGAAGAAATTCATCGACTTCCTGCTTGATGCGGACAATGCGAAAGTGTATGTGAAAGGCGTGAATACGTTCTCGGCGATCAAAGGAATTTCCCAGGACGACGCTTCGGTCGCGGATCTGAAAACCGTGTTCGATAAAGGTCTTGTCGCGGACTTCCCGGACCACTACGTGCCGAGCAGCATGAAGCTCGACCAGCTTCTTCAGGAATTCGTATCCAAAAAAGATTCAGGCGCTCTGCTGAAATCGATGGACGACGAGTGGAACAAGGCGCAGGCCAGATAATTTAAAATGACCGAACATGCGGGGATGAAACAGAAGGCGGATCGCTTTCGAATGTTTCATTCCCTCATTTCGTAAAGGAGTTCCGAGATGCGTAAGAACATGAGCGCGTTTTACATGATGGTTATTCCTGCCGTGATTCTGTTTTTTGCGTTTCATACGTTTCCGGTTATTATGGGCATTTTCTACAGCTTTACCAACTGGAACGGATTAGCCAAAACGTATCATTTTGTAGGGTTAAAAAACTACTTGAATGTGTTTCAGGACAAAAATGTGTACCAGGCGTACTGGTTTACGATTAAATTCGCCGTGCTCACCACGATTGTCGTCAATATCGTCAGTTTGCTTGTCGCGATAGGCCTTAATTCGAGAATCAAGCTGAAAAATACGTTCCGTGCCATTTATTTTCTCCCGAACATTCTCAGCATGCTGATTGTCGGATTTATTTTCAACTATTTGTTCTCCCACCTGCTGCCCGATTTGTTCGCGAATCTTCATATGGATAGTTTGGCCTTTAATATTTTGGGCAGAAAAGAATGGGCCTGGCTTGGGGTCGTCATCGTGACCGTCTGGCAAGCGACAGCCTTTAACATCATTTTATATTTGTCCGGCCTGCAGACGATACCCGCCGATTTGTACGAGGCTTCAAGCCTGGACGGCGCGGGCAAATGGAAAGAATTCTGGCACATCACCTTCCCGATGATTGCGCCGTTTTTCACGATCAACATGGTGCTGGCGATGAAAAATTTTCTCATGGCATTCGACCAGATTGTCGCGCTTACCGGGGGAGGACCGGCTAAAGCGACGATGTCTATCTCTTACCTGATTTTTACGGACGGGTTCCAGGGAGGCTCTTTCGCTTATCAATCCGCCAACTCCGTCATTTATTTCATCATTATTGTGTTTGTATCCGTCATGCAGCTTAAATTTTTGCAGCGAAGGGAGACGAGCTTGTAATGAAATTCGAGCGTACGAACTGGATCACGACTCTCTTCATTGCCGCGGGTTCGCTTATCGTGCTGTTTCCGCTTTATATGGCCGTGATGATCGCCGTGAAAAACCCGCAGCAAATCGCCGCGTCCGTGCTGGCCTGGCCGTCCGAATGGCACTGGAGCAACTTCTCGGAAGCGATCCGCATGACGAATTTTTTCCACGCTTTTCAAAACAGCCTGGTCGTGACCGTATGCGCAGTCGTATTCACGCTGCTGACGAATTCCATGGTCGCTTACGCGGTGGCGAGAAATATGGATAAAAAGTTTTTCAAAGGCTTGTACTATTATTTTGTGAGCGCCTTGTTCGTTCCATTTCCGATCATTATGCTGCCGATTGTCAAAGAAACCGCAAAGCTGGGGATGAACAATCACGCGGGGCTGATCATACTTTACGTCGTTTACGGCATAGCTTTTAATATGTTCGTCTACGTCGGCTATTTGAAAAGCATTCCCGGGGAGCTGGAAGAGGCGGCTACGATGGATGGCGCGACGGTATGGGGCACGTTCTGGAAAATTATTTTCCCGCTGCTTTCACCTATCAACGCGACCGTCGGCATTCTGACCTGCATCTGGGCCTGGAACGACTTTTTGCTGCCGCTCATAATTTTGAGCAAGCCGACGATGGCTACGCTGCCGCTGGCGCAATACGTGTTCCAGTCGAAATTCGGAGTCAACTACAATTACGCTTTTGCGTCGTATCTGATGGCGCTGCTGCCGCTTGTCCTGATTTATTTGTTCGCCCAGCGCTGGGTCATCAGCGGCGTGCTGCGGGGCGCAGTGAAATAACCAAGTTGAGAGGAAGACCATCATGGCCATTTACTATAACGACACAGAGGGCTTGTTTCATTTGCAGTCCAAGGATATGAGCTACATCATTCAACTGGTGCAAGGGTACCCGGCTCATGCCTACTGGGGCAAAAGGCTGCGGCACGACGGCAACTTGTCGCGCATCCTGACGTTCACGGAGCGTTCTTCGTTTTGCCCGAATCCGGTTGCGGAGGATAAGCGCATTTCCCTTGATACGATGCCGCAGGAGTATCCGCAGTACGGCACGAGCGATTTTCGCGAACCGGCCTACCAGGTGCAACTGGAAGACGGCACCCGGATTACGGAGCTGACGTACCGGGGGCACAGGATTTTTGACGGGAAGCCCGCTTTGGAGGGACTGCCCGCTGTGTATGCGGAGTCCGGCGGCGAAGCGCAGACGCTGGAGCTGGAACTGGTGGACGCGTATGCGAACATCACGGTATACGTGGCGTATACCGTGTTCGCGGATTTCGCGGCCATTGCCCGTTCGGTGCGTTTCGTGAACAACGGAAACGCACCTGTCCGGTTGTGGCGCGTGCTCAGCGCCAGCGTGGATTTTCACGACGCCGATTACGAGGCGCTGTATTTATCCGGCGCATGGGTGCGCGAGCGCCATGTGCAAAGGCGGCCGCTCGCGCCCGGCGCCACGCGGATCGAAAGCCGCAGAGGCTCGAGCAGCCATCAGCACAATCCGTTCATGGCGCTGCTGCGGCCGCATGCGGACGAGGATCATGGGGATGTATACGGGTTTAGTCTCGTATACAGCGGCAACTTTATGGCGGAGGCGGAAGTCGATCAGTTCCATACGACGCGGGTTTCCATCGGCATCAATCCGTTCGATTTCGGCTGGCTGCTTGAACCGGGCGCGAGCTTCCAGACCCCGGAAGCGGTCATGGTGTATTCCGCGGAAGGGCTGGGGGGCATGTCCAGGACGTATCACCGCCTCTACCGCACGCGATTGTCACGGGGAGTTCACCGCGATAAGGTTCGGCCGATTCTCGTCAACAACTGGGAAGCGACGTATTTTAACTTTAACGCGGACAAAATCGAACAGATCGCCGCGGCCGCAGCCGAGCTCGGCATCGAATTGTTCGTGCTCGACGACGGTTGGTTCGGTAAAAGGGACGACGATACGAACTCGTTGGGCGATTGGATCGTCGATAAGAACAAGCTGCCCGGCGGGCTGGAGGATTTGGCGCAGCGGGTAGGTAGGCTCGGGCTGCAGTTCGGCCTTTGGGTCGAACCGGAGATGGTTTCGCCTGACAGCGAGCTGTACCGCAGCCATCCGGACTGGTGCCTGCATGCGCCGGGGCGCAGGCGCACGGAAGCGAGAAGCCAGCTGATTCTCGATTATTCGCGGGCTGATGTCAGGGACTACATCGTGGAGTCGCTTGGCGCGATCTTTGCTTCCGTGCCGGTTGCGTATGTCAAATGGGACATGAACCGCAACATGACCGAGATCGGCTCCGCTGCAAGCCCGGCGGAACGCCAGACGGAAACCGCGCACCGCTATATGCTCGGTTTGTACGAGGTGATGGAACGGCTGACTTCGGCGTTCCCTCATATTTTGTTCGAAAGCTGCTCCGGCGGCGGCGGCCGCTTCGATCCCGGCATGCTGTACTATATGCCGCAGACGTGGACCAGCGACGACACCGACGCGATGGAGCGGTTGAAAATCCAATACGGCACGAGCATCGTGTATCCGGTCAGTTCTATGGGCGCGCACGTGTCCGCCGTGCCGAACCATCAGGTCGGGCGCGTGACGCCGCTCGCGACCCGCGGGCATGTGGCGATGTCCGGCAACTTCGGCTACGAGCTGGACTTGACGCAGATGTCCGCGGAGGAGAAGCGGACCGTCAAGGAGCAGGTCGCCATGTACAAGGACATCCGCGCTCTCGTGCAGACGGGCGACATGTACCGTCTGCAAAGCCCGTTCCAGGGCAACGTAACGGCCTGGATGTTCGTTTCCGCCGACCGGAAGGAGGCGCTGGTGTTCCGCTTTCAGGTGCTGGCGGAGCCGAATGCGCCGCTGCGCCGCCTCGTCCTGAAAGGGCTGGACCCGCAGGCCGATTACGCGGTGGAGGGCATGGACGGCCGATTCGGCGGAGACCGGCTGATGCAAATCGGCCTGCCGATCCCGGCGCCGCATGAGGACTACTCCAGCCTGTGGTACAGGCTGAAGGCCTAGCGCGGCTTTAAATAACCGGCCCCCCCGGATACTTCCGGGGGGCCGGTTATTTTTCGAGTGCTCGCGGCGCGGGCGTGGGCGAACGCGTTCCGCCGCCGCGCCCGCGCTTGCCGCCCGCCGGCCTCGCCGCCACCGTGCGCCCTACCGTGCTCGCCCCCACCGCGCCCCAGCCCTACTGTGCTCATCCCCGCCGCGCCCAAAGGCGCTTCGAGCAGAGCACCGTTCGGCAGACAGCTCCGCAGCGGTATAAGCACCGCTCGTGCCCCCACCGATGAGCGATGCTCTCCAGCGGCAATTGATCCTCCTGAAAAGCTCACCGGCGGAGAAAACCTGCAAAAGTACATCTTTTTGCACCTTATTGCGCTTGCCTCGAACAATTCCTGCAAATGTGCAGTTTTTTTCGCTAAATTCGGGTTTCTGAGCGATCGGAGGCAAAAATTCCTGCACTATCGCAGGTTTTTACTCCAAACGAGCCGTTTCCATCGAAAAAGCCTGCACTTTTGCAGGCTTTGTGGATCGGCAATCTACTCCGCAACCGGCCGTACCGTCTCGGTCCGGCAAAAGAGTAGAATCGCCCTGCGAGTAACAAACCTCATTCAACAACTGTGGCTAAAGAAAGGAAAAATTTACAAGTCAGCCCCCGTTTGTGCCGATTTTGTTCTTAAGACGAGGGGGCAGTGCGAAAACGATTGGGTGGGCGCAAAAATTGTGCTGTTGCGGTTCAAACTCCGCAACCGGCTGCACCATTTCAGTCCGGCAAAAGAGTAGAATCGTCCTGCGAGTAACAAACCTCATCCAACAACTGTGGCTAAAGAAAGGAAAAATTTACAAGTCAGACCCCGTTTGAGCGGATTTTGTTCTTAAGACGAGGGGGCAGTGCGAAAGCGATTGGGTAGGCGCAAAAATTGTGCTACTGAGGTTCGAACTCCACAACCGGCTGTACCGTCTCGGTCCGGCAAAAGAGTAGAATCGCCCTGCGAGTAACAAACCCCATCCAACAACTGTGGCTAAAGAAAGGAAAAATTTACAAGTCAGACCCCGTTTGAGCGGATTTTGTTCTTAAGACGAGGGGGCAGTGCGAAAACGATTGGGTAGGCGCAAAAATTGTGCTACTGAGGTTCGAGCAGTGAGTCGTTCGGCAGACGGGGTCCGCAGCGGTATCAGCATCGCTCTTGCTCCCAACGATGAGCGATGCTCTCTAGCGGCCATCGAGCGCTGCGAAGGATACTACCGAAAAGCTTGCTAGCGAAGAAAACCTGCAAAAGTACATCTTTTTGCACCTTACTGCGCTTGCCTCGAACAATTCCTGCAAATGTGCAGTTTTTTTCGCTAAATTCGGGCTTCTGAGCGATCAGAGGCAAAAATTCCTGCACTATCGCAGGTTTTTGCTCCAAACGGGCCGTTTCCATCGAAAAAGCCTGCACTTTTGCAGGCTTTGTGGGTCGGCAACCTACTTCGCAACCAGTTGCACCGTCTCGGTCCGGCAAAGGAGTAGAATTGGCCCCCGTTTAAGCCGGATTTTGTTCTAAAGACGAGGGGTTCCAGCGTGAAAGCGTTTGTGTAGGTGCCCGCCGGGGCTTACTCGGTCTTTTCCCGCTCATCTTCCGGGTGGTGGTACAGGAAGCTCACCGCTCGGTTCATGCTCCAGACGCAGACGGTTACTGTTTCGCCGGCTTCGTTTTGTCCTTTCAGGAAGTAGTACACGGGGGCTTTGTTCTTTGCTTCTTCGGGGATTTGCGTTTTTTCGTCATCGGTTAGCAGCCGCACGGTGTAGTCGTCCTCTACATGCTTCAAATGGTGTTTCTCATAAGCTGTGAGTTTCGCCTGGTCCGGATTAACGTGGGGGGCGCCGATTCCCCTGACAGGAGGGGTATCGAAGGTCAGCGTGTTCGTGTCCGAGCGGTATTCGATTTTGGCGGCCAGGCTGTCGGCTATGAAGCGAACCGGCGCGTAAATATGTCCCTGATAGTACAGGGAGACGTATTCTTCGCCCAGCGGCAATTCGGCCCCGTCGATTACGTATTTTACCGGGAACGAGAGAACTTCCAGCGTGTTTGGCGAAGCGAAAACAAGTGTGGAAAATGATAGCGAAACTCCTATACATATGCCGATAATCATTTTTTTCATTGGAAAGGCAGCTCCTTTACTTGCCGGTATGCCAATTTATACAACGTTGACGGTCGTATGTTTCGTTTTACAAAGGTTTATTTTTCCAACGATATTTGGAAGCTTGCACAAATCTCGCCGCATTTACAAAAAAATATCACCGCTCCGGATGGGGACATGTTAGAATGGGGGCGGTAGACCATACTTCACTTGTCTAGAGGAGGAATATAATGAGTAAGATGGCAGGGTGGAAAGCGAAATGGGTAAAGTCGGCGCTGGCGCTATCGTTGGCCTTGCCGCTGCAATTTGCGGCTACGAGCGGTTTGCAGCAGGCGTTAGCCGAGGGTCCGACCGATCCCGCACCTTTCATCGAAGCTAAGGTTGTGAATGGGAATGCCGGCAAGAAGGTGCTGTTTGACAACACGCACGCACAGACGGCAGGGGCAGCGGATTGGGTGATCGACGGCGGGTTTTCGGACTTTGCCAATGCTTTGGCGAATAACGGCTTTTATGTAAAAGAACTTCGCAAAACGACGCCGATCACGCTGACCGATCTGCAAAGCTACGACGTGTTCGTGATCGGAGAGGCGAACATTCCGTATAAACAAAGCGAGCAGGCCGCTATGAAGCAGTATGTGGAGGGCGGCGGCAGCATTTTCTTCATCGCCGACCACTACAACGCGGACCGCAACAAAAACCGTTGGGACGCTTCCGAGGTTATGAACGGATACCGCCGGGGCGCATGGGAAGATCCTGCCAAAGGGATGAGCGACGAAGAGCGCAATTCGGCGGCGATGCAGGACGTAGCCAGCTCGGACTGGCTGGCGACGAATTTCGGCGTCAAGTTCCGCTATAACGCTCTCGGCGATATTACCGCCAACAATATCGTTGCGCCGGAGCAAGCTTTTGGCATTACGGATTCCGTATACAACGTTGCCATGCACGCGGGCTCTACGCTAGCAATCGTCGATCCGACGAAAGCGAAAGGCATCGTCTATTTGCCGCAGACGAATGAGGCTTGGGCGAACGCCGTGGATCAGGGCGTGTACAACGGCGGTGGCATCGCCGAAGGGCCGTATGTCGCAATCGCCAAGGCGGGCGCGGGCAAAGCGGCATTTATCGGCGATTCTTCGCCGGTAGAGGACGCCACTCCGAAATATGTGCGCGAAGACAACGGACAGAAGAAAACGACTTACGACGGCTTTAAAGAACAGAATGACGGCAAACTGCTCGTGAACCTCGTCAACTGGCTGGGGCAAAAGGAAAGCTACACGAGCCTGACGCAAGTAGACGGGCTGCAGCTTGACCAGCCGACGGCTCTGCTGCCTTTTGAAGAGCCGGCAGCTTCCACGGAGCCGAAGCCTGAGCCATGGGCCGCTCCGGATGCGGGCTACAAGTGGTGGGACCGCTCTACGTTCAAAGCGGGCTCCTACGGCGGTCCGGCGGCTACGGCGAGCGCGACGTACGGTTTGGTTCACCAGGCGACGCTGCCGAACGCGCAGGACTTCCAGGTTCGCGTCACCGTCGATAATCTGCCTGCGAACACGACTGTTTCAGGCTTCAGCGCGGGCATCTATCTGGCCGGAGGCACGCAGGTCGCGATGGTGCAAAACGCCGACGGCACATGGCCGACGGCTTACGGCTACAGCTCCGCTTTCAGCGTGACTTCCAACTTCAAGGGCCACGCCTCCAAAGATCTGACATTCCGCATCAAGCCCGGTACAAGCGGTGCGGCGAGCTTGCGGCTCAGACAAAACGGCGGCAACTTGAAAACAGAAGCGGTGACGATCGCAAGCGTACCGGCCGAACCGCTGCCGGAAGAGGAATCGCCGATCCCGGCCAAAATTACTGTCGCAGAAGCGCGCAGTAAAGCCGAAGGATCGCTTGTGACGCTGGAAGGCGCCGTTACGACCGAGCCGGGCGCTTTTGGCGGTCAGGCGTTTTATTTGCAGGATGCGACAGGCGGCATTTATGTTTTCCAAAGCCAGAGCGGCTTCCACCTGGGAGATACGGTGAAAGTGACCGCGTCGACGGCGCTTTACAACACGGAGCTGGAGCTGACCAACCCGGTTGAAATCGCCAAAACCGGCACAGCGGCCGTTCCGCAAGCCGTATCGGCAGCGGCGGTAAATGACGCCAACCAAGGGCAGCTGGTGCAGCTTGACTCCGTCACCATTCACAATATCGTTAGCGCGACACCGACAGGTTCTTTCGAATTCGACGCGGCAACCGGTTCGGTAAGCAACCATATTCGCGTGGACGGACGCACAGGCTTGACTTTGACTCAATTCCCTTATCAAGAGGGAAAAGTTGTAACGATTACGGGCGTAGCATCGATTTTCAAAGGTGTTTATCAATTGAAACCTCGCGGCTTATCGGATTTTGCGGTGCCAGCGGATACGACTCCGCCGGTGACGAAAGCTGCACTGTCGGGAACTCCGAACACAGAGGGCTGGTTCAACCAAGATCAGACGCTGACATTGACCGCATCCGATGAAGGCAGCGGCGTGGCATCGATTTTGTACAACCTGGACGGCGGCGCATGGACGGCTTATACGGCACCTGCGGTTATTCAAACGGAAGGCACTCATACGATCCAGTACTATTCGACCGATGCCGCCGGAAATGCGGAAGCGGTGCAATCCCTGTCATTCAAGCTCGACAAGACGCTGCCTTCCGTCACTTTGACGCAATCGGGCAAGCCGGTTCATGATGTGTCATTTTTTGAAACGCTGAATTTCACGCTGTCCGCTTCCGACGCAGTATCGGGGGTAGCGGCACAAAAGCTGCTCCTGGACGGAAAAGAAATCGCCAGCGGTCAAAGCATCAAAGCGAAGCAACTGGGCTTAGGCGCACATACGGTACAGTATACGGTTACGGATGCAGCGGGAAATAAAGCCGAGCAAAGCCAAACGTTCAAAGTGAGAAGCATCTTCGATATCATCAGGGAAATTTTGAAACAGCTGCATGATGGCGGGTTCTTCAAAAATGAAGGCACCTACACTTCTATCGTAGCGAAGCTGAATCAGGCCGAAGATCAGTACAATAAAGGTCATTTGGATCAGTCGTTTGGCAAAATGGTGGAACTGCAAGTCTCCGTAAACAGAGAAGTTTCGAAGGGCAGCATCAATGCCGAAGCTTCGAAAGAACTGGTGCAGACTATTCTTGAAGCGATTTTAAACGGATTGAAGTAAGGCAATGCTGCTGTAAAAATAGTACCCGAGAAGCCCGCGATGCCGGGCTTTTTGGGTTGTCTGAAAGGCTGCCCGGGGCATCGCGGCATGCTGGGATCTTTGATGAAATCCGGCCTGTTTGAAAGCGCTCTATCCAGACAAGAAAACATGCTCGGATTAGGTTGTTTGGTGCTGGACAGACAAGCCGGTCAAATGGTAGGATGGATGAGAAACAGTTGCCGTAGCAACTATTTTTCGACAGTGGAATAGTAGCAGCAAAAAAAGTACAGAAAGTTTGTGATATACGATGAATAAACACAATCATGCCGACGCAGCGGCTCCGGCTTCTTTGAGTCCGTCGCGGCGGCTGGGAACTGCGGCCGTTTTAGGAGCGCTTGCCTCATTCGGACCGCTGTCGCTGGATATGTATTTGCCCGCATTGCCCGTATTGGCCGACGATTTGCATACGAGCACCTCGCTCACCCAGATGAGCTTGACGGCCTGCATGCTGGGGCTATCCCTGGGACAATTGGCCGCAGGGCCGGTCAGCGATGTGCGGGGACGGCGCAAGCCGCTGCTCCTGGGACTTGTCGTCTATGCCATTGCTTCGATTTTATGCATGATTGCTTCATCGATCTGGGTCTTCATCGCACTGCGTTTCATTCAAGGGCTCGCCGGAGCGGTGGGGATCGTCATTTCAAGAGCGATAGTCCGCGATTTGTACTCGGGTGTGGAACTGACCAGGTTTTTCTCGCTGCTCATGCTGATTAACGGCGCTGCCCCGATTTTGGCACCGATCTTAGGGGCGCAAATTTTACAATTCGCATCTTGGCGGGGCGTCTTCGTAGCGCTGAGCCTGATCGGTGTCGCGATGCTGATCGCCGTTTTGTTCGGCCTCGGCGAGACGCTGCCGGCCCATCGTCGCTCCAAGGGCGGGCTTGGCAATACGCTGGCCACTTTTCGCGTGCTGCTTACGGATCGCTCGTTCATGGGGTATGCCTTAACACAGGGCTTGGTGATGGCCGCTATGTTTGCTTACATATCCGGGTCGCCCTTTGTGCTGCAAAACATTTTCGGCGTTTCCGAGCAAATGTTCAGCGTGCTGTTCGGCATCAACGCTCTCGGCATTATTATTGCCGGTCAAATTACGGGCCGGCTGGCCGGCAAAGTCGACTTGCGCAAGATGCTTGCCTGGGGGCTGGGAATGGCGGCCACCGGCAGCCTGCTGCTGCTTGTTGCGGTTTTGGCCGGTGCCGGACTGCACGTTATTTTGCCGGCGCTTTTCCTGGTCGTGTCCAGCGTCGGGCTCGTCTCAACCTCGACATCTTCGCTCGCATTGCAGAATCAGGGGAAAACGGCGGGCAGTGCGTCCGCGCTGCTGGGCTTGCTGATGTTCATTATCGGCGGCATTGTCGCGCCGCTTGTCGGAATCGGCGGCAGCCAGACCGCCGTACCGCTCGGGATTATTATAGCGCTTATGGAAGCGGGAGCCGTCACATCCTTCCTGCTGCTGGCCAGACAGCGGAGCTAGGGCCTGGGCTGGGAGAGCGGCGGCTTCCGGTTAAGCCGTTCAGGCTCCCTTTATTTTCATTTCATCAAACATTTAAGCTGTATTAAGCCTTGCGTCAAAGTTCCTTCACATTTATTTCCTATACTTTGAATCGTAGTCGAATTCATTGAAGAGGAGACAAGGTTCATGAAGAAACTTCACAAAGCAATGCTCACAGGCACATTGGCAGCCGGGCTGATGATTGGCGGCGGAATCGTGGCGCAGCACAATCAGGCTTTTGCCGATGAGGCGGGAACAACTTCGACAACTGCGAATCAGCCGGCTTCCAACAACTCCAAACATTTGGCCAGCCATCATCAATTCCGCGGCGGCTTCGCTCTCGGCAAAAGCTATTTAGACGCAGCAGCGGTTCTTGGCATTGACCAAAGCACTTTCAAAGAAGAGCTCAAGCAGGGCAAAACCATCGCACAAATCGCACAGGAAAAAGCAGGGCTCAGCGAGGATGCGGTGCTGCAAAAGCTGACCGATGCGCAAACGAAAAAAATCGACGACGCCCTCAGCGCCGGCAAAATTACGCAAGCACAAGCCGACAAGCAAAAATCCGGGCTCGCCGACCGGTTGAAAAAACTTGTCGAAAGCAAGCCGAAGGCGATGGCTTTCAAAGGCAAGCAGCAGGCCGCCAAGTGGGGCAGCCCGGACAAAATCGCGAGCCTGCTCGGCATTACCAAGGAAGAGCTGGCGGCAGAGCGCAAAGCCGGCAAATCCATCGCCGACATCGCCGCGGAAAAAGGCATCAGCGAAGATCAACTGATTGCGAAGCTGAAAGACAGCCTGACCGATCAGCTTACAAAGTTCGTTGAGCACAAAGGCGGGCCGCATGCGAAAAAAGCGGACAGCGGCACTGCCCCAAGCGCCACGCCTGCTCCAACGGCGACGCCATAAACCCGAAAAAAGGTTGCTCCGGCATGTCTTTTGCAGACTGTCGGACAACCTTTTTTTTGTTGGCGGGCGGGCCGGGCTTACGGCGTGCCGCCTGGCGCTTGCAGCGCCGAGCCGATGGCGCGCTGGCTTCTCATGCGCCGCTTGAATTCCTTGGGCGAGCATTCGTTATGGCGCTTGAACAGCTTGTAGAACTGCGCCATATTTGAAATGCCCACTTCAAAGCTCACGTCCATCATGCTGAGATCGCCGGTCAGAAGCAGGCGCTCGGCTTTTTTTATTCTTTTGTAATTCACGTAATCGACGAAGGACATACCCATTATTTTTTTGAAATATTTGATAAAATAATGATAGCTCAGATTGAGCAGGGAGCATACGTCCTCGACGGCGATTTTATCGCTCAGATGCGTCTCGATGTAGTCAAGCGCTGGACGGAGCCGGATAAGCCCGGTTTCCTCGGCGGTGCCGATCAGATTGCGGTTATCGCTGCGCATAAGCAGCAGCAGCAGTCTTTTGATGGATGCGGTAATGGCCAATTCGTAACCCAGCTTGCGCGACTGGGACTCCTCGAAAATGTCCATAATGAGATCGTAGGCCGACTGCTTGACCGCGGCATTTTCCCGAAACAAATAATTAAACAGTTCGAGCGGCTGCGTCAACTCGGAAAAACAGTGCAAATACGGCATGGTGCTGGGGTCAAAATGCTGCGACAGATCGACCTGGAACACGACGTAAGAGAGCGGATCTGTGGTGTGCTTGTAAGTGCGGTGCGGCTGGGAAGAGCCCAGTACGATCACATCGCCGGGGCCGAGAACAGCAAAATCGTTCCTGGTCTGAATGCCCAGATGCCCGTGGGTGACGGCCAGAAATTCAACCTGCTTATGGTAATGCCAGGGCCAGGGATGGCGGATGCCGCAGTCGGCCGTTTCGTTGGCGATTTCCCATACTTTCAAAAATAGCAGCGGATTCTGATAAACGACTTCCTCATTGACAAGCTCTGTAAATGTACTCGCGGCACTCGTCATAGGTACATACCTCGCTAACGGAAAGACAATTTTGAATAGAAGAAAGACGGCAACAAACGGGGATTTCCCAGTACAAGTATAGCATGCTTTTTAGCGGATAGACATTTTTGAATAAGAAATAGGCAGGATCACGCCTTTTTATTCGGCAGCCGGAAGCCTATACTCAAGGTAATAAATCAATTCCTACCCCATGGAGGTAATTTGCAAATGAGCCAGAAGCTGAAAGTTACAGTTTGGAACGAATTCCGTCATGAAAAAGAAAGCGAAATCGTCCGCGCGGCTTATCCGAACGGCATCCATACGGCCATTGGCGAAGGTCTTGGCGATGTGGAAGTTACGTATGCAACGCTTGATGATGCCGAGCACGGGCTGACCGAGGAAGTGCTGAACAATACGGACGTATTGATCTGGTGGGGACATAAGGCGCATGACGAAGTGCAGGACGAAATCGTAAACCGCGTTCAAAACCGCGTCCTGCATGGTATGGGGCTTATCGTGCTGCATTCCGGACACTTCTCCAAAGTGTTCAAAAAGCTGATGGGCACAAGCTGCGACCTCAAATGGCGCGAAGCCGACGAGAAGGAGCGCATCTGGGTCGTAGCGCCGGGACATCCGATCGTCGAAGGCATCGGCGAGTACATCGAGCTGCAAGAAGAAGAAATGTACGGCGAGCACTTCGATATTCCGCAGCCTGATGAGCTGATCATGGTCAGCTGGTTCGAAGGCGGCGAAGTGTTCCGCAGCGGCTGCACATTCAATCGCGGCCAGGGCAAAATTTTCTACTTCCGCCCGGGACACGAAACGTACCCTACTTACTACAACGAGCAAGTTCGCCGTGTGATTCGCAATGCTGCGCACTGGGCGGCTCCGACGACGCGCGAATATCCGAAATACGGCAACCACAAGCCGCTGGAAACGATCAAAGCGAAAGCTTAGGAAGTTCGATCTTAAAAAAACGATTAGCCCTGCGGCAGCTGCCTTGTGCAGAACGCCGCGGGGCTGTTTCTTTTAGCAGCCGCTATTTCGCCGTGTGCAGCTTCCAACCGTGCGGAGTACTTCGTTTTCTTGTACGGAAAGGAAAATAATGTTACTCTGGTGGAGGGAGGGATTCACTTAATGAGGAAATGGCAAGCGATTGCAGCGATCTTGGCGATGCAGCTGTTTGTGGCGACGTCCGCCTCTGCCAGTAAGATGGATTTTACAAACGGGGACAAGACGAATTGGGACAGCCCTGCCAATGGGCATCTGGAAGCTGTTCAAGCGGATGATAAATACTTGTACACATCGGCCGATGTGCAATGGAGCAGGGAGCAACTCGGCATTTCCAACCGGAGATTTTACGTGCCTGCATTAAAAGTGATCGCAGGCCGCTCCGACCTGCTGCAGCCCCTAGTCGTGGTGACTAATTTGCCAGGCGCGAAATTTAACAAAAAACTGGTGGACGACGGCCGGGGGGTCGAAATCAAAGTAACGGCCCTGGACGGCAAGGAACTTACCGAAGACAAGTCCTACACGTTTTCCACTTCATGGGCTTACGCGGGCGGCAAAAAAGATAACCCGGCCATTACCCTCCAGTCGCTTCAGCGCTTTGTGCAGCCCGGAAACGGCACGGTCAACGATTTGACAAAAACCGAAGATACGCTTGCCAGCGTAGAGTGGAAGCAGTTGAAAGCTTTCGACTTCAAAACCCGCAACACAGACGATACGTCCAATAATAGCGGGTTCTTTACCAGCAAAGCGGAAGAGGCTTTCATCAAGGGTAGTAAAGTGAAAAGTTACATGAAAATTGATTCCAAAGAGGCGCTGGAGCAATTCAAGAAAGAAAGGAAACGGCTGATTAATCTGGCTTCGCCGGATGTAAACATTCCGTTTGCGATTACTTTTGATAAAGCGGGGATTCCGAGCGGATTGAAAGGTTTATTTGAGGAAAACAACCTGTCCGTTGCTCAAATTTATGGCGAAGGCACTACAGAACAAGGGGACAAGTACACGGTAAGCTGGTTCAACGCCGATCCGAATGCCCTAAGTCCGATTTATCCGGATTCGATGGAGAAGTATCAGTTTAAGTCCTTCGTCTTTACTGAAATCGAAGGCATCGCCACAGGGAAGGATTTGCGGAATTTAAGCTACAAATTAAGTCCCGGAGCCGTAATGGATATCGAGGAAGCGGGCCAATTGCCAACGGGCATACATCAGCTGCTAGAGCGCTATTCCGGTAAGGCTAGCGAGTAAATATGGTGAAATAATGATAAGGCGGCCTGGGATTTGATGGGAACCACGCAGGCTGATCGGGGGGGCGCTAGCCCAGCATCAGGCCTGAAATATGGGTGATTGTGTGATAGTTTTGAACGTGCAGACCTGATTTTGTTCTCGTTGGCAGCCGGTCTTCCAGTTGCTTGCTAGGAGACAGCGCATTGCTTAACAACGTAACAACGTAGAGAAAACCCGCGAAACCGGCAAAACCCGCACGACCCGCAAAACCCGCACGACCCGTGGACGTCCCCACACAGATTGAAAATAATCAGTTCTACTGCTATAGTTTCAAGCTTTAAAAGCGTAACAGTTGGAAACTAGTTCGTAAAAAAGTGAGACAGTTGCAAAATCCCCCACCAGGGCAGCGCATCTGCTTCGTAGTACGGAGAATACCTGCAAAAGTGCAGTTTTTTTGTAGGCTCATACGCTAATAACGAAACATTCCTGCAAAAATACAGGTTTTTCATCGAGCATCTGGGCTCAGACCCGTTTTCACTGAAAATTCCTGCACAATCGCAGGCTTTTCGGCAAACTAAGCTGCTTTTACGAAGAAAGCACAATTGCAGGTTTTTCGGGTTGTAGCTGCTTTATGAGTGGCTGCCCCCCGATCAGGGCTATCTCTGGCTGCCTAACAAAGTACCGCGACTTTCTCGGGAAGCCTGAAGTTTTAGACTTGATATGGGAATCAAACCCGACGAAAAATAGGCCTTCAGGCAGAGGGTCTATCGTGCTATAATATGGCTTGCACAATAGAGCGGCTGATATGGGCGGTCGGCTAATCTCCCGGAAGGGAGGTGATGCCTGTGGAGGTATTTCAAGCGATGCAGTTAATGTTCCTATTCGGAATGTTTATTCTCGCGCTGCTTACCTACATGAAAAAGAAATAGACCGCCCTCTCGCAAAGGATAGCGGTCCATTCGGATCAACCTTTTGTTAAAGCCAACCGCCCTTAAAAGCGGCTATCGTGCAGGGGAGACGGCTGCAACCGACTCCCCTTATTTATTTTCATTATAATATCAACACTTTATACGCGCAACTACCTTATACAAAATACCCTCTACGTTCAGCTTGGCCGAACGGCACGCCGGGTTTGAACGCTATTCTGATGAAGCTGCAAATAATTATGGCGGAAATATTGAAAAGACAGTATGAGATTCAATCTGACGAAAAATAGGCCTTCAGGCAGAGGGCCTATCGTGCTATAATATGGCTTGCACAATAGAACGGCTGATATGGGCGGTCGGCTAATCTCCCGGAAGGGAGGTGATGCCAGTGGAGGTATTTCAAGCGATCCAGTTAATGTTCCTATTCGGAATGTTTATTCTTGCGCTGCTTACCTACATGAAAAAGAAATAGACCGCCCTGGTCAAAGGTAGCGGTCTATTCTTGACTGTTTCACCTTTAAAAGCCAACCGCCCTTAAAAGCGGCTATTGCGCAGGGGGGACGGGTGCAACCGACCCCCCTTTATTTATTTTCATTATAATACTAACACTTTATACGTGCAACCACCTTACGCCAATATTCTCCAAGCTCGCCTTGGCTTAATGGGTGGTCGACCGACCGCCGTCATGCAGCGCAACACTGCGCGCTGGGAGCTGCGTGCGGTGCGAATTTCATCACTGCCGTATTACGCCTTCGCGCCACTGTCTTGCGATTGCCGGACAACACCGCGCGCAGACGCGCCTGTCAGCCTTTCATGCGGGAACACCTGACGCACCGGCGCGATAATCAGTGCGGCGACAGCCGCTTTGATAGCGTCTCCGGGCAGAAACGGATAGCAGGCGCTGAACATGGCTTTGGAGAACGTAAGTGTCGGCACTTTGTACATCAGCCACGGTACACCGGAGACGTATAGGATCAAGGAACCAAATACTTCAAGAACGAGAAATGCGCCCAAATATCCCATAATCCCTTTCATGCGGATGCGCGGCAATATGAGGCCGATCAGCAGGGCCGAGAAGGGCCACATGAAGATGAACCCGCCCGTAGGCCCGGTCAGTACGCCTATTCCGCCGTTGCCATGGAGCATCGGAAAGCCGATCGCGGTCAAAATCACGACCAAAGCCATGCTTAAAAATCCGTACCGGGCACCGAGGAGGCCGCCCGCCAGCATCACAGCCAAAGTCTGCAGTGTGATCGGCACGGGGGTGAAACCGAGCGGGATGCTTACAAAACTGAATAATACAAGAAGTGCGGCAAACAATGCGCTAAAAACTATGCCTCGAAGTGTGAGTTTCATATTGTTCATCTCTCCCGATTCTGGTATTCTTAACTTATTGTCAACCAAATTTACGAATGTTTGGTTAACAATTCAGGATTATAGCACAAGCTTTCAGAAAGTGAAAGGAACTTTTTTCATATGTCTAATACAAGCATCGCAGCCTCTTTACAAAAGGCGTCTGTCATCTATAGAGCCGAGGCGGGGCAAGTCCGGCAGGTGTGGACCAATGTTAACATCGACATTCGCGCAGGGGAATGGATCGTTGTCGCCGGACCGAACGGCAGCGGCAAAAGCACGCTGGCCAGCGTGCTGCTTGGCCTATGCCCGCTCTCGGACGGTCAGCTTATTCGCGGTGGGGGGGAGCAGTCGGTCACCCGAGGTGTACTGCAAATCCCCGATGCGCAATTCGTCGGGGATACGGTGGAGGAGGAGCTGCAGCATGTGCCGCAGGCTCCCGATCTTGTGCCTGAAGTGCGGGCGGAGCTCTATGCGGCGGCGCTTGGGCGGGTCGGCCTGTCGCTGCCGCCGGGGCGAACGCTGAGCAGCTTGTCCGGCGGACAGAAGCAGTTGCTGAACATCGCCGCAGCTTTGGCGGCGAAGCCGGATTTGCTGGTGCTCGACGAGCCGACAGCGATGCTCGATCCGGCAGCCCGGCAGGAGGTGCTGCGTGCTGTGCGGCAAGCGCACGCGCGCGGGATGACCATCGTGTGGATCACGCACCGATTGGAGGAAGCGGCCGAGGCCAGCCGCGTGCTGGCGTTTTATGGGGGCCGGATCGCTTTTGACGGGCCGCCGCGGGATTTTTTCTACGGAGAGGCCTCGGCGGCGGATACGGGCAGCATTGAGGCGTTCGGGGAAAGCACGCTTTCTCCGTGCGAGAGGCTAGGGCTGGAGCCGCCGTTCGTCGTGCGGACCGCTTTGCTGCTGCGGCAGCGGGGGCTGCGGCTCGATCCGCTCCCGCTGCACGCTGACGAGCTCGCAGAGGCGGTGAATGCCGGATGACGATCCGTTTACAGAACATTTGCGTAACCGCACCGGATGACAAGAACAGCTTTTTGCTGAAAAATATCGAATTGACTTTGCACGACGGAAGCATTACTCTGCTAGTCGGCCATACGGGATCGGGCAAGTCGACTTTGCTGCAGGCCGCCGCGGGAATCATTGAGCCTTCGTCCGGTTCGATCCTGCTGGATGAACAGCCGATGTGGAACAAAGGGAAAGTCGATCATGCACTCATGTTCCGGCTCGGGCTGACGTTTCAGTTTCCCGAGCAGCAGTTGTTCGCCCGCAGCATACAGCAGGAATTCAACTACTCGCTGCGCCCGTATCGGCTAGGCGCTGAGGAGCGCGAGCGCCGCATTCGCTCCGCTTGCGGCGATTTCGATCCGCCCGGCGCTTTCGCCATGGATCGCTCGCCTTTCACGCTCAGCGGCGGCCAGCAGCGGCGCCTTGCGCTGGCAACGACATTCGCAGCCGCACCCGACTGGCTGCTCATGGATGAGCCGACCGCCGGCATGGAAGCGGCGGCGGCGCGTGAGCTGCTCCGGCTCATCCGCCGGAGCGCGCGGCCCCGGGGTGGCTTCGTTATCGCCACCCATGATTTGGACACGTTCCTGCCGCTGGCGGATCGTGTTATTGTCCTTGCCGGCGGCTCCATCGCAGCCGATGGCACGCCGGAGGCGATCTGCCGCCAGCCGGAGCTGCTGCTCCAGGCCGGCGTGGGCTTGCCCGGCTGCGTGGAAGTGGCGCAGGCGATGAGGCGCATCGGCGGAATCGGGATTCCGCCGGATGCGCTCACGCCTGAGCGCGCCGCAGCCGCGATTGCCGAGGCGCTGGAGGCCCGCGCCGCCTCCGCGCCCGCGCCGCCTCCGCGCCCGGCGGCGTTCGCGCGCGCGGAGGCGGCCGCTGTGCCGTACGCCGCGGAGCGGCCCGCCGCAGCCGCGCAGCTCCCGCAGGCGGCATGGCACCGCATCGACCCGCGCGCGAAGTGGCTGCTCTACCTGCTGCTGGTCATCGCAACGATGCTGCAGCATCAATGGACGGGGCTTGCCGCCGCAGCCGTCCCCGTCCTGCTCGGCTTCGCGGGTCTCCCGCGCGCGGCTATCCGGGGCGGAGCCAAAGTGGCCCGGTCTTTTGGCTGCTTTATGCTTTTGTCCGTTGTGCTGGCGGGTTTACAGTTTTCGGCTGGCCCGGGGCCGTTTGCCGTAGGATTTAACGCGCCGCGGGCGTTGGACACAATGCTGAACGTATCGCGCCTTTTTATCGTTATCCTTGCGGGCTATTGGTTTGCGGCGACGACGCCGTACGGCCAAATGGTGCAGGGCCTCGGCTGGGCGCTCAAATATTTCAAAAAGCTCAAGCTTCCGGTTGATTCGTTTGCGCTGGCCGTTTCTTTGATCTTCCGGTTTTTGCCGCTCATTTTGCGTGAATGGCAGCGGTTCTCGGCAATCGTACGGGCCAGAGGCAAAGCCTCGCTGCGCCCGGGCGCCGTCAGAATGCGAGACATCCCCGCGTTGATCGTACCGCTCCTGCTCGCGCTATTTTACAAAGCGGAAGA
Organism: Paenibacillus sp. sgz302191; assembly: GCF_057749925.1. NCBI lineage: Bacteria > Bacillati > Bacillota > Bacilli > Caryophanales > Paenibacillaceae > Paenibacillus > Paenibacillus sp. sgz302191. The sequence continues at coordinate 284,153 of NZ_JBYLHY010000009.1, forward strand.
AATGACAATCGCGATGGAATTGAAAAGAATGGGCGGCCAGCCGCTGACCGTTCAGCGAAATTTGCTCAGTTGGACTAGAAGGGACACACTCGCGGTCTTCGCCGGAGCTATATGCTTCGGATTGTTGGCCGTGTGGCGGAGTTAAGGAGGAGAAAATGAATTACATCGTATTTGATTTGGAAGCTACATGTTGGGAAAATGACAGAATGAAGCAAAACGAAATTATTGAAATCGGTGCGGTAAAAATTAATGAAAACTTGCACATTATTGATGAATTTCAAATTTTCATTAAGCCCAAATTAAATCCCGTTCTCTCGGATTTTTGCAAAAAACTTACCTCCATACAACAGGAAAATGTCGCTGCAGCGCCATATTTTCCGCAAGCGGCGGAGGCTTTTCGGGATTGGATCGGGAAAGAAGACTACTTTCTTTGTTCGTGGGGATTTTACGATAAAACTCAGCTGAAAAAGGATTGTGAATTGAACAAAATCAATGCCGGGTGGACGAACAAGCATATCAGCATCAAACATCAGCACGGGAAAATGATCGGAGTTGAAAAGGGAGTAGGCATGGGGCATGCCTTGCAACAACTGGGCATTGTACATGAAGGCACTCATCATAGAGGAATTGACGATGCCCGAAACATTGCAAAAATTTTCGTGAACATTTTTGATAGATTAAAATTTGAATAGAATTCCTTGGTTCGACAGTAACTTGAGCTAGCGGGAATGATAGGAGAGTCTGTAAAATAGCCATATTCCCCGTTCCTAAGCAACTTCTAAAATAGAATTAAATACACCATGTTTTAATTTGCCGCCCATGATTTCGCTGCATTTTAGGCAACCCAAATAGAGATTATCGAGCACTTGTTTATTTAAAAGATATGCAATCGTCAATAGTGCCTTTTATTTAAGTTGGTAAATGCAAATAACTCGTATATTGTCATCAGCCACTTTAATTGATGGTGAATTCGGTAGATATTGCATTTATTCGCCATTTATTGTATATAATAATTTATATAGTAAAAGTATGAAATTAAAGGAGAGTGATTATCTTTATTTGTCTCTTCGCTCTATTAGGTGGGTAATCACCACCTAGATAGAGCGATATGTTTAAAATCGGACAAGGGAATTGGTATAGATGCTTCGCTCCGCATTCACCTTCTGTTGTAGCATAAAAAGGTGCCTAAATGGACAGACTTGTTGCTGGAAAAGGGAATTGGTACAGATGTGAGCGATGCGTGGCTCCGTGCTGTTGCCAGTTCTTTTTTCGTGTCTGGGTATATGGTTAATGTGACCGCCGTGCTTCAAGCACGGGCAAACGAAGCTTATTGGCCGTCATGTACACCATGGCGATCAAATTCTCGACGTCGCGTTAGCCACGCGCTCTGCGCTTGGCCGCTTGGACGAGGCCGTTAATGCCCTCCAAAAGCCATTGGTCATTTTGCTGTGGAACTATCGTAAGATGCCTTCCTCGTTCCTCTTTATCGTTTTCGCCAGATCCACAATAGGTGTAAGCTGTGACCGATTCGCCCAACCAATCCACTCCCGAAGGTACACATCCGCGAGAATATGCGGCGTCGTCCAGAAATCCTGCATCGCCAGCTTTAAGCGATACGCGCGGCCCGTCTGCAGGTTGCTATCTTTCAACCCGCGTCAGCGTTTCCTTCTGCTCTGCTTTTAAGTTTAACTCGTTCTTAAGCCAAATGTATTTCGTGTGCTTGAGTTCCGGTGTTTGCTTTGCTCGGTGATTCGCACATCGTCCACGGCTTCGTTCACCAGCCGGTACAGTCGGCTCCGCAAACCGGACAAGCAAACGTCGATCCGCATTCGAAGTCGATAAACAAGTGCCAGGCGTCTTCCTTGTCGTCGAATTCCACGTGCATTAATTTCCACGGTTCCTCAATCTGGAGCGCTATTTTAAACATTTCGTAAATCAGATTATCCTTGCTGCTTAATGAGGTCCACATCATTCATCCCGCCCTAGTAATGTTCTTACTCGGCAGTATTGACAATACCTCCATTAAACAGACCTCAGCCATGGACTATAGCGACGCAGCCTCTATATTTATGTCGTATAAAACTTAATTAATAATGTTATTGGTGATCTTCTTTCTTTAATTTAATTAATAAATTGGGGTAGGGATACAATGTTATCATTTGATTCTAGAGACTCTTTGAACACTTATCAATACATTAATTTGTTTATTAACGAAATAATAGAGAACTACCAAGAAGTAGATGGTGAATATTTATTTCTGATTATAAATGGAAAGGGTGATCTAGTATACGACAACACAGTATACCCAACTCATGGGATTATTGGCCAGGACTTGCTAATAAAAAAAAAGTATACACTGGAACAATATAAAGCAATTAACATGGCGGATGGTCAACTATCGACTAGAGCGTTCGTAGGTCAAAAAGAGAGCAGAGCGGGGTGGGTATTGCAATGCTGCCCTATTTTGTTAGACTCCCAAGAGTTGTATATCTGCCTAGCATATGAATCAAAGGATCAAGAGCACATCTTGACAATGATGTTGAGAACTTTAGCTAAAAGTATAGAGAAATTAGTAGCATCTAATGAAATTGAACAGGGGGTATGTACTAGACTCCATACATATAAACTGACAAAAAAAGAGGTAGTTATCGCCCAATTATTGTATGAGAACATACCGATAAAAGAAATTGCAGTTCAACTGTGCATTTCTGTCGAGACCGTACGCACACATCTTAAAAAAATATATTCCAAAGTGGGTGTGAGGAATAAAATTGATCTAATAAAAAAGTTAGAGAGCAATCGTAAAATACCATAACTGGGTGATTGACACAAAATATGGGTATGATATGATATTTATGGGAAGAGGGGCTTGATGTATCTATATTTCGAAGCAGAGTTTTATAGTCCAAGAGAGTAAGGTAACCTAATGCGCGCATATCCATGGAATAGGTACATTACTGTTAGACCGTAAATCAAAAGCCGAGAACCTCTTCTACAACGTTCCAATATTCGAACTCATTTAAATGGAGGTTTTATTCTATGTGCCAAGTTACATGTCCTGGTGGAGCTTCAGGTTGGGCATACGACCCGCCTGAACAAAATGGAGTTAAAAAATATTATTGCCACGCTGATCGTAAACAATGGTATCGCCATGTTTACAGCGTTTGCTATGATGGCACTAATCAGTATTGCAAAACAGAGTTTGAAGGCAAGTGCTAATCAAGTATTAGTAACTGTCATGAATTGGGAGGGGCGCTCTTATCGAGCGCCTTTCTACTAGGATGGTTTGAGGTGAAGATATATGTTCGTAGAACAGAGAAACTTACGAAGTAAATTTCTAAAAACTCCGGTTCAATGGTCCTATGAGATCGGATTTCAGTATCCGTTGAAACTTAGAGCTTTTGAAGGTCAAGACCCGATTGATTTTGAATGGGTAGCCCATCAACCGTGTGGAACTGTCATTTTTGTAATGAGTGAGGGTTGTGGGGCATGCCGATATGAAGCAATAGAAGAAATTGTTCAAAAGTATCCGGCCTTTTCGTATTTTATGTTTTTAAGTGGTACTTCAATATCGATAGATAATGTTCTAAGTAAGCATTCCTTCAGGTTTTCGGTTGTAGCTTCAGATCTTACTGAGATTAGACGGGTTTTTAAGTTCGACCTAATCCCTTTCGTCATCGTGCTAAACAAAAAGGGACAAGTCATCTCCTGCGGTAATTTTTATAATGATATCGTTTCGCTTGAAGAGAAAATGTGGCCTTTACTTAATGTTTTCTATAACTGGAAAACTAAATAAGCAGCTTATGAAAAAAAAAATTTCCTTCTCTCGTATAATCAACAAAGCTTCATCTATACTGTCATTAATAATCTACTCAATCTCATTTATTTGGAAATACAAGCCGCAGTATGTCATTATCACGGTCTTCACGACTTTCTATTTTGCTTTTCAAGCAAACCTAACGGTATATATTAATAAATACATAATCGATAATTTGACAGCATCACAGTTTAAACAGGCAATGATATTTGTTGTCATATTACTAACTTTAGAGTTTATCGAGGAAGTATCGGGGCTTATCACTAGATATTTTTTTCAAAAATGGAGTGAAGACTTCAATATATACAAAGAAGATAAAATTCTTACCATTATAAGCGGAATGCCATTAATCGATCGAGAACACCCGTCCTTTCTGAATAATTTACAGGTATGGTCACTGGGGCTTTCCAAGCTGGAAGCAACTTTTCGATCTATTATGGAAAGTTTACAGTCAGCTTTAACTGCAGCTGTTTCACTTTATCTTATTACACAGCATCATTATATGTTTGCAGTGATAATTCTCGGATTTTCTTTCTTTCGAGGGCTGGTAGTATATCGAATTATAGAGCCTCTTGTTAACTTTAATATAGAATCAGCTCGAAAATTTAACGTCAGTGAATATTACACTGGTATATTGAAACGTAAAGATGCACAGAAAGAAATATTGCTATTTCAGGCCTTCTCTTATTTTTATAAAAAATGGTTGAATGCGAGACATGTTCTGTTGGAATTAACCTTAGGGGCAACTAAGTTGAATTTAATTCCAACAGGCATAAGTTCTCTGGTAACCCTTGCTAGTAAGGTTGCTGTTTTTGGTCTGATTGTATATTTAATCAACAAAGGAAATATGACTATCGGCGATTATGTTTCCCTATCTTTGGCTGCAGTACTGGCTGATCGAAATATCGTTTCTTGTATATTCGACGTGAAGCAACTAATTGAAAATGTAAGGTATGTAAGCGAATATCACAAGGTCGCCGCTACATCACAATCGATAAATCAGGAGCCTAAACACACTTTTCAGCTAAAGGAGAAAATATCGATTGAAAACCTAAGTTTTACATATCCCGAATCTAATGAGCCGGCCTTAAAGAGTATTGATCTTGAAATCAAGCGTGGAGAGAAAATATTGTTTTTAGGGGATAATGCTGCAGGTAAATCGACATTAGTTAAAATAATGCTGGGTTTGTATGAAACTAAACCCAATACGGTTTTTATCGATGGAGTTGATTTGCAAAGTGTAGATAAAGTGTCTATGTGGAAGCGCTGCGGAGCTATTTTTCAAGATTTTATGAAATATAAAATGACTATTCGCGAAAATATTTGCATAAATGGCACTACAGCAAATGATCAAGATCTAAATCCCTTATTGGAATCATTGAATCTTTCTAAATTATATAAGCTGCCTCAAGGGCTTGACACTCCATTAGGCGATATTTTCGACAAAGGGCTTGAATTATCGGGAGGACAATGGCAGAAGCTTGCAATTGCCCGGTTATTATTCAGAGATCTTGACCTTTTTGTACTGGATGAGCCGACGTCAGCGCTGGATCCTCGCAGCGAGGTGGATATAATGGATAACATACTTACAATGACTAAGGAAAAAACGGTGATAATCGTCTCACACCGAGTAGGGATTGCGAGCAAGGTAGACCGCGTTATCTATATGAAGAATGGCGAAATTATTGAACAAGGCCATCATAGGGAACTACTCCAAGCTAGGAATGAATATTATGAAATATGGAGTTTACAAAAGGAAATGTATCAATAATAAGTACGAAGGTGATATTGATGACGCAAAAACTTATAAAAAACACGGGGCTTGAGGTAGGTTCCCGGATAACGAACGTGAGATTGAAAGGTATTGATGGAAATGAATATGTGCTCGAAGTGTCAAACTTTAAAAAATCGTTGTTCTTTTTATCCGTATACTGTCCGAATTGTATCGACTTAATGCCCGATATTTCAAATATAAGAAAGGAAACCGAGCACGAAATTATCCTATTTATTGATGGAGATCATGAAGATTTGATAGAGCTGAGAGATTATTTTCTTTGGGATTTCCCAATGGTTCAGTTGACCTCGGCGCAGATGTTTGAATTATTCAAAGTGTCTCACCACCCTTTTGTCATCAATATAGATTTGGACGGAAAAGTACGGTCTAAAGGTTTTATTTACAACAAAGATGATTTCGGCAAAGTGCTACGAACTGAAGGGATCGTTTTATGAGTTTATTTGCATTTTGGATAGGATTCGGCCTAGGAACAATGTATTTGATGAGTGCTGTAGCCAAACTGGTGTCATTCATTCAATTTATTATTTCTATTAATAGTTTCGGAATTATCAACGAGCGCTATTCTAAAGCCATTGGATGTCTTGTTATTACTGCTGAACTCATTCTTGGTTTCAGCTTTATTGAGTATTTACATCCTCGCCTCGCGTTCATAGGGTCTTCTTTGCTTATGATCTCTTTTTTGGCGTTATTTGCGAATGCAAAGCGTCAAAATATTCAAGTTGCTTGCAGTTGCTTTGGGTCCAGCACGAAGAAAACAAATGTTGACTATTCCATTATACGAAATCTAGTCCTTACAACAGCCTCCATAACTGGAGTTCTTACTCCCAAATATGATTATCATTTGTATTTAGTATCTTGGAAATTAACTTTGGTGCTTATAACGGGAGCTTTGATCATTCAGCTATGGAAAGAATTCATGATAATGCTTCGTTATAAAAACACGATCTCGGAAAAGTTAAGGAATAATTTATGATGGTAATATACTTCTTGCTATCTTGGCTGATCATGGTAAGTTGGATCTATTTTCTCAAGTGCAGAAAAAACACTTTGCTGTTTATGAATCTTTTGCAAAGTGGCCAAGAATCTGTAAGAAAAACATCGAAGAAAGGGGTATTTATTTTCCTTCATTTTGCCAATGAAAGAAACAAAGAGATAATAGATAAAATGATAAAGGAGTATTCTGGAATTTCTGTAATTGTAATTATGCAAGGCCCTGATTGGAAAGTTAACGCACTGAAAAGAGCTTATTCTAATAACATCTCTTTAATTAAAGATGAAGATGGCCAACTATCGCAACTAATGGGTGTTTCCATTCAACCGGTATGCATCAGTTTTCAAACAATAATTGGGGATTTAGGAATTATCAAATACAATTCATTAACATAAAGGGAGTGAATATACCATGTTTGGACAAATCATTTTGTCGAATAAAGCTACTTTTCAAGAATCTGAAAAATTGTTCAGGTTGGACCAAGTTTTGAATTCAATCGAACTTGATGTGCTTCCGAGTGTTTATCAATTCAATTTATTAACGAAGGTGGCTTTTATCCCAGATGTGTCTCCTGTGGAAATTCAAATATTTATTAAAGATGAAGAAGGAGAGACAGTAGTTAAATCGGAGGCTATTACACAGTATAATCCTAGAAGCGAGGAGCGCGTTCCAGGTCTAGATATTTGTATTAAGCTTACTACTGTTTTGTGCAAGACAGGCAATCTCTTGATTGAACTATATGTGGATGGTACTTTATTGAATGTATACCCCATCTATGTGGGTTTGAAAGACGAGTCTATTGTTGACGAGCCTAGCGGTGTAATGTCAAGTATTTGAATTGGGGAAATTGGAAAAATGTTAGTCTGAAAAGGACGAATGCGCGTTTATTCTTGTGCTTCGGAACTTCGTCGAACTTCTTCTGGTAAAACGCACCGTACTCCGAATCATGCTTGCGAACCGCGTCCGCCGCTTGAATCTGGTAGTAGCGGCAGGTACTTGTTACCGGTCGCACATGATCTTCGCGATCTCCCGATCCAACTTCTTTACCCCGGATTCGAGATGCTGGATGACGCTGAGCGTGGTCACTAGAGAGATGTTGTCTGGATCCGCCATGGCCTTGTCATGTTGTCAAGCAAAAATCAGACCTTGGTGCCCGTGGAAACCACCGACTTCAGCCTCGTTATAAGCACTCGTCCGTAGCGTCCGAAAATTGATGGATGCTACGCCCCGGACGATGTGGAGGCGCATTCAGCGGTTAGAACATGAGTGATGGATCCCGGATAACAGGTTTTTCACAGCAGTACCTTTCGGTCCGCAAGGAGAGGGAGAAACCTCCTGAGAGGTGCTTGTTGATCTCATTGTTCCACAAGCAGGTCTGAGAATTCTTGAGCAGCCGCGCAAAAGCAACGGGGCACCGCCCGCTCGGCAGCCGCGGATATGGAAATGTCAAAGAGCACATGGCAAAGAAGGGCAGACGACAAGCGGCCTACCAATAGCATGAAACCATTTGTTGCTCCGTCTCCCTTATTCGAAGGGAATCGGGAAATACAGGATAAAGCGGGTTAAGCGGAATGAGAAAGCCGAAGCTCGATCCAGCAGGCAACTCCACCAAGATCCGGTCCAGTTTCGGCTACGTCGGCCGCCCCAGCACTAGCTGGAAACTCACATTATTCCTTTTCAGTTGTCCGGACTATCTGGGAAAAGAACAAAATGATCCTGCAAATATGATTATACAAGGGGACTTATAATGAAGAACTTAGTTCGAGCTTTACTTAAGATCACTCTTCTTATCGCTGTCTGTACTAGTTGCACCAGTAAGCCGGTTTCTCAAGTCGAAGGCAAAGTGAAGATACTTTATTTTAGCAGGGATATGTTTAACGACGAGTACGGCAATCTGATTCAATCCAAATACAAAGATCTTGACTTCGAAGTAATCCCCATGAATGATATCGTGATGAAGTCCAAAAATCCTAAAGAAGATCTAGTAAAACTCATTAATCAGGAACAAGTTGATGTAATTATGATAAGAAATTACGACGAATATATGAATTATATCGATAAGGGCTTATTGATGGAGTTGGATTCATGGATTACGCGGGACAAATTTGATATCGAGAACATGCAGCAAAGTGTTATTTCGATTTTAAGAGACAGAGAAACTCATAAAATATATGGATTGGCGCCAACATTCACTAGTTTTGTTCTTTATTACAATAAACAGATTTTTGATTCTTTCGGAGTCCAATATCCGCATAATCAAATGACCTGGGAAGATGTTTTTGATTTAGCCAAAAGGTTCACCGGCAATGAAAAAGGCATCTACGGATTTTCATCGGTTTTCTCTACATACTCCATGTTGGACATGATTGGGAGAACAAAAGGAATAAGTATTCTTGGACAAGAGCCTAAGAATCCTCTAGAAGTCATGGAGAATGCGACGGAATGGAGTAAGGCGATGGAACTGCTGGCTGAGGGATTCAGATCCAAGTCCATTTACTATCCCCAAATCAATAAACCAGGGGAGCCTACTCCCGGCTTTATAGATCTATTTGCTGATGGCAAAGCTGCAATGACGGTAGATTCAGAAGTTTTGTTGGATCGAGTGCAAAACAAAAAGATTGATGTGGGAATTGTGAGTTTTCCGGTTGACCCTAATTTGCGCGATTCAAGCTATATGTTGTATCCTAATATTATGTTTTCTGTTAATTCCAATTCTTCATCTAAGGAAGCAGCATGGGAAATAGTGAAATTTATCAATAGTGAAGAAGTAGCCAAGGTCAAATCGAAATCAAATCAAAATCTGCTAACAAGAACAGAATATTCAAAGGAGAAATATGGACATTCGCTAAAACCGTTTTACGAGCTTAAATTTGACTCAAGAACGTATACCGCTACTAATTATCCTTTGTCCTTCATGAGTTCCTTCAACTTAGCGGTTCAAGAGGAGATTCGTAATATCGTCAGAGGAAGTACTACGAGTGATCGTGCTGTCAAAGTTTTGCGGGAAAAAGCCAATTCATTTATCAAACAAGAAGCCAATCCGAAATGATATCGAATGAGGAAGAGAATCGACAAAGGACACAAGAGTAAGTAGGGCTAAGTAGCTGATGTGAGGAATGAGGTGGGAGGAGATTATGGACTTATTAGGACACTTACTAACTCATATTGTCCTAAGCACGATTATTGTATATCTTTTACTTAGTAAGTCTGGTCTGGCCTTAACCAAATATAATGCAGTCTTTATTGTGACATCAGGCAGTATCGTGGGGATCCTGCCTGATTTGTTTGGGTATCGTACTGTTCTGTTATGGAGCCATTCGATTATATTCGCTCCCATTTATCTTCTCCCCTTTACAGTCCTTGCTTACGGCTTTTTGAAGCAATACAATTTTATTAAGTTATGGTTTTCATTCATTGCCGCATTAATTACTGGGCACTTATTCATGGACTATCTTGGGCATGAAACCCCTTTACTATACCCATTATATGTTGAAGGTTTTAGTGCGAATATTATCTATCTGGGAGATCCTTGGATATGGGTGCCACTTTTAATAGGACTGCTCTTTGTATTGTTTAGACCCGGAGGCAAGAGAATGTTGTATTTGCTATTGGTCTTTGTATTTGGCTATCTGGGATTAAGGAGTTATTCCAAATGGAACACCGATGCAATGATAAGGACACTATACGAAGATCAAACTTCTACTCAATATCAGGTTAGTCCTCGAACAACGAATTTATTTAATAAGTACAATCCGATGAATTGGCTATATTGGTCATTTGATGTTGTAGGAGAATATAGGGTTATCAAGGGGACGGTGTCGCTATTCGGAAATGCCGTAGACACACAATTTAATGTTATCTTTTCGAAACCGGGAATTGTAAAAGAAGCTTATAGTACGATCTACCGGGAGAGCACTTTGGATAATGAAAAATATTTACCGGTACTTTACTACAAAAATACTCCACAAGGAAAGTTTATTTATGCCGGTAGCCCAGATCAGATGGAAGTATTTCAATTTATTAATGACAAGTGGATTAAAGTTATAAGACACGACTAACTCAAGTTTCCTATTGTAACTGTCCAGGGTCGTAAACTCTGGACTGCAGTCTGAAGCCGCCCGGCTTGCGCATGAGAACTATTCATAAGCTCGCATGCCTGCTATGATTTCTCTCGCAACCTCGGCATCGTCGAAAGGAATCTTCACGCCGTTCCATACTTGATATTTCTCACGCACATTGCTCAGAATGAGCACGCAAGCGTCACAGTCGTCGCCCGCTTCGTGCAGCGCTTGCGCTATCGCCTCGCGGTGATCCTGCTGAACGTAACCTTCCCCCACAGCACCTCTTAAGAAAAATTCCATGAAATTGAAAAAAATGGGACGAATTAAATTTTATAAATTTTGACCCGTATGAGTATTCAGTGAGATTAGTGAAGGTAGAAAGAAGTTTATGGAGAAAAATGATCGAATTTACATGGGAATTTGATTATGTTAACGGGAATATAGAATGGCATATTTTTAACAAATCAAATGGTCTTTGCTTTAAATTCTTCCGTGATCAATCCCTATAAATAAAGCTTTTGGGAAACCAATTTCCTCCAATGCTCAAACATGGAAATGAGGGTCTCTTGATCGTCTCGGTCAGAACCACCTAGAATCATTCGATCAAGTCCGTATCTACCCTGTAAGTCATCTAGGACGGCCCTTACAATTGAAAGAGCCAGATCGTCGTTAATATCGTTTGGTTGAAGTGGTAGGGCATCCTCCATTTTTAGATCAACTCCTGTAATTCAAAAAAAAAGACTTCACTGCAGCTAGTGGGAAATTTTCCTAATACTTATCGAGCTTATTACGATATATATCAAAATTCTCATCATCGAAGCAAACAAAATAAACCTCATCGATCTAGTGTGCCGCTATCGTCCAGGCCGGTGATCAGCCCGGCTTTCGTCGCAAGGTACATCCACTTCTTGTCATCCAAGTTCTTGTCGCCAGTAGCCGCCCGAACCGCTATGCGCGCCATTTCTTGACGCGTCATCGGCGTATTCCAATCCCCGCTCGTGAAGTCGCTCCACTCATGAATCCCCGCGGTGACCGCCGCGTTAATGTATGGCAAATACCAGTCACTGCCGCTGGCGGTGCCGGAAACCGAAAGATGAAGCGCGGTATCGACCATTTTGATAAACTCGGCGCGCGTCACTTTTTCGTTCGGTTTGAAAGAATGGTCTTGATAGCCGTCGACATAGCCTTTTTGAATGGCTCCAGCGATGGTCGTTTCCGCCCAATGTCCTTTCGTGTCGCTGAAGCTGCCTGTGGAAGCCGTACCGGCGGTAGTTATCGCTTTTGTTCCCGGCGCAGCAGTGGTAGAATCGGCCCCGGCAGCGTGAATGGAAGTTCCGAGTAGTGCGGCAGTTACTAGTGATGCAATCCAATATACTTTCATTTGTATACCCCCAAAGGAATGAATTTACTTTTCTCAAATCAAAAAACCAACCGATTTCGGCAACCCGGCTGCCGTTTCTCCGAAAAATGTCTTACGACATATCCCTCGTAGAAGTAGGCCCGTGGCTTTGCGTCCCTGTCTTTCGAACAGGTTTGCCTTTTCGTGTTCAGTTGGTTCATAGGCATTTAAAACTATAAAAATAGTACATAAGATTTAATACAAGTCCCATATTAACCCATAATCTAACATATTTCCACAAAATATTTATTTCTTGCACCTACTTGAACACGCGCCGATCTTTTTCTTTCTTCATCATAGCTTAGAGCTACGTTTGAGCAAGTGTCATAATTAAGTCTTGACCAAATATGTTAAATTATGTAATATTTTCTTTGTAAGCATTAGATGTAAATTCGTTTTTCATCATCACTTTTGTAAAATCCATTCATTTGTCAAAGGAGATGGGAAGGTTGAGTAGACGTTACTTAATTAAAAACGGCTGCGTTTTGACGATGGACAAATCTTTAGGGGATTTTAAGAAAGCGGACATTTTAGTAGAAGACTCTGTCATTGCAACGATTCAAGAAGATCTCGAAGTATCGGATTGTGAAATGGTCGACGCAACGGATATGATTGTCATGCCGGGATTGGTGGATACCCATCGGCACGTTTGGGAATCTTTGGTGCGAACTATAGGCACCGACTGGTCGTTGCCTACCTATTTGCAAAACATTTATTATGGCGGGTTTGGAAGCAGGCTGCGGCCCGCGGATTGTTATGCCGCTAACCTGTTGGGAGCTTTGGAAGCGCTCAATGCCGGCGTAACCACTCTTTTGGATTGGACGATGATTTATTCTCCCGATCATGCGGACGAATTGATTCGCGGCTTGCAGCATTCCGGCATTCGTGCCGTGTTCGCGTACGGAGCCTCCGGTGAAACCGAATATTGGAACCGTGATAGCAAAAAAATGGTTACTGACGATGTGCGCCGCGTAAAACAGCAGTATTTTTCCTCCGATGATCAATTATTAACGATGGGGTTAGCCATTAGAGGACCGGAATTTAGTCACTGGGATACATCGGTTCAGGAAATCGAGCTTGCCAGAGAACTGGGTGCGGTATGTTCCATGCATATTGGTTTTGGCAGTTGGGGGCCGGATGACCGATCCGTTGAAAAGCTATGTAAAGCCGGTTTGCTTGGCCCTGATTTAAATATGGTTCATGCAAATACAATGGGTTATGACGAGTACAAAATGCTCGCAGATTCAGGAGCGTCGATATCCGTTACTCCCGAGGTGGAAATGATGATGGGGCACGGGTATCCTGCCACCGGGTTATTTCTTGAGAACGGCGGGACTCCTGCCCTTGGCGTGGATGTGGTGACTTCAACCGGCGGAGACATGTTTACGCAAATGAAATTCATGCTTCAGGCGGAGCGGGCGAGAACGAATCAGAGCATTTTAGCTTCCAAAAACATGCCCGGCGAATTAAGTTTGAAGGCTCGGCAAGTATTAAATTTTGCAACCCTGGCAGGAGCCAAGGCCTTGGGGTTAGACCGGAAAACCGGTACCTTGACTCCTGGAAAAGAAGCCGACCTCATCCTCATTCGGACGACGGATTTGAATATGTTTCCTGTTTCCGACCCGGTCGGTGCCGTCGTGCAATTTGCAAATCCGGCCAACGTTGATTCCGTGTTTGTTTCCGGTCGTCCGGTAAAGCGGCATGGACAACTTCTTCACGCAGACCTGGATCACGTGCGTAAAATCGCAAATGAAAGTAGAGATTTCCTGTTCTCTACATCTGCAGACGCTCCAAGCTGAGTTGTTTAAAAAAACCGGTCTCCAAGTCCTGGAAACCGGCTTTTTATTTGCGCTATTCGCTGCTGGCTAGCTAATTTTTATATGATTCGTAACCTCCTCGTTCGGTATCTTAATGATGAATTTCGTTCCAAGCCCTTTTTGCGTGATGACCTCCAATTGTTCGCCTGCATGCAAGATTCTGCTCCTCATTTGTTCGATTCCCAATCCCGATGAGTCAACTCTCCTTCCGACGCACTTTGTTGTCTTCAAATCCCACGCCGTCATCCTCATAAATCAAACAAAAGTTTTTGTTTGATTCCGTTATCCGGAAAGTGACTTTGGAAGCTTGGAAATGTTTTTTTTGCATTGTTGAGCAGTTCTTGAGCAAATGGGTAGTCAGGTATTCGTTAGATTGGATAAATTCAAACTTCATAGGAATCACCCCTTTGGTGAGATTATCAAAATCGTCATAATCCCTTAATGAAATTAATCAATTGAACTTCCATAAAGTGGTTTAATATAGGTAATATATTGAAATTATAGTTGATTAATGGTATTGTATTTGAGTAATATTATTCCATTTAGAAAGGCTGGTATTTTAATGAGTAAATAAAGTTGATTGCAATTTTCAAATCCATGATGGACCAAATCCAATTTCAACTTAAAAGGATGTGTTTTAGAATGAAATTCAAATCTTTTTTCATTGCTCTTTTGTCGCTTATTTTTTGTATTACAACTTCCTCTTCCGTGTGGGCCTCTTCTCAAGAAAAAACACCTGGCACAGAAATATACTCTTCTGATTTGAAATCAGCAGAAGGTGAAGTGATCGGTAATCAAACCATTACTATCGCTACTCAAAAAAAAGATGATAAGTTTGGAACAGAAGTAACTGTTGTTGAAAAGAAACAGTATAAAATATCTTCTCAGCTACCAAATCGCAAAGAGTATGAAAAAATCTATACTGATTCACAAAAAACGACGGTTTTTAAAATCACAAAAGATAGAAAATTTTATATCAACGGTATAGAATTATCAGACAAAGATTTGCACAGACCACTCGATATGGCTGATAGTAATGCTTTCAAAATGAGCGCACTTTCTGAGGATACTGGCGGATACGGCCCTGTATGTAATTATTCCTCTTCCGATTGGAAGAACTATGAATTTAAATGTTATGAAGGAATGACAGTCAATTATGATACACCTTTACTGTATCCGATTCCTACTGGTAACCATGTAGATAAGTATATTTCAACTTCAAACAGATTATTTAACAGTGCAAAACTTTCAGTGGATCAATTATCTAACGACTATAACTCATACACGAGAAATGTAAAAAGTTGCCTTGTATCATTAGGTATTACAATTGCAACCTGGGAAACAATTTTAGGGGCCATCGCAGGAGGAGGAGCAGCAACCTTTGCTTATTTTGCGTATAGCGCCCTTCAGGATTGTAAGGGGGATACTGCAAATGCATACGCATATATTGTGCAGGCTTAAATTATGAATATTTCCAAAGAATTTCTCACATTAGTTGCGTATTCTTTTATTATTCTGATTTTAGTATACCGGTGTTATAAATTTCAATTTTCAAGATTCACCAAGGAAAATCTCGGACTTTTGTTTATTTCTGTATTGCTACTATCTACTCTAAGAATAAACATAATCATGCTAATTGTAATACTGTTAGTTAAAATTTGCGTTTATTTTCTATTACGCAAGTACCTTAGGAGAAGCCCGTAGCGTACGCTGCTGGGCTTTTTTTATCAGTTTGAGTCCATTCATGAGCATTAAGGATGAATAGTCCCAACCGAAGCTCCCTTAATTTCCGAAAATCATAAATCAATCACGCGGCATGCTATCATCAGTAGCAGCACTCTCTTTCTCCATTTTCAAGTACAGCTCTATTACATGGTGATATTTTTTAAATGCTTCATCAGGCCCAAGTTTTTTAATACGCTTTGATATGGTTGATGGTGATACGCCCAACAATCTTGCCCATTCAGCTATTCCTAGAGTAAGACCGCAATATGTTGAAAGAACCCTTAGGTCCCTTGGGTTCCCCCAATAGCAGTTTTCTTTCGTGTATCCCACATTTTCATCTTTCAAGTAAATTACTGCCTTCTCGAAGTATGTTTCCTGGGTGTCAATATAGAATTGTTCAAAATCCTTCCATTCTTCTGCAAAGTATATGTAAGGATGATAGTATCCGAATCGATACATAAGACTTGTCCAGTACTTTTTGATTTCCTTTTTTCTATTTACATTATCCATTAGTTCTACCTTCCAAGTGATCAGTAATCGAAATCATGCGGAAATAGCCTCCTCGTTCGGTATCGTAATGATGAATTTCGTTCCGAGCCCTTTTTGCGTGGTGACCTCCAAATGTCCGCCCGCATGCAAGACTCGGCTCCTCATTTGTTCGATTCCCAATCCCGATGAGTCGATCTCCTTCCGACGCACTTTGTTGTCTTCAAACCCCACACCGTCATCCTCATAAATCAAACAAAAGTTGTTGTTTGCTTCCGTTATCCGGAAAGTGACGTTGGAAGCTTGGGAGTGCTTTTTCGCATTGTTGAGCAGCTCTTGAGCGATTCGAAAAATATGCCGCTTCGTCGGCAAATCTTTAGTTTCAATGGCAGCAGCCTGCTCAGCAATGAATTCAAGTTGAAAAGGAACCGTAAAAGCTTCCTTCTTCATATACATCGTCAGCGTTTGAATCAAACCGACCTCTTTAAGCAAATGAGGATTTAACTCAAAACAGCTTTGGCGCAAACCGGCATTGATCAACTCCACGAAATTAATCATATTGTCTAGCTGTTCCCGGTCTTCTTCGGGTGTGGCATCCTTCTCCGCCAGAGTGGTCAACTTTCTTTTCAGAAAGAAGAGATCTTGCATCGTCGTATCATGAAGATCGGCAGCAATCCGAATCCGTTCCTCCTCCTGCAATTCGAACATGATCTTGCGGAACCATTGAATGTCTTGCGCCGTGTCCTCTTGGGGAAGTTGGGAAGCCAATTGCTGCAGCCTCGCGGTCAGCTTGCGAACCAAGTGAACATTTTCCAGGCTAACTTCCAAATAAGATGTAATCAGGCGCAGCCATTGGATTTCTTCCTTTCCGAGCAGCGTATTCGCCTTTTTGCGTGTCATTACCAAATAACTCGTATATTCTTCATGGTCATTCATCTCAATGCAAGTATAAAGCGGATGATCGAGCAGGGATGACGAATCGAGCAGCTGCCGAATTTCCGCAGTATTCATATCACCTTCGCTAATGATTTCGGTATCGTCCTTATACCGGAACACAATGGCTCCCCCCATCACCTGAAGCGTGTCCACAATATCGACAAGTATGCTATCTTTCAATTCGCGGAAGCTGGAAATGGTGCCAAGGTTTTTGGAAATCTTCTTCAAAGCTGTTTGCAAGACGTATTTTCTTGGGAAAAGAAACGGTTCAAACCGTGTTGTCCAATATTCCGCCGCGTAGAGCACCCATGTAACAATAATCAGAGAAGCAACAAATATGAACAGAATTTGCTTCTCATCCACAACTTGGCTAAATAAGAAAGCATATACTCCCGTAAGCAAGCTGACCGGAACGACAGCCAGCAGGCCGGCGAACAAAATCCGCCGGATAATACGGCCAAAATCATATAGCTGGTTGGAAGCAATCAAGTATGCAAAAGAGATGGGAAAAAGTAAAATAATTCCGCTTGTAAATTGTGCATTTAAAATTTGATGTTGCGTAATCAATTGTGGAAGAAAGGAGAAGCAGATGACTGGTAAAAAAGAGAACAACCACGAAAGCCATACGCTCTTGATAATGCTTGACACGTAGGATTGTTCTCTCTGGATTTTGATGTACAGGAAAGTTAGAATGCACATATTGAAAATAAATCCAATTATGAAAAAGCTCAAGGAAACTGAACCACTATAACGATAAATTGTGTATGCTATGGAAGGATAGAAGTACAAGCATCTTATGCAGAAGCATATGGCAGCAAATGAATACATATATGTCAAAATTCGTTTTGGTAATTCAATGTCGCCTTTTTCCTTAAAGAAGACAACTAGAAAATGATAAAACACTATCGGCAACAAGATCATTAAACTGGTGATTACAAGTTTCCCGATTACATCTCCTCGAATAGAAGCGCCTAAACTCATATAAATGATTGCCATGGTCAGAAAAACAGCCGAAAGCAGTCTGGCAGATGGAGAGTGGCGTATTTTTATAAAAAGCAAAACGGCCATAAATAAGCACACTGCTTCTTCGATAATCGGAACAATATCGTAGTAGGTAGCACTATTGATGTTAAATTCTATTGCATACTCACGCCCGTCTCTAAAAATTAACAACGTGTGAGCTTGCTCAATTGTTCGCCATTTATAAACGAAAGGAGATTCATTGGGAAGCTTGCCGTCTACTCGCTTGACAATATCCCCCACTTGAAGATCAAGCTTTATACTGGCACTATGGGGAGCCAATTCTTTGATTACCCATTGCTGCTTTGGAGTTAGCTCAAGGTAAATCCCGGTATATGGGTAATGGAACGTAATGAACGAACACCAAAGCTGCAAGGCGACAAACATCGACAGTAATAGCCCGGTCACATACTTATTTTTCATAATAATCGTCCTCCATGCTTCATTTATTTGTTATTATTATGTACGTAGCACAAATTGTCCCGGAAGGGGGTGATCTCTATGCCTACAATCCAGCTAACCCCCAATTTGCATAATGCGGTACATATGTTGAAAAGTGTCGAGATGCATGAAAATGAAAGTCCTTCTGTAGCTGAACTATCCTTGTCGAAAGAAGAGTCTTCCGCACTGATGAGCACCTTCAATCGTCCTGTAACAAGAATGAAAAAAGAACCTCGTTGTGACTGGGATTGACCCCCTCAAGCAATATTTTACCAAATAGAAGAAGGATTGTAATTAGCCCCGGCTAAATGCAATCCTTTTTTTCATTTTTATGCATGGTTTGTGCGCACGTATGTTTCATAAAGATGAAACATATTTAGAATCGATGGCGTGATTTATGCGCTGAATCCGGTACAAGTTAACTTTATGATTATAGGTATATAAATGGGAGAGAATTACATTTTATATCATATCGGGAGAGAGTCAGGGATGAGAGATAAAAACATGAGCCGTTGGAATACTTATGAGCCATTTTATGTTCGATTGGATGATAAAAAAATAGTCGACATTGTCATCACCCATCATGCGCACAGCCGTTGGCGCACCCGAATAGACGACGAAAAAACCGAACTTGAAGAAATATGCATGTTTTTGTGGGAAAGGCTGAAGAACGGCAAAATCGTACCGTATTACCGCGATGAGGAGGAAGTATATGTCATCGATGGCGATTTGCTTATGGTTGTGCAGTTTGCTGTGGTTGAGAAAGAAACGGATCTCGCCGGCAATCCCTTACATAAAATGATCGTCATTACCTTCCTCGGAAGCATGGCGAAAACGATAGAACTGCGCGACTTGAAGACGTATTATTCATGGCTGCGCCATTCGAGAAGAATGAAATTACTTAAACACAGCAGGAAGAGAAGGTAATTATCCAGAACCTCACTTCGACGGCACATGGGCCAAAATGCTGACGAGCTTGCCGAAAGGATCGCGCACATAAAATCTCCGAACGACCCAAGGCTCGTCGGCCGGGCCGTATTCGATCGGAAAGCCGGCTCGCTTCATGCGCTCAAGGGCATCGTCGACAGACGTATGCGAGCCTCCTTGTGAGGCGAAGCTGATTTGGATGCCCATCTCCTCTTGCGATCCGTTTGACCTTCATTTCCGATCTTCCTTCCTATCCCGTGAGCGGGCAAGCTTTTATGATTCATTTCAACTGTCCGATCGATAGGCTGATTCTGTAGTTCCCGAACTGCAGCAGGTCGTCGAGCAGCGCGGATAGTTCCGCCGGCGAGCCGACACGCACTCGTATCCAGTAACAGCCTTCGCCGCTGACGCGGTGGGCTTCGACGATTTGGCCGTTTTGCTGTATGAATGTGTTGAATGCTTGATGAGCAGTATTCGATTTCATAAAAACCGTAACGAACGCTTGAACCGGCAGGCCGATTTTTTCGGGATTCCAGCGCACTGTGTATCCTTCGATGACACCGAGATCCTGCAGTTTCCGCACCCGGGAACCGACCGCTTGTCCGGTTAAATGGACGATTTGCCCGATTTCCTTATGCGGCCGGGAGGCATCCTCCAGCAAGCATTGCAAAATGCGCAGATCGGTTTCATCGATGGTTGATTGGCTCATCTGCAAGTTCCTTTCACGTTGAAAATAATTGCCGGATTTTCGTTTCACCAGGTTGTATGCGGATTTTCCGGCACATTTTATAATTGTAACAGATTTAAGATGCAAACGTTAAGGAGTGCTGAACGATGAAACTTCAATTGATCCGCCACGCCACGCTTTGGCTGGAATATGGGGGAGTCCGCTTTTTGATAGATCCGATGTTTAGCGAAAAGGAGGCGAATCCGCCTATCCCCGGCACATCGAATGAAAGGCGCAATCCGCTCGTCGCGCTGCCGTCCCCGCTTGAGACTTGGCTCCAGCCGGACGCCGTTATCGTTACGCATCTGCATCCCGATCATTGGGATGAAGCCGCCGCGGCTGCACTGTCCAAATCGATACCGGTTGTGTGCCAACCGGGCGATGAATCGACGATAGCCGCTTCGGGCTTCGAGTCGGTTACGGCTGTGGCGTCCACCTTCACCGTGGGCGGGGTATCCCTGTCACGGACAAGCGGGCAGCATGGAACAGGGGAGATTGGCGTCCGGATGGGACAAGTATCCGGTTTTGTTCTCCAGGCTGAGGGCGAGCCGACCGTTTACATCGCCGGGGATACGATATGGTGCGATGATGTGCAAAATGCGCTCGATACGTACCGGCCGCAGCTGACTATCGTGAATGCGGGCGGAGCCCGGTTCACGGTCGGCGACCCGATTACGATGAACGCGGACGATGTGATCAGTGTTTGCCGCTATGCGCCGTACACCAAAGTCGTTGCGGTGCACATGGACGCCATTAATCACTGTCTCACCACGAGAAGCGATTTGCAAGTGAAGCTGAATGAATCCGGGCTTTCTCCGCAGGTTGCGATCCCCCGGGATGGCGAATGGATTTGACCTGTGGTAATGCGAACACCTGCCGATACTGGAAATTACAATCCAGTACGGCAGGTGTTTTTCATTTGTTCGTTGAAGTTGAACTATTATAATAATATAGAGTATTCTGAGAAGCATTGAAATCTAATAAATAAGGTGTTGTTTTGAAATGGAGATCATAAAATTTAATGATGACTTGGAGCTTTATGGCAGGGAATTTCCTGACTTTGACGAGCTAAAGAACTACTGCATTTCAACTCTTAAAAATAAAAACAATGCAATGGAAGCTAAAGTATATGCTATATATAACTACAGTAAATTTCATTTTGTATGTGCATCTAATGAAAAAAGTCTCTTCGATCCTAATGAAGAACTAATTAAAACAGGAATCCCAAGCGGAGAATATATCACATGTGATATCAATAGCTATGATGGGGTCGGAGATTTTTTAATCCAATCATCCTATAGAGTAGATCATACATCGTTTCTTTATATTGAGGAATACGATTTAAGTTCCGGGTCTATACAGGTTTACGTTTTATTAAGAAACAATGGTTTGAATTTAACGAGTATATCCAAATTTCCATACGAACAATCGCAAGATCTTAAGAATCATTATATTGCTAATTTTGTCGGTTCGTTAGAAATGAAACGTCTTCAAAATGGGTATATATGGGAGAATTTGAAAAAATACAACGCAGTGAGTATTGAAGAATTAAAAAGTTACTCGAAAAAGCTTAAAACCGTTCTATTTTTTTGGGATACCCACTGGAGTCTGCCTGTGTTGAATGCTCTTGGAAGAGACTGGGTTTTTACTATGGAGTACGAAATATTGCTTCATCATTACTTTGAAAAAAATTTTCCTGAAGACCTCTATATTTTTGATCAAACTTTGAAATGGACACTTGTTTTAACTCATGAACCTCAGAATGAGGACGGGTGGAAATATTTAAAAATTGGAGAGATCTGCCCTGAGCTCAAAACGGATCTGTTTGGCCAAAAATCTCCAGTAGATCGGCGTCGCTTCAGTGATTGATGTACGAGGCTCTGTCGGTCTTGGCAGCAATCGTCTCAAGCTGGGGCGCATTGACATGCCTTCCGTCATACCTTGGTGATTTTGTTTCCAGAGAGCATTCGTTCACCTCTTTGTAAAAATGCCCCACCCCCTTTCGCGGAAAGGGAGTGGGGCATTTTGCCAATAGGCGTCCGACAAAAATGTTAGATTATTCACAGAATTACTTCGCACATTAAGGTAATATATGGAACAATAGGGATGAAATATAGATGAAAAAATCCTGGATAATGAATCCAAACGAAGGCAGCGGTAAAAGTGAAGGGCAAGCCAACCTTAACGACGGAATCGATGCTGGTCTGCGGTCACAAAGGCCACATCACGTTTGTTAGCAATGGCCAACAGGATGAGTAAAGGAAACGGAGGTGAGGGCCATGGCAGGCTTTGAACAGATCCGGGTCAAGACCGCATACCCAATTCACCGGCTGGAGGATGTGCAAATCGAGTGGAAGCCGGGGGAGCATGGACGGCTGACCGTGCGCGGAATCGTAGATGAGGTTGTCAACGTAAGCGCAGCGCAGCAAGCATCGGCAAGCGATGAGATCCATGTCTACGAATATGACGGCCAGCGGGAAACAACGCTGTTCAAGGGCTTTGTGAGCGCAGTGAACATGACGCATGCCAACGGCATATACGGCATCGAACTGGAAGGGCTGTCCGGTTCGCATATGCTGGATGTCGCCAAGCGGCGGCGAACGTTTCAGGATGTGTCGATGGACTATCCGTCGCTTATCCAGGAGCTTTTGCAAGCCTATCCGCAGCAGGATGTGCTGTACAGCGTGGGCCAAGGCGCAGCGATCGGAGCGCCGGTGATCCAGTACGAGGAGACGGACTGGGAACTGCTGAAGCGTCTGGCAAGCCAATTCCAAAGCGTCGTTGTCTGTGATATCTTGGAAGCAAGGCCCAAGCTGTTTTTTGGCATGCCGCAAGGGAAAAGCGTCAGTCTGCCGGAGGATACGCCGTATAAGGCGGGTAAGGACCTGCTGGCTTTTCAGCGGGCCGGCG
>NZ_JBYLHY010000090.1:0-1138 GCF_057749925.1 Paenibacillus sp. sgz302191
GTGTGTCGTTGTTATCGTAATCCTGCATGCCTGCGTTCAGCAGCGCCTCGTATGGCGAGAATACCACTTGCGCTTTTTGATCGGTTACCAGGTCGTTTGCGTTTGTACTCAGGGCGCTTTGGATCGCGCTGAATCCGAGTTCGTTGCCGTATTGGTCAAATACGCTCACTGGGATCGTTGCTGTTTCGCCTTTTTGAGCGATGCTTGTTTGACCGTTGGAGTATTTTACAGTACCCAGTTCCATTTTCGTAATGAACGGCGCTACGCCGACTGTGAAGTTTTTGCTGGCCGACAAGTGCGTATCATTGAAATAGATGTTCACTGGAATGACCGTCAGGTTGGACTGGGAAGCCGTACCTGCAGCAGCCAACGTGCTGTCAAATGTCAATTTCAGCAAGCCGGCATCTGTTTTCGTAATTTGCGCCGATTGGCCGTTACCCAGGATAACTGTGTAGGAGCCTGCGGAGAACGAAGCGTTCTCGCCGTATTGGTTCGTTGCTTTGACCATGACCGTTGCTTTTGTGGTACGAGCTACTGTATCCCCGGCATTAACGAAGTCAATTTTTTGTACGGCTTCGTCTTGGGCTGTGAAAGTAGCTGTTGTTTTATCTACAGCTGCAGCGTCCAAGCCGCTCAATGTAACGGTGTAGTCGCCTGCGCGAAGGTTGGTGTCCGTCAACGTCAAGGTTGCGGATTTTTTGTCATCGGCAAATGTCGTCGTAGTCGCTACGGCCGTTGAACCTTGTGTCAAAGCCAGTTTCGCTTTGTCGGTGTCTACCGGTTTGTTGAAGTTAATCGTTACTTTTTGTACGCCTGTCGGTTTTGCATCGGTTACCGATACTTTACCGGCTGGAACGTATTGCTGCTTGGCTTCGTATGCGCCAGTAAGCAGCAGGTCGCGAGTTGCGTTCGCTTGGCCGCCGAATGTGCCGTCTGTGCCGTTAGGCAGCAATTTCAGTTCCAGCGCCAGGGCTACGTAACCTTGAGCCCAGTCGGAGACTGTAGCGTCATTGCCTGTTTTTGCCCGAGCGTCAGCATCTTTGCCCAGTACGCGGTCCAGGAACGTCGCCAGCTGCTCTTTGGTTACTTTACCGGCTGGGTCAAACGTAGTGTCGGTTACACCGTCAGTAACGCCGGC
>NZ_JBYLHY010000091.1:0-1138 GCF_057749925.1 Paenibacillus sp. sgz302191
GCCGGCGTTACTGACGGTGTAACCGACACTACGTTTGACCCAGCCGGTAAAGTAACCAAAGAGCAGCTGGCGACGTTCCTGGACCGCGTACTGGGCAAAGATGCTGACGCTCGGGCAAAAACAGGCAGCGACGCTACAGTCTCCGACTGGGCTCAAGGTTATGTAGCTCTGGCGCTGGAGCTGAAACTGCTGCCTAACGGCACAGACGGCACATTCGGCGGCCAAGCGAACGCAACTCGCGACCTGCTGCTCACTGGCGCATACGAAGCCAAACAGCAATACGTTCCAGCCGGTAAAGTATCGGTAACCGATGCGAAACCGACAGGCGTACAAAAAGTAACGGTCAACTTCAACAAACCGGTAGACACCGACAAAGCGAAACTGGCTTTGACGCAAGGCACAACGGCTGTAGCGACTACGACTACATTTGCCGATGACAAAAAATCAGCAACCTTGACGTTGACGGACACCAACCTTCGCGCAGGCGACTACACCGTTACATTGAGCGGCTTGGACACTGCAGCTGTAGATAAAACAACAGCTACTTTCACGGCCCAAGACGAAACCTTGCAAAAAATTGACTTCGTTAACGCCAGCGACACAGTAGCTCGTACCACAAAAGCAACGGTCATGGTCAAAGCAACGAACCAATACGGCGAGAACGCTTCGTTCTCCGCAGGTTCCTACACAGTTATCCTGGGTAACGGCCAAACGGCACAAATTACCAAAACGGATGCCGGCTTGCTGAAATTGACATTTGACAGCACATTGGCTGCTGCAGGCACGGCTTCCCAGTCCAACCTGACGGTCATTCCAGTGAACATCTACTTCAATGACACGCACTTGTCGGCAAGCAAAAACTTCACAGTCGGCGTAGCGCCATTCATTACGAAAATGGAACTGGGTACTGTAAAATACTCGAACGGCCAAACGAGCATCGCTCAAAAAGGCGAGACAGCAACGATCCCAGTGAGCGTATTTGACCAATACGGCAATGAAATGGGCTTCAGTGCGATCCAAAGCGCCCTGAGTACAAACGCAAACGACCTGGTAACCGATCAAAAAGCGCAAGTGGTATTCTCGCCATACGAGGCGCTGCTGAACGCAGGCATGCAGGATTACGATAACAACGACACAC
>NZ_JBYLHY010000092.1:0-984 GCF_057749925.1 Paenibacillus sp. sgz302191
CATTCGGACATCCCCGGATCGAAGCCTGCTTACGGCTCCCCGAGGCATTTCGTCGTTCGCCACGTCCTTCTTCGGCTCCTAGCGCCTAGGCATCCTCCGTGTGCTCTTTCTAGCTTAACCACTAGAACGTACTTTCATTAACTGCTGTGACACAGTCAACGAAAAGGATTTCTAAGTTTCACGCTTTACGTTTCGTTTCGTTATCTAGTTTTCAAGGAACAATGTCGCAACTGTTAAGTTGTCAACAGATATGCTGTGATTCGACTTTCTTTACCGCCTCACCAGCGGCAAAAAGTATCTTATCACATCTTACTCGCTCATTTCAAGTCGAATTTCCGAGAAATTCTTACCTGAAACGATCGTTGTTGGTGGAGCCAAGCGGGATCGAACCGCTGACCTCCTGCTTGCAAGGCAGGCGCTCTCCCAGCTGAGCTATGGCCCCATATTCACTTCAAAAGTGAAGCATGGCTTCGAGGCATAACCTCGGTACTTCCTTTATGAAGTTTTGTATGGTGGGCCCTAGTGGACTCGAACCACCGACCTCACCCTTATCAGGGGTGCGCTCTAACCAGCTGAGCTAAGGGCCCAAAATAAAAACCCACCTACGATCTTTCGAAGCTTGCTTTCTTCGAAAGCGTTCGCTGTGGGCTCGCTTGGCAACGTTCTACTCTCCCAGAACCCTTCGGTTCAAGTACCATCGACGCTGGAGGGCTTAACGGTCGTGTTCGAGATGGGAACGCGTGGATCCCCTCCGCCATCATCACCAAACGAGTGCAGCTTCTACAGCTGCCCGAAAGGATCTTGCCCTTTCAAAACTGAACACGAGTGAAGAAACTTTGTTTGTCCGACAACCTGCAGTTGTCATGGACTCCATAGAAAGGAGGTGATCCAGCCGCACCTTCCGATACGGCTACCTTGTTACGACTTCACCCCAATCATCTACCCCACCTTCGGCGGCTGGCTCCTTGCGGTTACCCCACCGAC
>NZ_JBYLHY010000093.1:0-980 GCF_057749925.1 Paenibacillus sp. sgz302191
ACTTGTGGAGGTCCTATTCTTTGCGACGATCAGGAGGAGAACAATCTAGCGATTTGAGCTGAATACGATTCCCTTGTCCGAGTTTTATAGATTTATATTACCCATGTGAAACTGCGAATAGCCAAAATAATTAGTTAATTATACGCCACAATGCGAGCTAGCCGCCGTGTTGTGGTTCTATTTTTATCCGCTGCTATATGCTAAAAAAATAATCATACAAGTGGCGGCTATTTCAAAAATACCCCACCCAGTACCGAATGAACCCATCATTAAAACAGTAACACTTCTAACCCATGTAATACCCGTATAAAGATTTCTCCATTTCGGCTGTACGCACATCAAATGCTTTAATTTTATAACCTAAATAATGCTATTCCGTTATATGGAACAGGTCGATTATGGTCAGATACCACCATGATTGACCTGTTTTTTGTTATCTTCGTTTTCTTGCGCTTTTTCAAAATTCTTCGCAATTGTAGAATAAGCCGCCCCGATAGAGAGGATGAAAAGGCAAAGCATCTTTTGGAGTAGTTAGCCCGACCATTCATATTATCAGGACTTATCTGCAAATTGTCCGCAACAATCTGATGAGATCCATGTCTATGAATACGACGGCCAGCGGGAAACGACGTTGTTCAAGGGCTTTGTGAGCGCAGTGAACATGACGCATGCCAACGGCATATACGGCATCGAACTGGAAGGGCTGTCCGGTTCGCATATGCTGGATGTCGCCAAGCGGCGGCGAACGTTCCAGGATGTGTCGATGGACTATCCGGCGCTCATCCGGGAGCTCTTGCAAGCCTATCCGCAGCAGGATGTGCTGTACAGCGTGGGCCAAGGCGCAGCGATCGGGGCGCCGGTGATCCAGTACGAGGAGACGGACTGGGAGCTGCTGAAGCGTCTGGCAAGCCAATTCCAAAGCGTCGTCGTCTGTGATATCTTGGAAGCAAGGCCCAAGCTGTTTTTTGGCATGCCGCAAG
>NZ_JBYLHY010000094.1:0-921 GCF_057749925.1 Paenibacillus sp. sgz302191
GGCCTTGTACGTGCGGAGCTGGCGGACGTGCTTGTTCCAGGGGAAGATATTGAAACGGACGATTCGCTTAGGAAACGATACTTTGCAGCGCTAAATGAGCAGCCATTTGGCGGCAATGTGGCCGACTATCAAAAAAAGGTCGGGGAACTTTCGGGGGTTGGCGGGGTGAAGGTGTCCCCTGCATGGCAAGGCGGCGGAACGGTGAAATGTACGATCATAGCAGCCGACTTCAATCCGCCGTCTGCGACGCTCGTCAACGACGTGCAAACCGCCATAGACCCAACTACGAATAGCGGAGAAGGCATTGGCCTGGCTCCTATCGGCCATCGCGTTACAATTGCGGGTGTGACAAATCTAACGGTAAATGTGGAAACGACTCTTACGCTCGCCGCCGGCGTGACAGTCGGGCAAGTGCAGCCCGAAATCGTCAGCATATTCGCGGCGTATCTGCTGTCTCTCCGGCAATCCTGGGCAGCGGAGAAGCAGCTCGTCGTCCGTGTGAGTCAGGTTGAGGCGCGAATTTTGAGTGTTTCAGGAGTATCGGACATAGCCAATACGAAGCTGAACGGCAGCGCCGGCAACATCACGCTTGTCGCCGATCAAATACCGGCAGCGGGGACGGTGACGCTACATGCCTGATTTAATCCGGCATCTGCCGGAGCTCTACCATGACGTGAAGGAAATGAACGAAATCATGCAAACGGAAGGCGCGGAGATCGATTCTGTTACCGCTGCCGTCGATCAGTTCCTTTCTGATCAGTTTGTTGACACAGCAAGCGAACGGGCCATCAAGCGGCGCGAGCTGCAACTCGGTATCCGGGCGGACCCTTCGACTGAAACGTTGGACTTCCGCCGCAGACGGCTCGTAAATCGCTACTCCACGAAGCCGCCGTTTTCCATCCGGTATTTGCAAAATAGGCT
>NZ_JBYLHY010000095.1:0-900 GCF_057749925.1 Paenibacillus sp. sgz302191
TCAAAGCCGGACGGCGCATGCAGCATAATCGACTGGTTCCAGTGATGGCGATCGGTAAAGTTCCGTTCGAAAAACCACTGCTGAATCGGGGTCAGCAGCACTTCGCCCTGTACCGGTCCCTGATCTGCCGGTTTCGTTTCGGCCCGCTGCAGGTATGGAATCACCTGCTCGATCGTTGGGTGCTGGAACAGGTCCTTCATCTCCAGCTTCCATCCGTGCTTGTGCAGGCGGCTGCCCATCTGGATCGCCTTGATCGAATCGCCGCCCAGCGCGAAGAAATTGTCCCGCGTACCGACGATCATCAGGCCCAGCACGTCCTGCCAAATCTCCGCCAGCAGCGTTTCCAGTTCGCTTGCCGGCTCCTTGTGATCCGTCGCCACCGCCGTCATTTCCGGCTGCGGCAGCACCCGCCGGTCCACCTTGCCGTTGGGCGTCAGCGGCAGCTCACTCATCTGCACCCAGTGCTGCGGCACCATGTATTCCGGCAGCTTTTGCGCCAGAGCGGCCTGCAGAGTCTGCGTGAAATCGTCCTGCAGCTCGCCTTCCAGCAGCCATTCCGGCACCACGTAGGCGCACAAGGCGGTATTGCCGCTCGCATCCCGGATGCCGGCCACGACCGCCGCCTGTACCGCCGGATGCACGACGAGCTGCGCCTCGATTTCCGACAGCTCGATCCGGAAGCCCCGCACTTTCACCTGCAGGTCCTTGCGGCCCAAATATTCAATGCTGCCGTCTTCCAGCCACCGCGCCAAATCGCCCGTGCGGTACATCCGCTCGCCAGGCGCGAACGGATCCTCCACGAACTTCTCCCGCGTCTCCTCCGGCCGGTTGTTGTAGCCCCGGGCCAGTCCCCGGCCCGCGATGCACAGCTCCCCGGCTACGCCGATCGGCTGCAGCTGC
>NZ_JBYLHY010000096.1:0-814 GCF_057749925.1 Paenibacillus sp. sgz302191
GATCAAGGCAGGGAGTCACATCTACGTGCTGCAGAATGGAATGACGTTCGAAGGCAAACAAGCCGGCGAGCCCTTCCGGTACCCGACGCACCAGGAGATTATGTTGAAAAGGACGGGCCGGGCGTGAGCGGCATCGGTGATTTCGAATTCAACGGATTGAAGGAAATGCAGCGAAGTCTTGAGCAGATGGGCGCGGATTGGACGCGATTTGTTGAAGACTGTATCAGGGAGCTTGCAGCCCGGCTGCTGGCGAAGACAATAGCCCGGACGCCCGTATTGACAGGTGACTTGCGGAGAGGTTGGACAATTGGGCAGATTCAACGAGTCGGAACAGAATTCCAAGTCGAAGTCATCAATCCTGTTGAATATGCGATGTACGTTGAGCATGGACACCGGACGAGGGACCATGCCGGCTGGGTAGAAGGGCGCTTCATGCTGACGATTTCCGTTGATGAGTTGGAGCGTGAGATGCCGGCTATTCTTGAGCGCAAATTGGAACAATTCATGAAGCGACATTTGGGGTGGTAGCATGATTGAGGAAACCATTAGAAACGGCATCCTGGGCAGGCTAGATGAATTGGATTCCACCATGCCCAAGTATATTGAGCGAATTGAGCAGGGTTTCCAAGAGCCTGCTTTTTTTGTTTTGCAAATTAACAGCGGGCAGACACGTGAGGTCAATACCCGGTACCGGCGAGCGCTGCTTTTCAACATTCATTTCTTCCCCGATCCTGACAGCCTGACAAAAAAAGCTGATTGCAAGGCAATGGGGGAGCGGCTTTATGAGGCTCTGGAATACATCGAAGTGAACGGG
>NZ_JBYLHY010000097.1:0-808 GCF_057749925.1 Paenibacillus sp. sgz302191
TCACCGCTCTGTACCAATACAATCCGGCGGGCGAGAAAGTCAAGGAGACGGACGCATTAGGCCATGCCAAATCGTACGATTACGATCCTGCCGGACGTCTCATCCGGGTCACCGACCCGTTAGACGTCAGCGTTGCATACAGCTACGACATGGCCGGCAACAAGCTGGACATGACGGACGGCAAAGGGAAAGTCACCCGCTACCGCTACGGGGCGTTCGGATTGCTGCGTTCGGTCACGAACGCGTTGAGTCAATCGATCGCGTATCGCTATGATCTGGCTCTGAACGCAGCGGAGATGACCGACCGCAACGGCAACCATACCCGTTATGTGTACGACAACAGGAACCTGCTGCTGGAAAGAACCGTCAAAGAAACAGGCGATTCGATCGCTTATACGTACGACGAAGCGGGCAACCGGGCGTCGATGACCGACGAGAGCGGGGCAAGCAGTTATACGTACGACGGGAATAACCGTATCCTGCAGATTTCCAAAGGCGGAATTACGCAGATTGCCTACACCTATGACGCCGTAGGCAGCATCGAAACCGTCACGGATTCCAAAGGCTTCGTTACATCCTACACTTACGACAAGTCAAGCCGGATGTCGACCGTATCGTTCCAAGGCAAGACAACTGCCTACACCTACGACGAGAACGGCAACCGGACGTCGATTGCTTACGAGGGCGGAGTGAAGGAAGAGTATGCGTTTGACAAAAACAACCGGTTGATGAAGCTCGTGAACAAGAAACCGGACGGCAGCCTTATATCCGAGTACGCTTATGCGTACGACGACGCAGGCCGACAAAC
>NZ_JBYLHY010000098.1:0-787 GCF_057749925.1 Paenibacillus sp. sgz302191
GCAACGAGATCAGGGCGATATTGATGAATATAATGCTCGGTATCCTTAAGCACTAATTGCTTCGCTTGCACGGACCAGGAAGTAAATTCCTTTTCGTATTTGTTCCAAACGTCATTGGTAACCCCTAAGTAATCGGATGTCAGCACGGTAAGCGGGAAAGGGAGAGGCTTTTTGTCATCCAATACGACCTTTGCATTACTCCGGGCTTGACGCACCTCGTCCTGTATATTGGCATTGTCAAGCTTAAGCAATGAGGCTGTCAGGTCAATCTGCTTCAGTTCATCCGGCACGAACTTCAAGCCGTTGCGAATGGAGCGCGAGTTTTCGATCACGCTGTCGGAGTGAAAGAGCATCCGAATTACGCCTGTTTTTATGAGCAGCTTATACATAAAGCCGCTTACCGGCGCCTCGGCATCATTGTAGTAATATTCCGGACTTCCGCCATCCAGCATCACGATGCCCTGTACCTCGTCCGGGTATTTCTGTGTAAAACGGAGCGTTTCAAGGGATCCTAGCGAATGTCCCACAAACAGGTAAGGCGGCTTTTGGCCGGATGCCTGCAGCACTTCGTGTATTTCGTTCGTTATTGTATCGATGTCACGCTTCTTGTCCGTCGTATCACTGTACCCATAGCCGAACCGGTCGTAAACTGCGAATTTAACATGTGGCGCGAGCTTCTCATACAGCGGGTAAAAATCAATATACGGATTGGCCGTGCCCCAACCGGAAGCGAATACAACCGTTACATCCCCTTGACCGCCGGTATATAAATGCATATTTTTCCCAT
>NZ_JBYLHY010000099.1:0-695 GCF_057749925.1 Paenibacillus sp. sgz302191
CCGGATCGCTTCGTCGATCACATGGATGTTCGCCCCGGCTATCCAGTACGGGAACAGCTCCCACACGGAAGCGTCAAACCCGAACCCGGCGTATTTGGCGCTGCGGTCCTCGGCAGTAACTTCGAAAGCCCTGTTGTGCCAGCAGCACAGGTTGACCAAAGAGTCATGCTCGACCATAACGCCTTTCGGCTGGCCGGTCGTGCCCGACGTATAAATCATGTAGGCCAGATGATGCGCTCCTGCCGCCGTGAGCGGATTGAGTTCGTCGGACAGACCGACTTCTCCGGCCAGCATGGACGCTGCTCCCTCGCCGTCCAGCCGCAGCACCTCGCCGCCGTATTCCGCCGGCACGGGCAAGCCGCTTTGCGTCAGCAGCACCGGCGCGCCGCTATCGGCGAGCACATAAGCGATGCGCTGCTTCGGATAATCCGGATCGATGGGCACGTACGCCGCTCCGGCTTTGAGGATGCCGAGTACACCCGCGGCCATCTCCAGCGACGGCTTGACCATGATGCCAACCCTGCTTTCCGCGCCGATGCCTTTGGCGATCAGCAGGCGGGCCTGCCGGTTCGCCCGCGCATTCAGCTCCCGGTACGTCCACGACCGCCCGCGATAAGTTACCGCCGGACGGTCCGGCGTCCGCAGCGCCTGCTCCTCGAACAGCCGATGGATCGTCGCATCCTCCGGCACGTCCA